>NZ_CP128846.1:1571875-1886250 GCF_030388665.1 Streptomyces flavofungini | reverse complement strand
CCGGTCGTGATGATGGCCGTCGTGACCGTTGTGGACCTCACGGCAGGTCCTGAGGTGGGGTTCCTCCCGCTGGTGTCGCTCGGGCCTGCCTTCGCCGGGCTGATCGGTACCTGGCGGCGCACCGCGCTGATCGGAGTCGTGGCACTGCTGTTGTGCGTGGGGCTGGGTGCCTACGACGGTCTCTTCGGCACCCGGCGCGGCTACACGGCGATGGCGTCCGTGGTGGGAGTGACCGCTGCGGGTGTCACGGCCGCGGTGATGCGCGGGCGGCGCGAGGCGGAACTGGCCAGTATGCGCTCGATTGCCGAAGCGGCGCAGCGGGTGCTGTTGCGCCCGGTGCCGCGAAGCGCGGGACCGCTGCAGGTCGCTGTCTCCTACACCTCAGCGGTCGCGGAGGCGCGGATCGGCGGCGACCTGTACGAGGTCGTGGCCTCCCCCCACGGTGTGCGGGTGATCGTCGGAGATGTGCAGGGCAAGGGACTTGCCGCGGTGGAGACGGCGGCGCTGGTGCTGGGCGCCTTTCGTGAGGCGGCGCACGACGAGCCGGACCTGGTCGCTCTCGCCGCCCGCCTGGAGCGCAGTGTGGCCCGGGAGGCGAACGGTGAGAAGTTCGTGACCGTGGTCCTCGCCGAGGTGCGGGTCGAGGAGCGGGCCGCGGTGTTGCTGAACTGCGGGCATCCGGCCCCGATGCTCGTACGCTCCGACGGCTGTGTCGACTTCCTCCGCCCGCCCGCCTACGCTCTTCCGCTCGGCCTGGGAACGCACGGAGGCGAGCCACCCCGCTCCTACCGCGTCGACTTCGCCCCGGGCGATCAACTCCTGTTCTACACCGACGGCGTGACCGAGGCCCGCGACGCGGACGGCACGTTCTTCCCCCTGGAAGAGCGCGCCGGCCTGCTCAAGAGCCCCGAGGCCGAGGCCGCGATCGAGGCGCTGCGCGAGGACGTGGTACGGCACGCGAGGGGCCCCTTGCACGACGACGCGGCCATGCTGCTGCTGCGCTACCGGTGACGGTGACGGTGCACGATGCACATCGAGAGGCGGAGGGCGCGCTGCGCTGTGAGCAGGGCGGACAGGGGAGAAAAGTGCCATGGCCAGGAAAGCGACTCCGGTGGAGCGCATGGACGATGTGGATGCGGTGACCCGTGCCGTGCTGACGGCGTCGCGGGTGTTGGTAGCGGTGTCCGCGCGTTCCCTCGCCGAGGTCGAGGACCGGGTGACGCTGCCGCAGTTCCGCATGCTGGTGGTGCTCTCTTCGCGGGGGGAGACCAAACTCGTCGCGCTGGCCGAGCTGTTGGGCGTGGCCCCGTCGACGGCGATGCGCATGGTCGACCGGCTGATCGCGGCCGGGCTCGCGGCCCGGCAGACCAATCCCGACAACCGCCGCGAGACCCTGCTGCGGCTCACCGACGAAGGGCACCGCACGGTGGAGGATGTCACCGCGCGGCGCCGCCAGGAGATCGCGTCGATCGTCGAGCGGCTCGCCCCGCAGCAGCGAATGGCGCTCATCGACGTGCTGACGGACTTCAACCAGGCGGGCGGCGAACCACCGGCACCGTCTCGGGGCGCGGGCACGGACCCGTATCCGCTGGGCTGGGGGGAATCACCGACGGCAGGCTGACCAGCGGCATTCAGGATCTCCTGCCCGCATCGTCGAAGGGCGGGAGAGTCGGACGGCATGGCCGCTCGACACGTACGGCCCGCTGTTCCGTACGGCCGCGAACCAGCGTCCGTCGCCACCGCGTGGTCGCGGCCCCCGGTGGCGACAGGACCGCGCCGTCTCCCGTCGTGGCGCACGTCCTGCGTGCCGGGAGCGGCCGATGGTCAGGCTTCCGCGGCAAGCGCGCCGGGGTCGCCCGCTCCATGGCTGATGTCGTCGAGATCCTGCGCTTGGCCGGCGTCGACCTGGACGTCGAGGAAGTCGCGCCACTGCTGACCAGGTGGCGTGGCGGTGCGTGTGACATGTGGTGGGCGCGTCACGGCACGGCAGGGCCCGTATGTGTCCTGAGCGGTGGGCTGCCGGGGCCCGGCAGCGTGACGCCCGGGTCCCGTCCGGTCGGGAACGGCGCGCCCAAGGCGGGGCAGCGTGCAAGGTGGTCGCGACATCGTCGGGTCCGATGAGGGAGGGGGTTCGGTATGCGAGCGACATGTCAGGGCACGGCGGTTCGCCGCTGGGCTGCGTCCGGTCTCGCCGAGCACCTGCGGAGCGTCCTGTGGGGGCCCGCAGAGTTCATAGGGATTCCTGGGCGGCTGCTGGCCGAGGGGCTCGCGGTCGGGGGCGCCACAGCAGTGGTGATCGTCGGGTCGGCCTTTGCCGGGATGTGGGGCGGCCCTCGAGGTCTGGTGACCGGCGAACTCGGCCTGACGGTGGTCGCCGTCCTGGTGCTGTACCTGGTGGTGCTGCGAGCCGGACGTGTGCTGATCGGTCTGGTCGCGATGCTGGGCGCGTGCCTGGCTTTCACGGCACCGGATGTCGCGGCCGGGGTAGCGCTGCAGCAGCGCGGCCGTGTGGAGCCGGCCCGGGTGGCCTCGGTTCAGGCGGCCGGACACGGGCGTTCCGTCTGTTCGGTCACGGACATCGACGCCGTTCCGGCGGGCGCTGAAGTGTGGCGCGGCTGCGCCGAGTCGACCACGGTGGGGGACACCCTGCCCGTGGTGTACGACCCGCGGGGGGCGGGCGCCCACGCGGGGCGTCGCCACACCGGGAGAGCTGCGCGGGGCGGAGCTTCGGCTGGCGGCTCTCTCGGCCCTGTTCGTCGGCGGATGCACGGTGGCGGTGGTGCGCTCGTTCCGGCTGGAGGCGACGTCGGGCGGAGCCTGAACCACCCCGGCCAGAGGCCTACCGTACGTGGACCCAGGCTGCCCGCGAGGGAATGCCGTCCCGGTCGGTGGCGAAGACCATGTACCAGCCGGGCGGGATGAGGGAGCTGCCGCCAGGCACGCTCACGGTCAGGGCATCCTTGTCCCGGCGGACGACGCGGAGAGCGATGGGCCGCTGGTCGAAGTCGGTGACGTGGGTGGCGGAGCCGGGCCGCGTGAGACGCACGTGCCGGATGCGTCCGGCGTCCGCGGTACGCGGCGCAGTTCTTCTCCGGGTCGTGGATCTGGGAGCGGACGGTGTCGCTGGCGTCGCGGCCGCGGTAGCCGCGGCTGCCACCGGTCGTGAACACGGCGTCGTCCGGCACCAGCGCACTGTTCGAGTAACGGGTCTTCTCCGGGAGGTCGGGCCCGGCCTCGAAGGCGGGGCGGGCGTCATGCGGGATCGACGATCGCGGTACGGGCAGTCGCCTTCGGCGACTCGCCCACGCCGTCTCCGCCGAGAACCATGACCTTGTGATCCTGCGCGGGTGGCAGCAGCACCGACGACGAAGTCTCCAGGAGGCCGGGGTCCTTGAAGCCCGCCGACCGAGGTGAACGTGTTGTCGGCCAGGTCACCCGAGTCACCTGGAAGCCGTGTTCGACGCCAGATCCGACAGTGCTCGGACCTGGCGTCGAGAGAGGGCCAAGACCCGGTAGGTTCACCCCGACGATGTGACATCTCGTGACAGATGAGAGGGTCGGGCGGGTGAGTGAGACACCGAAGAACACCCTGCAATACCGCTTTGACGGGCCAGAAGACGCCCCGGTCCTGGTCCTGGGTCCCTCACTGGGTACCACATGGCACATGTGGGACCGGCAGGTGCCCGAACTCAGCAAGAACTGGCGGGTCATCCGCTTCGACATGCCCGGACACGGCGGCGCCCCCGCCCACCCCGTGGACTCCGTCGGTGAACTGGCCCGCCGCGTGCTCGCCACGCTCGACGAGCTCGGCGTGCAGCGCTTCGGGTTCGCGGGCTGCGCGCTCGGCGGCGCCATCGGCGCCGAACTGGCGCTGCGCAACCCGCACCGCGTCGCCTCGCTCGCGCTCATCGCCACCTCGCCGCGGTTCGGCACCGCCGACGAGTTCCGCCAGCGCGGGGTGATCGTCCGCACCAACGGCCTCGACCCCATCGCCCGCAGCTCCCCGGAACGCTGGTTCACCCCCGGCTTCGCCGCCGCCCAGCCCGCCATCACCGACTGGGCCGTGCAGATGGTGCGCACCACCGACCCCGGCTGCTACATCGCCGCCTGCGAGGCGCTCGCGGCCTTCGACATCCGCGCGGAGCTCGCCAGCATAGGAGTGCCCACCCTCGTCCTGGTCGGCTCCGAGGACCAGGTGACCGGACAGGGCGAGGCCCGCACCCTCGTCGCGGGCATCCCCGACGCCCGCCTCGCCGTGGTGCCCGGCGCCTCCCACCTGGCCCCCGTGGAGCAGCCCGGCGCGGTCACCGATCTGCTCGTACGCCACTTCACCAGCGCCTGGCAGGCCGCCCCCGACGCCCACGCCACCGGCCAGCACGCCATCGCCGCGCCCCCCGTCAAGCCCGTGCTGGCGCCGCCCCCGGCCGCACCGCTCGCCGAGATCGCCGCGGTCGAGCAGCCCGTCGCGACGGACGCCCGCCCGGACGCGTACGCCCAGGGCATGAAGGTCCGCCGCGAGGTGCTCGGCGACGCGCACGTCGACCGGGCCATGGCCGCCGCCGACGAGTTCTCCGCGGACTTCCAGGACCTCGTCACCCGCTACGCCTGGGGCGAGATCTGGAACCGCCAGGGCCTGGACCGCCGCACCCGCAGCTGCGTCACCCTCACGGCCCTCGTCGCGGGCGGCCACCTGGACGAGCTGGCGTTCCACACCCGCGCCGCCCTCCGCAACGGCCTCACCCCGGCCGAGATCAAGGAAGTGCTGCTGCAGGCCGCGGTGTACTGCGGGGTCCCGGCGGCCAACAGCGCGTTCCGGGTCGCCCAGACGGTGATCCGCGAGGAGACCACCCCGCAGGAGTAGGCGCCGGGCACACCCCTCCGGGCCCCTGCGGGCCCCGCCTCGCTCCCGGGACACCCCTCGGGGCCGCCCCGGTCGGCCCCGAGGGACGGGAGGAGGAGCAGGATGGAGGGCATGACGACCTCTCCCATCAAGCTCACCAAGAAGTCCCACGCGTGCGTGCGCCTGGAGAAGGACGGCCGCCTCCTCGTCATCGACCCGGGGGGCTTCAGCGAGGACGACGCGGCCACCGGGGCCGACGCCCTCCTGGTCACGCACGAGCACCCCGACCACTTCCACGAGGGGCATCTGCGCGCCGCCCTCGAGGCCGACCCCGCCACGGAGCTGTGGACCCTCGCGTCCGTCGCGGACCAGCTCGCGGCGGCCTTCCCGGGGCGCGTGCACACCGTCGGCCACGGCGACACGTTCACGGCCGCCGGGTTCGACGTCCAGGTCCACGGCGAACTGCACGCCGTGATCCACCCCGACCTGCCCCGCGTCACCAACGTCGGCTACCTGGTCGACGGCACCGTCTTCCACCCCGGTGACGCGTTCACGGTGCCCGAGCACCCCGTGGACACCCTGATGGTCCCGGTGATGGCCCCCTGGAACAAGATCTCCGAAGTCATCGACTACGTACGCGAGGTCAAGCCGCGGCGCGCCTACGACATCCACGACGCCCTCCTCACCGACCTGGCGCTGCCGATCTACGGCGGGCACATCGGGCGGCTCGGCGGCACGGACCACGCGCGGCTCGCGCCGGGGGAGTCCGCCGAGGTGTGACGGTCCGGGGCCGGCCGGGGCGGTGCCGAGGCGGGGGAGCCGGGAGTGTCAGTGGCGGCGGGTAGGTTGTCTCCCATGCGGATTGCGACCTGGAACGTGAACTCGATCACCGCTCGTCTCCCCCGGCTCCTGGGCTGGCTGGAGAAGACGGGCACGGACGTGCTGTGCGTCCAGGAGACCAAGTGCACCGCGGAGCAGTTCCCCACCGAGGCCCTGAGCGAGCTGGGGTACGAGTCCGCGGTGAACGCCACGGGTAGGTGGAACGGCGTCGCGCTGATCTCCCGCGTCGGCCTCGCCGACGTCACCACGGGCCTGCCCGGCGGTCCCGACTACGACAGCGCGCAGGAGCCCCGCGCCGTCTCCGCCACCTGCGGCCCGGCCCGGGTCTGGTCGGTGTACGTGCCCAACGGCCGCGAGGTCGACCACGCCCACTACGTCTACAAGCTCGCCTGGTTCGAGGCCCTCAAGGCCGCCGTCGCCGAGGACGCGGCCGGGCCCCGCCCCTTCGCCGTCCTCGGTGACTTCAACGTCGCGCCGACCGACGACGACGTCTGGGACCCGGCCCTCTTCGAAGGCGCCACGCACGTCACCCCCGCCGAACGGGGCGCGCTCGCCGCGCTCCGCGAGACCGGCCTCACGGACATCGTCCCCCGGCCCCTCAAGTACGACCGCCCCTACACCTACTGGGACTACCGCCAGCTCGCCTTCCCCAAGAACAACGGCATGCGCATCGACCTCGTCTACGGCAACGAGCCCTTCGCCAAGGCGGTGTCCGACTCCTACGTCGACCGCGAGGAACGCAAGGGCAAGGGCGCGTCGGACCACGCGCCCGTGGTGGTCGACCTGGACCTGTGAGCCTTCCCCCACCCAGCCGGTCGGGTGTCCCGTGCGGGCGGGACGGTCCGCTGCCGATCGCGCTGCGCGCTCGTCCCCCATCGCCGGAGGGGCTTTTCCCCACCCGCCCGCCCCTCCTGGGGCTCCGCCCTGGCACTCCGCTCCTCAATCGCCGGGCGGGCTGGATTTTCCAGCCCGCCCGGCGATTGAGGACGAGGCGCGCAGCGCCGATCCGGGGTCCGGGGCGGAGCCCCGGTTTCGGGAAGGGGCGGGGCAGGGGAGCCCCCGGCAGGCCTACGGCACCAGCACCCCCAACGGCACCGACCCGGCCAGCGCAGCGAGCCCCGCATCGCCCGGATGGAGATGGTCCCCGCTGTCGTAGGCGGGCAGCATCCGCGCCGGACGGGCGGGATCACGCAGCACGGCGTCGAAGTCGAGGACGGCGTCGAAGTCGCCGCCGCCCCGCAGGTAGGAGTTGACCTTCACCCGCTCCGCGTCCACCGCGGCAGTGCACCGGGCCTCCCCCTCACAGGGCACGACGGTCGCAGCGACCACCCGCATCCCCCGCTCCCGCGCCCGCAGGGCGATCTCACGCAGCCCGGCGACGACGTCCGAGGCGGCCGCCCCGGCCCGCACGTCGTTGACGCCTTCGAAGACAACGAGGGTCCGCGCGGAGGTCTGGGCGAAGACGTCCCGGTCGAGGCGGTGCAGGGCGCTGACGCCACCGGTGTCGGTGGACACGCCGTCGCCGGGGTAGCGGTCGGTGAGGACGCGGTTCGCGGAGATGCCCTGGTTCAGGACGCCGTAGCGCGGCACCCCGGAACCGGGGCCCTGGTCGAGAAGGCGCCGGGCCAGCTCGTCGGGCCAGCGCCGGTCGGTGTCGGGCGTGGAGCCGACGCCGTCGGTGATGGAGTCGCCGAGCAGCACCACGGACCCGGGCCCGCCGCCGACGTCGACGCCGGTGAGCAGCGGCCAGGTCCGCAGCGTCGAGGTGTACGGGGCGCCGGAGCCGTCGGCCGTGTGGTCGCCGGGCCCGCTGACGTACGAGGTCTGGAGGGCCTGGCTGTGCACGGGCGCGGAGGCCACCGGGCCCGGCAGGTGGAAGCTGACGAGGAGATGCGCGTCCGAGGGCACCGCGAACCGCAGCGGATCGCTGAACACCTGCGCCCCGGCGGGAATCTCGGCACCGGTACGCCCGCCGAACCGCAGCGCCACCGGCTCCCCCCGGGCCCCGGCGCCCGCCGCCCGCACGGCGACCGTGGCGCTCCCGATCCGTACCGGCGCGGCCGCGAAGGTGTTGTCGAGCCGGATCCGGACCCGCGGCCCCCCGGCGCTGGTGTGCACCACGAGACGGACGGTCCGGTCCTGCCAGGGCCCCACCGCCGTCTGCCCGGCGGTCGAGGCCGCCCAGGTGCCCGTCCACCCCTTGGTCTCGCCCCGCACCGACACGGCGAAGACATGCAGGTCGGTGCCGGCGCCGGGGTCGCGGGGCAGGACCACGGAGGCCACCTCGCGCCCTCGGACGACCGGCACCGTGACCACGTACAGCCGGGCGCGCTCGGTGAGTTGGCCGCCGGGCGTGTTGATGTGGGGCAGGGCGACGGACTTGGTGGCGAGGGGGCCGCCGCGCCAGTCCGGGGCCGTCAGGCGGTAGGGGGTGCGCGAGCCGTCCCGGTAGCGCACGCTGCCCGTCCCGGTCGCGCTGCCGCCCGTGCCCGCGACCAGGAACGCGAGCGCGTCCCCGCGCCCGCGCACCCGCACCGACTGCCCGTCGGCCCGTACGTTGTCCGGCTCGCCCGCCGCCGTGTCCGGCCAGGTGACCCGGGCGCCGTCGACGCCGAGCGCCCGGCCGGGGGTCCAGCCGGCGGCGGCCAGGTCCCGCGCGGACAACGACGCTCCGGCCCCGTCGAAGTCGGCCCCGCCGGGCCGCGCGTCGTCACTGACGGCCCGGTTGTCGAACAGCCGCTCCAGGGGCAGCGGCCGGGAGTTCTTCGGCGAGGGCGAGCGCTGCGCCGCCTGCCCCGGCGCCGCCTCGGCGGCGGCCACCGGCGCGAGACCCGTGAGCAGGGCGAGTACGGCGGCGGCTCCCCAGATGCGTCTTCGCACGACGGATCCCTCCTACGACGTGGTGCACGGCGGACACGACGCGCACGACGCGCACACCACGAACTGATGGCGCCTCATGCGGCTGCTGACGACAGACGGTGCGTGATGAATCCGGCGGTGCGTGATGAAGCTGATGGTGCGTGATGAAACTAAGGAGCAGTCAGATGCCCGTCAATGAACGCGGCATGGCCACCGGCACACGATCCGGCCAAGGTCGCCCACCCGGGCCGGGCGGCGCCCCTCCCGACGTCCCGACCGCGGGCCGGGGTCGCGCGCCCCGTCCATGGGGCGGCCCCCTCACCCCGGCCCGTACGCCAGTGCCAGGATGGCCGCATGCACCTTTACGATGAGCGCCTGAGCGTCCCGGCCGTGTGGTGGTTCCTCGTCGTGCTCGCGGGCTGTCTCCTCGGCGGGCTGCTGCTGCCGTTCGGGCCCGTGGCCGCCGTGTTCGGCGTGCTCCTCGTCGTCGGCGTCCTCGGCCCGCTGGTCCACCGCTACGGCTCGGCCCGCATCGTCGTGACGCCCGGCACGCTCGTCGTGGGCGACCGGGTCATCCCGATCGACGACCTCGGCGGCACGGAGATCCTCGACGCGGGCGAGGCCTTCGAGTGGCGCACGTACAAGGCGAACGCCTACGCCCTGCTCCTGCTGCGCGCCTACGTCCCCACGGCGCTGCGCGTCGAGCTGCGGGGCCCGCACCACACCGCGCCCTACCTCTACCTCTCCACCCGCCGCCCGATGAACCTGGCCACGATCCTGGCCTTCACCCGTCGCTGACGCTCCTGGTTCCGTCGATTCCACTCATTCCGTGATCAACTGCCGCAAGATACATTCCTTTGAAGCGCAGATCCGCCGTCCGGCCGCCCCGGCCCGTCCGGGGAGGCCGCCCCGGGCACCCCACGGAGAGGCCGGTCATGAACATTCCGTTCTTGGACAAATGGCGCAAGCGGCATCCGGGCGAGCCGGGGCTGCGGCTCGCGGCCGCCTTCGAGGACGACCCGGTCGGTGTGGGCGAACTGCTGGCCGAGTGCGAGCTGCTGCGCTCGCAGGCGGGCGGAGCCGGCCTCGAACTCGATGACTCCCCGGCGTCCCTGGCCGCCCTGGACCAGCTGCCGCCGCGCTGGCGCGACGACGCGGAGACGCTGCCCTGGCTCGGCAACGACGCGGGCCTGTATCTGGGCACGGTGATCGTGCGGACCGTGCCGGGCGCGGTCTGGCAGGTCCTTCCGGGGGGCACCCCGGTGGTGCGCCTGGTGTCCGGGCGGGAGATCGACGTGGTCGCCGCGGGGCTCGACTGGGCGGTCCAGGGGACCCCCGAGTTGTCTCAGGTGTACGCGGAGGCGTCCGAGACGTAGCCGCCAGGAAACATAGCCTCAAATACGGTTAATGCCCATAAGTGCGTGTCGTCCAGTAAGTCCCGTTTTCGCGTGGATAGTTTGCGCTGACCGACACCGCGATGAGTGGGCAGGTCTGGGCATGGCCGTCGATCCGTTGATCGAGCTGCGTGATGTGAACAAGTACTACGGAGAGCTGCATGTCCTCCAGGACATCGACCTCACCGTCGGCAAGGGGGAGGTGGTCGTGGTCATCGGCCCTTCGGGGTCGGGAAAATCAACGCTCTGCCGGACGATCAACCGTCTCGAGACCATTCAGTCGGGCCGGATCAGCCTCGACGGACAGCCGCTGCCCGAGGAGGGCAAGGAGCTGGCGCGGCTGCGCTCCGAAGTGGGCATGGTCTTTCAGTCGTTCAACCTCTTCGCGCACAAGACCGTGCTGCAGAACGTCTCCATGGGCCAGGTGAAGGTCAGGGGCCGCAAGAAGGACGAGGCGGACCAGCGCTCCCGTGAGCTGCTCGAACGCGTCGGCCTCAGCGCGCACGCCGACAAGTACCCGGCGCAGCTCTCCGGCGGCCAGCAGCAGCGCGTGGCCATCGCCCGCGCGCTGGCCATGGACCCCAAGGTCATGCTCTTCGACGAGCCGACGTCGGCCCTCGACCCGGAGATGATCAACGAGGTCCTCGAAGTCATGCAGCAGCTCGCCAGGGACGGCATGACCATGGTCGTCGTCACCCACGAGATGGGCTTCGCCCGCTCGGCCGCCAACCGCGTGGTCTTCATGGCCGACGGCCGCATCGTCGAGGACCGGGCCCCCGAGGACTTCTTCACCCACCCGGAGAGCGAACGCGCCAAGGACTTCCTCTCCAAGATCCTCAAGCACTGACGGGGGGCTGAGCATGCTCCGTACGACACGTCTGTTCGCCGCGCTCGTCCTCACCGCCCTGGCCACCGCCGCCTGCGGCAAGGAGGGCAGCCCCCCGACCAAGGGCCCCGCGGCCGGTGAGCTGCCGAAGTACCAGGTGGCCAAGGGCTTCGAGCTGACGAAGTCCGGCACCTGGCGCAAGGCCAAGAGCCGCGGCCGCTTCGTCGTGGGCGCCAAGGAGGACCAGCCCTACCTCGGCGAGAAGGACCCGGCGACCGGCAGGTACTCGGGCTTCGACATCGAGATCGCCAAGATGGTCTCGGCCTCCCTCGGCCTCGACCCCGCGAGGATCTCCTTCAAGACGATCGCCTCCGCCAACCGCGAGACCGCCCTGCAGAACGGGCAGATCGACTACTACGTCGGCACCTACACCATCAACGACCTCCGCAAGAAGCTCGTCGGCTTCGCGGGCCCCTACTACATGGCCGGGCAGGGCCTGCTCGTGCGGCACGACGAGGACGACATCAAGGGCCCCGAGGACCTGAACGGCAAGCGCGTGTGCTCCGCCGCGGGCTCCACGCCGTACCAGCGCATCAAGCAGGACTACCCGAAGGCGACGCTCGTCGCGTACGACACGTACTCCGTGTGTGTCGACAATCTGCTGACCTATCAGGTCGACGCCGTCACCACCGACGACGCGATCCTCATCGGGTACGCGGCCAAGGTGCCCGACGAACTCAAGCTGGTCGGCAAGCCGTTCTCGAAGGAGCCCTACGGCATCGGGGTGCCGCGCGGCGACACCACGCTGCGGTTCGCCGTCGACGACGCCCTCGCCGCCCGGGAGAAGGACGGCGACTGGAAGAAGGCGTACGACGCGACCCTCGGGCTCTCCGGCGTCCCGGCGCCGAAGCCGCCCGCCATCGACCGCTACCCGGCGAGCTGAGGAGGCGTCGTGGACGTACTGACAGACAACTTCTCCACGTTCGGGGACGGCTTCCTCGGCACCGTGGAACTCACCGTGTACGCCTCGCTGCTCGCGCTCGCGCTCGGGTTCGTGATGGCCTCGTTCCGGGTCGCCCCCGTCGGGTCGTTCCGGGTGTTCGGGGCCGTGTGGGTGGCCGTCCTGCGGAACACGCCGCTGACGCTGCTGTTCTTCGCGGTGCTGCTGGGCCTGCCGCGGTTCGGACTCGTGCTGCCCTTCAAGGTGTTCGCGGTGCTCGCGCTCGGCTGCTACACCTCGGCGTTCATCTGCGAGGCGCTGCGCTCGGGCATCAACACCGTGCCCAAGGGGCAGGGCGAGGCGGCCCGCAGCCTCGGCATGACCTTCAGTCAGACGCTGTCCGCGGTGGTGCTCCCGCAGGCGTTCCGCTCGGTCATCCCGCCGGTCGGCTCCACGCTCATCGCGCTCGCCAAGAACTCCGCCATCGCCGGGGCGTTCAGCGTCACCGAACTGCTCGGCAGCTACAAGACCCTCAGCGAACTCGGCTACAGCATCATCTGGACCTTCGTCTGGATCGCCCTCGGCTACCTGATCATCACCCTCGCCATCAGCGCCGTCTTCAACGTCCTCGAGAAGCGCTGGGGAGTCGCCCGATGACCACCACCGCCCACGCTCCCGAAGCCACCGCGCTCTACGACATCCCGGGCCCGCGGACCCGCCGCAGACACCTCGTCTACGGCGTCGTCTCCACCGCCGTGATCGTCGCGCTCGTCGGCTGGATCCTGTATCTGCTGTTCGACACCGACCAGTTCACCGCCACCAAGTGGACGCCGTTCGAGTACAAGGGCATCCAGGAACTGCTGCTGCGCGGGCTCGGCAACACGCTGAAGGCCTTCGCGATCGCCGCCGTGCTCTCGCTCGCCCTCGGTGGGCTGCTCGCCACCGGACGGCTCTCGGACCACCGCCCTGTGCGCTGGGTCGCCACGCTCCTGGTGGAGTTCTTCCGGGCCATGCCCGTGCTCGTGATGATCTTCTTCGTCTTCGTGGCGCTGAAGGTCCAGCCGCTGCCGGCGCTGGTCGCCGGGCTCACGCTCTACAACGGTTCCGTGCTCGCCGAGGTGTTCCGCTCCGGCGTCAACTCGGTCGAGCGCGGCCAGAGGGAGGCAGCCTACGCGCTGGGGATGAGAAAGACCCAGGTCATGTCGTACGTCCTGGTGCCGCAGGCGGTGCGGGCCATGTTGCCCGCCATCATCAGCCAGTTGGTCGTGGCCCTGAAGGACACCTCACTCGGCTATCTGATCACCTATGAGGAGTTCCTCCACGCCGGGAAGCTGATCGCGTCGAATCTCGACTACGATTTGCCTTTCATCCCCGTGGTCATGGTGATCTCACCGATCTACATCGGGATGTGCATGCTGCTTTCGTGGTTCGCCTACTGGGTGTCCAAGCGTCAGCAGCGCAGTCCCAAGACAGAGGCCGTGGATGTCGCCCCGGCTGAACCAGGGACGCTGCTGCCGGGCGGGGGTCCCCCCAGGGCCCCCGGCCCCTGACGGGAGCAGCAGCTGGAGGGCCAGGCCCGCCCGGCAGCAGCCGGAGATCACTGCTCGCGCAGGGGGACCGACACGTACGACGGGTCGGTTCCGGGCGAGGAGAAGGTCAGCTGCGCGCCGGACGGGTTGTGCTCGACATAGAGCGGGTCGACCGTGTCGACGACCAGGGCGAGCCGGTGCCCCGCCGGGACGTCGTAGGCCGTGGAGAACAGCTCCAGGTCGACGGCGAACGGCTTGCCCGGGGTCTTGCCGTGGAAGGTGTACGGCGCGTTGCTGACCAGCTTGCCGAGGCCGAGCGGGCCCACGTCGTAGAGGTACGCGACGAGGGTTCCGCTCTCCTTGGTGCTGGTCACCGTCGTGTGCAGCTTCGCGGTGCCGCGCACCCGCTGTTCCCGCGGTGCCCGCTCGGACTGCCAGACCGCCGCGTACCGGCGCGGCAGCAGCGGCATCGACGCCACCGGCGGCAGCTTCAGGAACTGGTCGAGGGTGTTGGACAGCATCACGATGCCGCCGTTGGCGCCGGAGTCGACGTTCGCGCGGATCGTGGTGGAGCCCGAGAGGGCGATCTTCTTGCTGGTCGCGCCGACCGACTTCCAGTCCGGGTAGCCCTCGTAGCCGCCCGTGGACCGCGACTTGAGCTGGACCGGCTGCTCCCGGTCGATGCCGTTCTTCTCGCCCTTGAGGTAGTGGTCGAACCAGCGCTCGGTGGTCGTCCAGGTGTCGTTGGGCAGGCCGAGCAGGCCGGTGGCCTCGGCGGTGGCGTGGTCGCCGGGGCGGAACTCCAGGCGCTTGGGGCCCGTCAGCTTCTCGTAGAAGCTCGCGTACTGGTTGGGCGGGAAGATGGTGTCGCCCCAGGCGTTGGCGAGGAGGATCGCGGCGCCGTTCTTGTTGAGGCGGTCCAGGTAGGTCGCGGGGGAGCGCTTGCTGCCCCACGCGATCATCTCGTCCTCGCTGTCGAGGTTCGAGCCGAGGAAGTCCTTGAGGATGCGCTTCAGTTCGGCGCTGGGGCGTCCGGTGAGGTGGCCCGCGCCGCCGAGCAGGGCGCCCGCCTGGGCGTGCTGGGTGCGGCCGCTGTAGATGGACTCGACCAGATCGCCCCAGCCGCTGAGCGCGCCGACCGCCTTGACGCGCTTGTCGTGGGCAGCGGCGAGGAGGCTGATGCCCGCGCCGTAACTGACGCCCGCCATGCCGACCTTGCCGGGGTCGGTGGGGGTGTTCCTCAGCGTCCAGTCGATGACCTTGGAGGCGTCGGCGATGTCCTCGGGGCCGCCGACCTCGATCTCGCCGCCGGACTGCCAGAAGCCGCGGGAGTTGTAGCTGACGACGACGTACCCGGCGGCGGCGAGCTTCTTGGCCTGGGCGATGTATTCGATCTGCGGCATGGCCCAGCTGGTGGGCAGCACGATCGCGGGGTACGAGCTGTCCGCCGTCGCGCCCGCGGGCGTGACGACGTTGGCCTTGAGGACGGTGCCGCCGTCGCCGGGGATGTCGACGAAGCGCACGCTCGCGGTGGCCGCCGCGGCGGGGCGTTCGGCGGGTGCGGCCTGGGCCGCGGGCGCAAGCCCGAAGGCGGCGCCCGCGATCAGGGCGGCGGAGACGGCCCCCGCGGTCGTGGACCGCAGGGACTGGTGGGGGTCTCGCACGGGTCACTCCTCACTTGTTGAAAGTGCAAAGTGACCGAACGGTAACCGTGGTTCTTTACCCGGGGTAACCCGTCGGTAAGTTACGCCCGGGTAACGATTGTTGACGTGGATGTCACCTCAAGAGGCGGACTTCAGCGCGCTCTTGGCCTGCCAGTCGGCCCAGGAGAGGTTCCACTCGCCGTAGCCGTTGCCCGGGTCCGGCGTGCCCTTGGAGCCGGAGCCCGTGACCTCGAACGGGTCGCCGACCTGGACCTGGCCGTACAGCCAGGAGGCGTCGGAGGTGCTCATGCCGACGCAGCCGGAGCTGTGGTTGGTGTTGCCGAAGTACGCGGCGTTCCAGGGCGCGGCGTGCGCGTACATGCCCGACCAGGTCAGCCGCATCGAGTAGTCGACCATCTTGTCGTAGGCGTCACCGAGGCCGACGGTCTCGGAGCGCATGTTGATCGTGCCCTCCTTGGCCATCAGGACCGACGTGCCGCCCCAGGACGCCTTCTCGCCGCCGGGGGTGCCCGCCGACATCGGAACCCGCTTGACGGCCTTGCCGTCCCGCGTCAGCGTCGCCGTCTTGCTGTCCAGGTCCACCTTGACGACCTGGTTCCTGCCGACGGTCACCGCGGTGTCGTAGTCCCGCACGAACCAGCCGCCGTCCGCACCCGAGTCGACGCCGTTGAGCTGGGCGTCCAGCTCCACCTTCGTGCCGGACTTCCAGTACTCCTTCGGGCGCCAGTCGACGCGGTCCTTGCCGTCGTAGTTCTTGATCCAGCCCCAGGACCCGGTGGTGTCGTTCGACGTGCTGACCTTGAGGTGCTTCTCCACCTCGGCCTTGTTCCTGACGGGGTTGTCGAAGACGATCGACAGGGGCTGCGCCACGCCGACGGTCTTGAGGCTGCTGCCCGGCGTGATCGTGACCTTGTTGACCTTCTCGGGCGGGGCCGTCTTGAAGGACCTCGTCGTCCGACCGCCCTGGTCGGTGGTGGCCCGCAGGGTGTAGCTGGTGCCGGGCGCGGCGTTGCGCGCCGAGGTCCAGCTGCGGCCGTCGGCGGCGACCTTGCCCGCGAGCTTCGTGCCCTCGGCGTCGGCGACGGCGACGTCCTTCAGCTTGACGTCCTCGGTGGCCAGCTTCACGGTCACGGGGGCGCCCGCCTTGGCCTGGCCGCCGGTGAGGTTCACGGAGACCTTCGGCTTGACGGCCTCGGCGTCGTCGGAGCCGGAGCCGCCGTCCGAGCAGGCGGACAGGGTGGCCGCCAGGGCCGCGACGCCCGCGACGGCGGCGTGGCGGGGGCGTATGGAGCGTCGGCGCTGCGCCGGGCTCAGGGACCGGGACCTCAAGGGAACGTACCTCCGTGCGGATGTTGACTGCCTGCCCGGAGTGAGAGTGCGCGAGGTCCGCTCTGGTTGCCCGTTGCCCGGAAATTGCCGACTACGTCATAGAGGCGTTATTCGCGGCATACGTTCTGTGGGGGCGCGCTCACATGCCGCTCATGCGGGGGCCCGTCCGCGCGTCGCCGGCGCGCCGGTCACTTGGCGCGGTGGGAGTTGCGCGGGGCCGGGGCGGGGGCCGGGATGGGCTCCTGGGCGGGGCGGGTCACGTCCGCGACGAGCTCGACCACGTCCGGTCCGTACGCCTGCGAGTTCACGACCTTCAGGAGCAGCGCGAAGGAGTGGTTGCCGTGCTTGCGGGCGAGGCGTTCGTGGTGGCGGGCCAGATAGCGGGTCGCGGCCTGGTTGGTGATGGCGCGCTGGCCGCAGAAGAGGAAGACGGGCCGCGCCGCCGGCGCCTGCCCCGCGGTCAGGCGGGCCAGGATGACGTACTCGGTCCTGCCGCCCTCCATGCGGTAGCGCTCGGAGCCGATCTGGAAGGCGCCCCGGTCCGGGCCCGGCTCCGGGTCGGTGTTGACGCGCACGCCGGGCAGCAGCGAGTGCATGTGCGCGGCCATGCGGCGGTGGACCGCCGGGTTGCCGACGCAGAACTCGGTGCGCTCGCCGAAGCCCTGCTGGGCGGCGTCGTGCGCGACGATCTGGGCGTGCCCGCCGCACTCCTTGATCAGCGCGGCCAGTTCGAGCAGCGAGAACACGTCGTGCCGCGTCACGAGCAGCTCCGGGCCGCTCACCTCACGGTTGACCACGAGCAGCGACTCGGCGTTCGCGGGCAGCCCGAAGAACGCCTGCTTGCGGCGGAGCCTGCGCTTCCACAGCTGTGAACGCAGCAGCCAGCCCAAGGTGGCACCGAGCGCGGCCGCGAGCAGGCCGAGGACGAGATAGCGCACGTCTTGAGTCATGGGGGCGCATGCTAGCGGCCATTCGGAGCCTCGTTCGAAGAGCCCATGGCGGGGCGGGAAGACCGAAGTTACGCTGCGCAGACGGCTGTTGACTGGAGGTACGAATGCGGCGCGGTCTCGTACGGAATCTGACCCTATGTGCGGTCGGCGGGGTATTGGTGACGGTCGGTGCGGCGGCGCCCCCTTCGCCTTCGCGCTCAGCGCAACCGGGCACGAGCGCCGAATCGGCCACCGCGGCCGAACCCGGCGCAAGACCGGTATCGGTCACTACGGCCCGAACGGGCCCTTCGGGTGCCACCACCCCGGAGAAGACCCCCGTGGCCGTCGGCCACGGCGGCGCGGTCGCGAGCGTCGACCAGGACGCGTCCGCCGCCGGCATCGAGGTCCTGAAGAAGGGCGGCAACGCCGTGGACGCGGCGGTCGCCACGGCCGCGGCCCTCGGCGTCAGCGAGCCGTACTCCGCGGGCATCGGCGGCGGCGGATACTTCGTGTACTACGACGCGAAGTCCCGCACGGTGCGCTCCCTGGACGGCCGCGAGACCGCGCCGCGCACAGCGGACTCCGAGCTGTTCCTGGAGAACGGCAAGCCGCTGCCGTTCGCCGACGCCGTCACCAGCGGTCTGGCCGTGGGTACCCCCGGCACGCCCGCCACCTGGCAGGAGGCGCTCGACTCCTGGGGCAGCAAGTCGCTGGGCACGGTCCTGAAGCCCGCCGAGCGCCTGGCCCGGCACGGCTTCACCGTCGATGAGACCTTCCGCTCCCAGACCGCCTCGAACCAGGCGCGGTTCGCGGACTTCCCCGACACCGCGCGCCTCTTCCTGCCCGGCGGGAAGCTGCCCGTCGTCGGCTCGACCTTCAAGAACCCCGACCTCGCGCGGACGTACGCGGAGCTGGCGGACAAGGGCCTGGGAACGCTGTACCGCGGCAGGCTCGGCCGTGACCTGGTCCGCACCGTCAACAAGCCGCCCGTGGACCCGGAATCCGGGCGCAACGCCCGCCCCGGCGACCTGTCCATGAAGGACCTGCGCGACTACGAGGTCAAGCGCCGCACCCCCACCAGGACGTCCTACCGCGGCCTCGGCGTCTACTCCATGGCGCCGTCCTCATCCGGCGGCACCACCGTCGGCGAGGCCCTGAACATCCTGGAGCGCACCGACCTCTCCAAGGCCACCCGCACGCGCTATCTGCACCGCTTCATCGAGGCGAGCCGCATCGCGTTCGCCGACCGGGGGCGCTGGGTCGGCGACCCGGCCTTCGAGGACGTACCGAAGAAGGAACTCCTCTCGCAGAAGTACGCGGACTCCCGTGCCTGCCTGATCAAGGACGACGCCGTCCTCAAGAGCCCGCTCGCGCCCGGCGACCCGCGCAACCCCGTGCCCTGCCGCGCCGGGGACAAGGCGGCTCCGACGACGTACGAGGGGGAGAACACCACGCATCTGACGGCGGCCGACAAGTGGGGCAACGTCGTCGCGTACACCCTGACCATCGAGCAGACCGGCGGCAGCGGGATCACCGTGCCCGGACGCGGCTTCCTGCTCAACAACGAGCTGACCGACTTCTCCTTCGCGCCCGCCAACCCGGCCGTGCACGACCCGAACCTGCCCGGGCCCGGCAAGCGCCCGCGCTCGTCGCTCTCGCCGACCATCGTCCTGGACCGCCACGACCGGCCGGTCGTCGCGCTCGGCTCGCCCGGCGGCGCGACCATCATCACGACCGTCCTGCAGACCCTGACCGGTTTCCTCGACCGGGGCCTGCCCCTGGTCGACGCCATCGCGGCGCCGCGCGCCAGCCAGCGCAACGCCGCCACGACGGAGCTCGAACCGGGCCTGTGGAACAGCGAGACCCGGCGCGAGCTGGAGGCGATCGGCCATGCCTTCCGGCGGAACCCGGAGATCGGCGCCGCGACCGGCGTGCAGCGGCTCGCGGGCGGGCGGTGGCTCGCGGCGGCCGAGAAGGAGCGCAGGGGCGGCGGGTCGGCGATGGTGGTGAAGCCGCGGCGGTAGTTCCGTCCGTGTGACGTCCGAGGTGCGAAGAGGTCGGTACCGCTCCGGTTCCCGGGCGGTAGCGACCTCTTCGTACTCACAGGGCCGTCAGGATGCGCGGGCCCGCGTCCGTGATCGCCACCGTGTGCTCCACGTGGGCCGCGCGGCTGCCGTCGTTCGTCCGCAGGGTCCAGCCGTCCGGCGCGGCGTGGTAGCCGTCCGTGCCGCCGGCGATCAGCATCGGCTCGATGGCGAGCACCATGCCGTGCCGCAGCGGCATGCCGCGGCCCGGCCGCCCTTCGTTCGGCACCCCGGGGTCCTCGTGCATGCTCCGTCCCACGCCGTGGCCGCCGAAGCCGTCCGGGATGCCGTACCCACCCGCGCGGCAGACCGTGCCGACCGCGTGCGCGATGTCGCCGATGCGGTTGCCCACGACGGCCGCGGCGATGCCCGCCTCCAGGGCCCGCTCGGCGGTCCCGATGAGCATCACGTCCTCGGGGCGCGGGGCGCCGACGATGAAGCTGATGGCCGAATCGCCCACCCAGCCGTCGAGGCTGGCGCCGAAGTCCGCGGAGACCAGGTCGCCGTCCCGCAGGCGATAGCCGTCCGGGATGCCGTGCACGATCGCGTCGTTCACCGACGTGATGAGCGTGGCGGGGAAGGGGACCGGAGCGAACGCCGGGTGGTAGTTCAGGAACGGTGACGTGGCGCCCGCGTCCTTCAGGACCTGGTGCGCCACGTCGTCCAGGTCCCGGAGCACCACGCCGACGGCCGCCGCCTCGCGCACCGCCGTCAGGGCGCGCGCGACCACGCGCCCCGCCTCCCGCATCGCCGCGATGGACGTGTCTGTCTTGAGTTCGACCATGCCAATTACTATACCGGTATTTGAATGGGGTCCGGGGTATGCTGAGTCCATGGTGCGCACCCCACTGACCCCCGAAGAGCGCGAACGCGGCGAGCGGCTCGGTCACCTGCTGCGCGCGGCGCGCGGTGAGCGGAGCATGGCGGAGGTGGCCGCGTGCGCCGGGATCTCGGCGGAGACCCTCCGCAAGATCGAGACCGGGCGGGCGCCGACACCCGCCTTCTTCACCGTCGCGGCCCTCGCGGTGGCCCTGGAGCTCTCGATGGACGACGTGGCCCGGAGCTGCGCGCTGATTCCCGCCTGAGGTCGCTCGGGCGCGGTTCGGTCGAGGCTGAGGGTGCCGCGGCGCCGCGGTGTCCCGATGCTGCGCGGTCGAGGTCAGCCGAGCAGTTTCGTCACCACGCGGTCGAGGGCCTCGATCTCCGCGCGGTCCAGGGCGAGCAGGTCGGCCGGCGGCGCGGAGAGGATCGTGGCGGCGCGGGCGGCGGCCGCCTCGCCCTCGGCGGTCAGGCGGACGAGCTTGGCGCGCCGGTCGACCGGGTGCGGGACGCGCTCGGCGAAGCCGCGCCGCACGAGGTCGTCGACGATCACGGTGGTGTACGGCGGGTCGGCGCCGAGCCGCTGCGCCAACTCCCGCAGCGTGAGCGGGCCGGGGGCGATCCGGCGCAGGGCGCGGATGCGGCTGAAGCTCATGCCGAGCGCGTCGGCGACCTCCTTGCGGCGGTTGTGGCGGTCCATCAGGAGGGTGTTGAGGCCCTGCCAGGCTCGTGTGGCCGCCTGCATGGTGGCGTCGTCCACCGGGGCGCCGGCGTCGTCCGCCCGCCGGTCCGTGTCGTCGCCCGGGCGTTCCGTCAAGTCCTCACCGTCGCTCTGGTCTCCTCGGCGGCCAACCGCTCCGCGGCGAGCCGGGCCGTGGACTGAGCCCAGCGGCCAGAGGTGAGCGTACCCAGCAGCAGGATCGCCCCGCCGCACCCGGCGATGATCCACCAGGCCGTCCGGCTCGCCCGGAGGAAGTCCGCCGTGCCCGGGTGCCCCCCGGCCGCCATGAGCGCGCCGACGACCGCCACGCCGAGCGACTGGCCGAACTGGCGGCAGGCCGAGGCCACCGCGGCGGCCACGCCGGACTGCGCGCGCGGCATCGCGGAGACGGCGGTGTGGGAGATCGGGGCGGTGACCATCCCGAAGCCGACGCCGAACAGCGCGTAGGCGCAGAACAGCGGCACCGCCGAGAGGTGTCCCGAAGAGCTCAGCGCCTGCACGACGGCGCTCGCGCACAGTGCGGTCCCGGCCGTCACCAGGGGCACGCGGGAGCCCCGGGCCGCGAGGATCCGCCCGGACAGCGGCGCGGCGACCAGCGCCGCGAGGGCCATGGGCAGCATGAACAGACCGGCGTGCAGCGGGTCGAGCCCCCGTGCGTTCTGCAGGTACAGGGAGCTGAGGAAGAGGAAGCCGCCCAGCGCGAAGAACGCGGCGACCGCGATGACGGTGGCGCCCGCGAACGGAACGGAACGGAAGAACCGCAGGTCGATGAGGGGGTCGGCGCGCCGGGGCTCGTACCGCAGCAAGCCGAGCAGCGCGCACAGCGCCGCGCCCGCGCACCCGGCGACGAGCGGTGACGTCCAGCCCCTGACCGGCGACTCGATGATCGCGTACGTCACCGTGGCGAGCAGGACGACGACCAGGGCCTGTCCGACCGGGTCGGCGCGGCGGGGGCGCTCGGCGCGGGACTCCGGCACGTACCGCCGGGTCAGGAGGAGCGCGGCCAGGCCGATGGGCACGTTGATCCAGAAGATCGCCCGCCAGCCGGCCGCCTCCACGAGCGCGCCGCCGATGATCGGCCCCGCGGCCATGCTGATCCCGACGACGCCGCTCCACACGCCGATCGCGCGGGCCCGCTCGCGGGAGTCGGGGAAGGCGTCGCTGATGATCGACAGGGCCACGGGGTTGAGCATCGAGCCGCCGACCGCCTGGAGCACGCGCGCCGCGACCAGCCAGCCGAGGCTCGGGGCCGCGCTGCACAGCAGCGAGGCCGTGGTGAAGACCGTCAGGCCGACCCGGAAGACCCGCCTGCGGCCCACCCTGTCGGCGAGCGAGCCCGAGAACATCAGCAGGCTCGCCAGGACGAGGGTGTAGCCGTCGACCGTCCACTGCAGCCCGGTCAGGGGGCTGTCCAGGTCTTCCTGGAGGGACGGAAGGGCGACGTTCAGAGCGGTGACGTCGAGGCTGACGATCAACAGGCTCGGGCAGCAGACGGCTAGGACCGACCAGCGTCCGCGCGGGGTGAGGCGGGTCACGAACACCCCCAAGAAGTAGTTGTGTCGCTATAATCATTACAACGACACAACTAAATCCACACCTACGCGTCCAGGGAGGCCTTCCGGCCTTGTCCGCGCGGTCGCACCAGCAGCGCCGCCCCCGCCGTCACGAGCGCCGACGCCACGAGCAGGGCGCCGACCCACACGGGGGAGCGGTAGCCGAAGCCCGCGGCGATGGCCCTTCCGCCCGCCCAAGGGCCCACCGCCGCACCCAAGTTGAAGGCCGCCGTGGCGAAGCCGCCCGCGAGCGTCGGCGCCCCCGTCGCCGCGTACAGCGCCTGCGAGATCAGGGTGGAGCCGACCGCGAACGACAACATCCCCTGGGTGAAGGCGAGGGCGACCGCCGCCACCGGGTTGCCCGCCGTGAGCGCGAACACCACCCAGCCCGCGAGCAGCGCCACCGCGCCGCCCGTCAGGAGCGGCAGCGGACGCGTGTCGGCGAGCCGCCCGCCGAGCGCGACCCCGACCGACGAGCCGAGCCCGAACAGGGCGAGCAGCCCGGGCACCCACGCGTCGTCGATGCCGGACACGTGCGTGGCCAGCGGTTCTAGGTACGTGAAGACGCAGAACGTGGCGCCGTTGACGAGCGCGCCGAGCAGCAGTGTCACCAGGAGCCCGGGGGAGCGCAGGGCGCGCAGCTCGGCGCGGGCTCCGGTGGGTGCCGCGGAGGATGCGGTGCGGGCTCCGGTGGGTGCCGCTGAGGATGCGGTGCGGGGCGTGGCTCCCGGCTCGGACGGCGGCACGGCCCGGGCGACGGCGACGACGGCGGGCACCGAGATCAGCGCCACCGCCCAGAACGCGGCGCGCCAGCCGCACAGTTGGCCGAGGAGCGCGCCGCCCGGCACGCCCACCACGCAGGCGAGCGTGGTGCCGCCGAGCAGGATCGAGGTGGCGCGGCCCTTGGCGTCCGGCGCGACCAGGCTCGTCGCGGTGGTGAGCGCCACGGCGAGGAAACCGGCGTTCGCCAGCGCGCCGACGAAGCGGGTGGCGAGCAGCACGCCGTAGCTGGTGGTCAGGGCGCCCACCACGTGCACGAGCAGAAACGTGACCAGGGAGCCGAGGAGCGCGCGGCGGCGCGGCCAGCGCAGGCTCAACACCGCCATCAGGGGTGCTCCCACGATCATTCCGACGGCGAACGCCGAGGTCAGCGCACCGGCGGCCGGGACCGACACCGCCATGTCGGCGGCGATGTCCGACACCAGGCCGGACAGCATGAACTCGGACGTGCCCTGGGCGAACACGGCGAGACCGAGCAGATGGAGGACGAATGGCACAGCGAGACTCCGCAACCACTGAGAGGATCGACGAGGCCCGCGGGCAGCCCTCGACGGCGCGGCGCGGCACGCCGAGGGCGGCGCCGACGCCGCGCGGTTGCCGCGCGGGCGGGAAAGAGGTGGGGAAGCAGTCCGTGACGACGGCACTGCGGCGATCCCGTGGCGAAGGGGCCGCGGAGCGACACGGGGCGTCGTACCGGAGAACGGCACGGCGTCGGTGTCGCTGCCACGCGGCAGCGAGGAACTCGCGGGCTCAGGAACTCAGGGAGTCCGTGGAGCAGCCACCGGAACGCCGGTGGCTAGCGTCTGCTGGCCTCGGGACTGGACATGTGCGCAGACTAACCACGTCTGTCGCCGCACGTCCAAGTAATTAATGAAGCCTTCGGAAAACCGCGTGTAGCCGTCCCGTAACCCAACTGGTGTTATCTTCCGGACCGGCAGACTCCAGTCTCCCAGGGGGCGGTGCCCGACCATGGCAGTGGGACAACTCCCGGACGAGATCCGGGAGTTCGCAAAGTACTTGAACGACCTTCTGGCCCGGATCGACCGGGACGGCGGGTGGTGCGGGGTGTTCCTGGCCCGCGACCCCGACGGCATGCGGGCCTGCCTGGAGGGCGCCGAGGTGCCGCCCTGGGACGTGGTGCAGGCGCTGCTCCACGACCTCGCGGCCGACTTCGGGGTGGGCGTCGCGCACGCCGAGACGGCACGGGCGCGGGCCCTGCACGCGGCGTCGGTGGCCGCGCACGACGGCCGGCCCGGGGCGCGCGAACTCCTCAGCGACCGGCTCGACCTGATGCTCCAGGAGCAGCGGTTCGCCCAGGAACGGCAGCAGGAACTCGCGCGCGCCCTCGCCGTCGCCCCCACGGCCGACGAAGTGGACCGCATCCACCTGGACCTGGCCTGGGTGCGCGACGACCACGAACGCGCCGCCGCGCGCTGCGGGGAGCTGCGTGCGCGCCTCGACCGCCTCGACCGGGTGAACGCACCGCAGTGGGTGGACTTCGGGGGACCTCAATCCACCGGATCCGACCCCCGCCCCGCCGAGTACGACTCCGGCGCCACCGAGTACGACTCCGGCCCCGCCGAGTACGACCCCGGCCCCGCCGAGTACGACCCCGGCGCCCCGCTGCCCGCCCCGCCCTCCGCCGCTGAAGAGCACCCCCGCCCCGACGGCCGCCCCCACGAGGTCGCCCCCGCCCCGGACGAGCACGGCCAGGCCGACCCGCCCGGCCCCGCCGCGCGCGTCCCCCAGCAGGCCGGCCCCCGCCGCCCCCGGGGCGCCCGCTTCGCCGGGTTCGGCGGGCTCGACGCCGACGAGGCGGACGGGGTGGGTCCCGTCGCCGTCCCCACGGCAAACGCCGCGCCCGCCGACGCCGGGACGCCCCGCGGCGCGCGCTACGCCCAGGCCATGGACGCCGCGCCGCGCGCCCCGAGGCGGTCCAGGTCCGCGGACCGGGCCGCCGCCGACCGCGCGGCGGCCGAGGCGCGCGCCGCCGACACGCACCTCGCGGACGAGCACCTCGTCCACGAGCGCGTCACCGTCGACGCCGTGCAGGCCCTGCTCCGGCTGCGGGGCGAGGGCCGCAGCGGCGAGGCGCACGGCGTCCTCGTCGAGGCGGCGGGGTGGCCCGCGGTCAGGCTCCCGCTGTTCGCGGAGGAGCTGCACCACGCGGGCCTCGCCGCCGACTGGGCGACGCTGCTGTGGGAGGCCGCGTCGCTGCCGCCCGACCGGCTCGTGGCCGTCGCGGACGCGCTCGCGGGCGCGGGGCGCGCCGAGGACTGCCGCAAGTTGCTGCGCCAGGGCGTGGCCCGGCCCGCCCCGGAGATCGCCGAGTCCCTGATCGCGCTCGCCGACGCGGGGCGCACCCGTGAGGCCCGGGCGCTGCTCGACGCGTTCGTCCGGGTCCGCAGCGCCGAGGACGTCGCGGCCTGCGCGCACACCGACCCGCCCCGGCTCATCCCGCAGCTCCTGGAGGCCGCGAAGGCGGCGTCGGACGAGCGCCACTGGGACCTCGTGCACGCCTTGCGCGTCGCGGGCTTCGCGACCTGAGCCACCCGGTCCGTCACCCGCCCGGGTGCGAAACATGATCGACTCCGCCGCGTTACGACGATGGTCTTGGCAAGGCCGTCGATGGGGCTTACGTTCGTCTGTCTACGCAAGAAGTCTACGGGCGTAGAGGCTCTCTGACGTCCCGTCGAAGGAGCAGCTCATGGCCAATGTCGTACGCGCCGCACTGGTCCAGGCGACCTGGACAGGCGACACCGAATCCATGATCGCCAAGCATGAGGAGCACGCCCGCGAAGCCGCTCGGCAGGGCGCGAAGGTCATCGGTTTCCAAGAGGTCTTCAACGCTCCATACTTCTGCCAGGTCCAGGAGAAGGAGCACTACCGCTGGGCCGAGCCGGTGCCGGACGGGCCCACCGTGCGCCGCATGCAGGACCTGGCGCGCGAGACCGGCATGGTGATCGTCGTGCCGGTCTTCGAGGTCGAGCAGGCCGGCTTCTACTACAACACCGCCGCGGTGATCGACGCCGACGGCAGCTACCTGGGCAAGTACCGCAAGCACCACATCCCCCAAGTCAAGGGATTCTGGGAGAAGTTCTACTTCAGGCCGGGCAACATCGGCTGGCCCGTCTTCGACACCGCCGTCGGCCGCGTCGGCGTCTACATCTGCTACGACCGCCACTTCCCGGAGGGCTGGCGCCAGTTGGGCCTCAACGGCGCCCAGCTCGTCTACAACCCGTCGGCCACCTCCCGCGGTCTGTCCGCGTACTTGTGGCAGCTGGAGCAGCCCGCGGCGGCCGTCGCCAACGAGTACTTCATCGCCGCCATCAACCGCGTCGGCCAGGAGGAGTACGGCGACAACGACTTCTACGGCACGAGTTACTTCGTCGACCCGCGCGGGCAGTTCGTCGGCGAGACGGCGAGCGACAAGGCGGAGGAACTCGTCGTGCGCGACCTCGACTTCGGCCTGATCGACGAGGTCCGCGAACAGTGGGCGTTCTACCGGGACCGCCGCCCGGACGCGTACGAAGGGCTGGTCACGCCGTGAAGGACCTCTACGCCAGGCACCGGGCCGTCCTGCCGGACTGGCTCGCGCTCTACTACGACGAGCCGATCGAGCTGACCCACGGCGAGGGCCGCCACGTCTGGGACGCCGCCGGACGGCGCTACCTCGACTTCTTCGGCGGCATCCTCACCACCATGACCGCGCACGCGCTGCCCGACGTCACCAAGGCCGTCGCCGAGCAGGCCGGCCGGATCATCCACAGCTCCACGCTCTACCTGAACCGCCCGATGGTCGACCTCGCCGAGCGGATCGCGGCCCTGTCCGGCATCCCCGACGCCCGCGTGTTCTTCACGACGTCGGGCACCGAGGCCAACGACACGGCGCTGCTCCTGGCCACCGCGCACCGCCGCTCCAACCAGATCCTGGCGATGCGCAACAGCTACCACGGCCGCTCCTTCACCACGGTCGGCATCACCGGCAACCAGTCCTGGTCGCCCACGAGCCTGTCGCCGTTGCAGACGCTGTACGTCCACGGAGGAGTCCGCTCCCGCGGACCCTACGCCGCCCTCGACGACGCCGAGTTCACCGCGGCGTGCGTCGCGGACCTGCGGGACATGCTCGGCCAGTCCCGCGGCGGCGTCGCCGCGCTCATCGCCGAGCCGGTGCAGGGCGTCGGCGGCTTCACCTCGCCGCCCGACGGCCTCTACGCCGCCTTCCGCGAGGTCCTCGCCGAGCACGGCATCCTGTGGATCGCCGACGAGGTGCAGACCGGCTGGGGCCGCACCGGCGACCACTTCTGGGGCTGGCAGGCGCACGCCGCCGCCGGGCCGCCGGACCTGCTCACGTTCGCCAAGGGCATCGGCAACGGCATGTCCATCGGCGGCGTCGTCGGACGCGCGGAGATCATGAACTCCCTGGACGCCAACTCCATCTCCACCTTCGGCGGCTCGCCCGTCACCATGGCCGCGGGCCTCGCCAACCTCTCCTACCTCCTGGAACACGACCTCCAGGGCAACGCGCGCCGGGTCGGCGGCCTGCTCATCGAACGGCTGCGGGCCATCTGCGCCCAGCTCCCCGTGGTCCGTGAGGTGCGCGGCCGGGGCCTGATGATCGGCATCGAGCTGGTCAGGCCCGGCACCGACGAGGCGTACCCGCAGGCGGCCGCGGCCGTCCTGGAGGCGGCCCGCGAGGGCGGCCTGCTCATCGGCAAGGGCGGCGGGCACAGCACCAGCGTGCTGCGCGTCGCCCCGCCCCTGTCGCTGACCGTCGCCGAGGCCGAGGAGGGCGCCGCGATCCTGGAGCGGGCCCTGCGGAGCGTCTAGCGCCCCGCCCCGTGCGCGGGCACGCCCCGTGTCCGCGCACCGCACTCGCGTACCCCGTACGTACGAAAGGGAGCGCACCACCATGAGCACCCGCACCCTGATCCGCGGCGGTCTGGTCATCACCGCCGCCGAGGAGCTGCACGCCGACGTCCTGATCGAGGACGGCCGGATCGCGGCGCTCGCCGCGCGCGGCACGCAGGCCGCAGCGGCCTGGAGCGCGGACCGCGTCATCGACGCGAGCGAGAAGTACGTCATCCCGGGCGGCGTCGACGCGCACACCCACATGGAGCTGCCGTTCGGCGGCACCTTCGCGTCGGACTCCTTCGAGACCGGCACCCGCGCGGCCGCCTGGGGCGGTACCACCACCATCGTCGACTTCGCCGTCCAGACCGTCGGCCGGGCACTGCGCGAGGGCCTGGACGCCTGGTACGCGAAGGCCGACGGCAAGTGCGCCATCGACTACGCCTTCCACATGATCCTGTCCGACGTCAACGACCGGACGCTGAAGGAGATGGACCTGCTCGTGGAGGAGGGCATCACCTCCTTCAAGCTCTTCATGGCCTACCCCGGCGTGTTCTACAGCGACGACGGGCAGATCCTGCGCGCCATGCAGCGCTCCGCCGCCAACGGCGGGCTGATCATGATGCACGCCGAGAACGGCATCGCCATCGACGTCCTGGTGGAGCAGGCTCTCCAGCGCGGCGAGACCGACCCCCGCTACCACGGCGAGGTCAGGAAGGTCCTCCTGGAGGCCGAGGCCACCCACCGCGCCATCCAGCTCGCCCGGGTCGCGGGCGCCCCGCTGTACGTCGTGCACGTCTCCGCCGAGGAGGCCGTCGCGGAGCTGGCGGCCGCGCGGGACAAGGGGCTCGACGTCTTCGGCGAGACCTGCCCACAGTATCTGTTCCTGTCCACCGACAACCTCGCCGAGCCGGACTTCGAGGGCGCCAAGTACGTCTGCTCGACGCCCCTTCGGCCTCGCGAGCACCAGGCGGCGCTGTGGCGGGGCCTCAGGACCAACGACCTCCAGGTGGTCTCCACCGACCACTGCCCGTTCTGCTTCACCGGCCAGAAGGAGCTGGGCCGCGGCGACTTCTCGAAGATCCCCAACGGCCTTCCCGGCGTCGAGAACCGCATGGACCTGCTGCACCAGGCCGTTGTCGACGGGCACCTCACCCGCCGCCGCTGGATCGAGATCGCCTGCGCGACGCCGGCCCGCATGTTCGGGCTCTACCCGAAGAAGGGCACCATCGCCCCCGGCGCGGACGCCGACGTCGTCGTCTACGACCCCGCCGCGACCCAGGTGATCTCCGCCGAGACCCACCACATGAACGTCGACTACTCCGCGTACGAGGGAAGGCAGGTCACCGGCCGCGTCGAGACCGTCCTGTCGCGCGGTGAACTCGTCATCGACCAGCGGGAGTTCACCGGTCGCGCCGGACACGGCCTGTACACCCCGCGCGCCACCTGCCAGTACCTGGGCTGAGCTGCGGCCCGCGCCGGTCACTCACCTGAACCAGCAAGGAGGTCCCTCGTGGATTTCGGACTCGTCCTGCAGACCGACCCGCCCGCGTCCGCCGTGGTCGACCTGATGCGCCGCGCCGAGGGGTGCGGCTTCCGCTACGGCTGGACGTTCGACTCGGCGGTCCTGTGGCAGGAGCCGTTCGTGATCTACAGCCGGATCCTGGAGCACACCGAACACCTGACGGTCGGCCCCATGGTGACCAACCCGGGCACCAGGACCTGGGAGGTCACCGCCTCCACGTTCGCCACGCTCAACGACATGTACGGCAACCGCACCGTGTGCGGCATCGGCCGCGGCGACTCGGCGATGCGGGTCGCGGGCCGCAAGCCCAACACCCTGGCCCGCCTCGGCGAGTGCATCGACGTCGTCCGTGACCTCGCCGAGGGCCGCGAGGCCGACGTCGGCGGTCAGACCCTGCGCATCCCGTGGGTGCGCGACGGCCGGCTGCCGGTCTGGATGGCCGCGTACGGCCCCAAGGCGCTCGCCCTCGCCGGGCAGAAGGCCGACGGGTTCATCCTCCAGCTCGCCGACCCGTTCCTGACCGAGTGGATGGTCAAGGCGGTGCGGGCCGCGGCCGAGGCGGCGGGACGCGATCCGGCGGCGGTGAAGATCTGTGTGGCGGCGCCCGCCTACCTCACGGACGACGACTCGCCCGAGGCGCTCGCGCACGCCCGGGACGAGTGCCGGTGGTTCGGCGGCATGGTCGGCAACCACGTGGCCGACCTGGTGTCGAAGTACGGGGAGCACTCGGGCCTGGTGCCCGAGGCGCTGACCGACTACATCAAGGCCCGCGAGGGGTACGACTACGCCCACCACGGCCGTGCGGGCAACCCCGACACCGCCTTCGTGCCCGACGAGATCGTGGACCGCTTCTGCGTCATCGGCACCGCCGGCCGGCACCGGCGGAAGCTGGAGCAGTTGCGGGACCTCGGCGTCGACCAGTTCGCGGTGTACGCGATGCACGACGCCCGCGAGAAGGTCATCGACGGCTACGGCGAGACGGTGATTCCCGCCCTCGGGGCGTAGCCGCGCGGAGGAGACCGGCGCGCAGACGGACGCCGTCGTCCGCCTGCGCGCCGCCCCGTGGGGGCTGATGGAGCGTCAGCCCCGGGTGCCCGGACGGGTTCCGCAGTCGCCCGCGGAGCACTTGTCCAGCCAGGTGGCGAAGTCCGCGTCGTAGCGGGTGCCGATGGTCTTCTTGAGCAGAGTCCGGGCAGCGGCCCAGTCACCCTTGCGGTAGTGGCCGAGCAGGGCCGTCACGTCCTGGGGGTGCGACTGGATCAGGTAACGGACCGCCAGATAGCCCCAGTTGTAGATGCGCGTGGAGTCGGCGTTGTCGTAGGTGGTGTCGAAGAGGGTGCTGAGCCGGTACGTCTTCTTGCCCGCCTGCTCGATCGCGTCGTCGTAGGTGACACCGCGGTAGGAGTACGAGATGTACTCGGCGAAGCCCTCCACCCACATCACGGTCGGCGTCTTCATGCCCTCCGCGAAGTCGCCGTACATGTTGAAGCGGCCGTCGAGGTAGTGCGTGTACTCGTGGTTGAGGTTCCAGATCTGGAAGTCGGGGCGCAGCCACTCCGCCTCGTACGCGATGAACCGGGGCAGGTTGCCCGCCTGGGCCGGATTGCCCTCCAGGTACATGCCGCCGTTGTCGGTGTCGATGCCGAAGACGAGGCCCGCGTACGTCTTGTAGTCGCTGCTGGAGTCGAAGGCGACCACTTCGAGCGTGGTGTTGTTGTCGTTGGCGACCGGGCCGTTGTCCTTGGCCACGCCGTGGAAGTAGGAGTCCTGGGCGAGCAGGCTGGAGCAGGCCGAGCTCAGCTCGGTGGACGTCATCTGCTGGGCGACGATGCGCAGGCTCGGGGCGCAGGTGTGCTTGACGGTGAGGACGGCGTCACGCACGCGCTTCTGCAGGTCGCAGGTGTTGTAGTACGCGCAGTTGTCCTTGTCGTACGCGTCCGTCATCTCGGCGAGGCCGACCCACAGCGGCGCGGTGCGGCCGGTGATCCGGCTGCGGTCGAGGAGCTGCTTGACCAACTGCGGCACCACACCGCCGAACTGCTCGTGCCGCAGGAAGCGGCCCAGCTCGCGGCCGGCGTTGGCGGTGAGGTACGACTTGTCGGTGCCGAGCAGGCCGTCGTGGGTGACGGCGAAGTCCCGCAGCCCGGTCAGGACGCTCCGGTCGGCCTGCACGGCGGCCACGAACTCCGGCACCTGGTGGCCTCGGAACAGCACCGTGTAGGTGTTGTTGACCGCCGCGACCATCCACCAGTGGGCGTCGTAGGAAGAGTCGTAGTCGTTGAGGAGCCGCTTGACGACGTTCAGGAAGCGGGCGTTCTCGCCCGAGCTGTCGATCAGGGTGACCGTCTCGGCGAGGGTCTCGCCGTTGGCCGCGCTGACGTCGAAGGCGCGCGCCGAGCCGAAGAACGCGTCGAGGCCGCCCTGGATCGCGCGCTTCAGCGCCGGGCCGTAGGGGCCGACGGTGTCCGGCTGGCCCCACTGCACGTAGTAGCCCGCGCGCAGGTAGAGCACCAGCTGCGTGATCGAACCGCTGTTGTTCCCCGGGTAGTTGACGGACGTGTCGCGCAGCGCGCGGGACACCGTCACCATCTGCTCCTCGCGGAACAGGGCCCGGGAGTCCGAACCGGTCACGCCGAACAGCGTGTTGACGCAGGCGGTCTCCGCGGACTTGATCTGCCTGACCAGGGCGCTGCCGGTCTTCGACGTGAAGTCCGAGACGTTGCAGGCCGCCTTGGGGGCGCCGCGGTACGCCTTGGGCGCCTGCTTGACGGTGTGTGTCGGCGGGCGCTTGGAGGGGTCCTTGGTCGGCTTGGCCGCGTGCTCGGCCTCGGTGGCCCGCAGGTCCTCGGTCGAGGTGGGGGTGGCGGGGGAGGGGGCGGTGCCGGGGCGTGGCGCGGGCGCCTTGGCCGTGGCGTCCGCGGCGGCTCCCTGACCGGTGAAGGCGACCAGGGTCAGGCCCAGGCACATGACGAGGGCCGATATCAGGAGCCGGGCCAGGGGAGTTCTCGGTGCGCGTGACTTCTGTGGTCGTGAGGTGCGTTTCAAAGTGCCCTCCGGGCGGTCGGCGGCCGTGCCCGAGCACGGCCGTGGGGGTGCGCGACCCGTGGCGACAAAGGGTGTGAGGCGCTGAACTGCGGAAACCCTTGAGCTGTCATGCCCACGAAGAATGCGTGACATGTAATATTGCACACATCACATGGTCAGAGAAGGCCTCTGTGGGCATGGGCAGAGATTGACGCAGCGTCATGTCCGGGGTGCGGAAGGAGTGCTGTTCAGCGCGAGGCGGCGGTGGCGGCGCTCGCTGGGCGCGGCGGGGTGCGGCGGGGTGCGGGGTGCGGCGAGGTCAGCGGGCGGTGCCGAGGCCGCCCCTGCGGGGGCGCTTGGCCGGCTCCTGGGGCTGGCGCCCCTTCGCCCACAGGGTCCGGACGTGGCCGAGGTGGCGCGTCATGCACTTCTCGGCGCCCTTGGCGTCACCGGCCAGCATCAGGTCGAGCAGTTCGATGTGCTCCTCGGCCGACGGGAGCAGTTCGCCGCGCTCGTCCAGGCCCGTCAGGCCGTACAGGCGGGAGCGCTTGCGCAGATCGCCGACGGCCTCCACCAGCCGGTCGTTGCCCGAGAGGGCGAGCAGTGACAGGTGGAAGCGGCGGTCCGCCTCCAGATAGCCGATGAGGTCGTGGACGCGGGCGGCGCGCACGATCTCCTCGGCCACCTCCCGCAGCGCCTCCAGGTCCTCGCGGGCGGCGGTGCGCGTGATGCGGCCGACCGTGGGGACCTCGATCAGGGTGCGGATCTCCGTGTACTGGTCGAGGTCCTCTTCGTTGACCTCGGTGACGCGGAAGCCCTTGTTGCGGACCGGCTCGACCATGCCCTCCCTGGCCAGGTCGAGCATCGCCTCGCGCACCGGAGTCGCCGAGACCCCGAAGTCCTCGGCGAGCGCGGGCGCGGAGTAGACCTCGCCGGGCTTGAGCTCGCCGGAGATCAGGGCCGCGCGCAGCGCGTTCGCCACCTGGTCGCGCAGGCGCTCGCGGGTGGTGATGAGGTCGCGCTGCGTCAGATGACCCATGGCGGTGGTGATCCCTTCGTGCCTGCGCCCCGTGCCTTCGTGGCCGAGCGGATCACCAGCGTACAATGTCACGTTGTTTTCGCAGCTGAGCGGGCGGTGGGGAAGCGGGGCACGGGGGTCCGGCCGGGGTCGGGCCGGGTGCACGGGCGCCTGCCCGCCGCCGGATCGACAGGTCGCAAGCGGTACCGCCGAGGACGACGTTCGGGGATCATGCGGGCCTCCGCGCGGCCCCCTAAGGAGGGACCCGGGGGCGGCGGACGAGCCCGGGGCTCCAGCAGGGGCCCGGGGCGGCGGGTCAGCTCGGGCGGGTCGCTGTCACCAGCCACACCCGCGCCTTCATCCGCACCCCGCGCCCGCCCGCGTACGGGGTGAGCGCGTCCTCCAGGGCCTTGCGGGTGACCCTCGGCACCGCGCGGCCGGGCGTGCGCGACAGGAGGAAGTCGACGGCGTCCGCCGGGTCACGGCCCCAGTACGTCTCGACGGTCAGCGACGTCACGCTCACGTCCGTGTAGGCGGCGAGGGAGCGCCGGATGTGCGCGGGGTCGCTGAGCGAGGCCATCGCGGCGCGCGCGTCGGTGTGGTCGGCGGAGGGAGCGGCCCCTTCGGCGCCGAGCAGGCACGCGATCAGGCCGAGCGTGCGGGACTCCTCGATGTCGGGGCTCGCGGGCTGCGGGCAGACGAACACCAGGCGCCCGCCCGGACGCAGCGCGCGCGCCACGTTGCGGAACGCCGCCGCGTGGTCGGCGAAGAACATCACTCCGCCTCTGCTGATCGCCACGTCGTAGCCGCCCTCGGGAAAGCGGTGCGTCTGCGCGTCCCCCCGCTCGTACGAGACGTTCGTGACCTCCTCGGCCGCGGTGCGGGCCCGCGCGCGCTCCAGGAGCGGCGCGGAGATGTCCACGCCGACCGCGTGCCCGCCCGGCCCGGCGAGCCGCGCCGCGATCCGTGTCACGGTCCCCGCGCCGCAGCCGATGTCGAGGACCCTGGCCCCGCCGCTGATCCGCGCGGCCGCGAAGAGACGGCCGTTGAGGTCGCCGCTCATGGCGTCGTAGCGGTCCTGCTGTTCGGCCCAGTGCCGGCCGATGGGGCCGTTCCACAGCTCCTCCTGGCGGGCGTTGGGGCGGGCTTCGGGGCGGGCGTGCGTCGTCATGGCGTCTCCTTCGCCTCGGGGGTCGTCCAGGGATGTCGCCGCGCGGTGCGGCTGCGCGGTGCCGCTGTGCGCTCCTGGTGCCGTCGATCGTGGCCGCGCCGGTGCCCCCCGGTCGTCGTACCGGCGAAGGCAGTTGGACCTACGGCGCCGGGGCCGGTCGGCCGCGCGACTACTGCACGGGGAGTAGCGCGGGAGCGGTCCGCACGGGGGACGTCCGGGGCCGGGGCCCCGGCTAAGGTGCGGGACATGACGGGGGAACGCGGAGGATCCGGTGGCTTCGGCCGCCTCGACGAGCGCAGGATCAGGGCGATGGCGGCGGTGTTCGCCGTGGTCATGGCCGCGGTCGTGGCGGGCGCCACGGCGTACGAGGGCGGCGCCGACGCCGTCGACTACGCCCTGGTGTGCGTCGGCTCGCTCGCCCTGGCGGAGCACCGCCGCGCCCCGCGCGTCGTCCTCGTCGTCAGCGCGGTCGCCATGGCCGCCTTCGTGCTGCACGCCGAACCGGCCACCGCGGCCGCCTTCCCCGTCCTCGGCGCCGTGCACGCCGCCGCGCACAGCGGCCACCGGCTGCTCGCCACGGGCACCGGACTCGCCTTCCTCGCCGCGTTCCTCGGCGCCGACCCGGGCCGCGACGGCGCCGTCGAACGGACCCTGCTGCTCACCGGGTGGTTCGTGTGCGCCGTCGCCACCGGCATCGCGGCCACGACCTGGCAGGCGTATCTGCGCCAGACCGAGGAGCGCGCCCTGGAGGCGGAGCGCACCCGGGAGGAGGTGGCGCTGCGCCGGGCCGGGGAGGAACGCCTGCGCATCGCCCGCGAACTGCACGACTCCCTCACCCACCAGATCTCCATCGTCAAGCTCCAGGCGGGCGTGGCCGTGCATCTGGCGCGCAAGCGCGGCGAGGACGTGCCGCCCGCGCTGCTCGCCATCCAGGAGGCCAGCGGCGAGGCGATGCGCGAACTGCGCGCCACGCTCGAAGTGCTGCGCACGGACGGGCCCACCGGCAGCCCCGCCCTGCTCGTCGAGCGCGCGCGGTCGGCGGGCCTGCCCGTCGAGCTGACGGTGACCGGGCGCGAGCGGACCCTGCCGACGGCCTTGGAGCAGGGTGTGTACCGCATCGTCCAGGAGTGCCTCACCAACGCCGCCCGGCACGCGGGCGGACCCGCGTCGGTCGGCGTCCATCTCGACTACGGGGAGCGGCAGGTGGTGGTCCGTGTGGACGACGACGGGGCCGCGCGCCCTGACCTGCCCGTGGAACCCGGCGTCGGGCTCACCGGGATGCGCGAGCGGGTCGAGGCGCTCGGCGGCGCGCTGCGCGCCGGGGCGCGGGACGAGGGCGGCTTCTCGGTGCGGGCCGAGCTGCCGCTGGGGACGGCGGGGTGAACCGGGTGAGCGGGGTCGTCAGGGTCGTGCTCGTCGACGACCAGGCCCTGATGCGGGCCGGGTTCCGTGCGCTGATGGACGCCGAGGACGGGATCGAGGTGGTGGGCGAGGCCGCCGACGGGGCCCAGGGCGTGGCGCTGGTCGGGGAACTCGTGCCCGATGTCGCGCTCATCGACGTCCAGATGCCGGTCATGACGGGCATCGAGGCGACCCGCCGCATCGCCGCCGACCCGCGCCTCGCGGACGTGCGCGTCGTCATCCTCACCAACTACGGCCTGGACGAGTACGTCTTCGACGCGCTGCGCGCGGGGGCCAGCGGCTTCCTGCTCAAGGACACCGAGCCCGCCGACCTGTTGCAGGCCATCGAGGTCGTGGCCCGCGGCGACGCACTGCTCTCGCCCGCCGTGACGCGGCGCCTGATAGGGGAGTTCGTGGCCCGGCCGCCGGACCGCGCGACCCCGCCCGGCCTGGAGGGGCTCACGCGCCGCGAACGGGAGGTGACGGCCCTCGCGGCCCGCGGCCTCAGCAACGAGGAGATCGCCGCGCACATGGTCATCAGCCCGTTCACGGCCAAGACGCATGTGAGCCGGGCGATGACGAAGCTGGGAGCCCGTGATCGGGCCCAACTCGTGGTGTTCGCCTACGAGTCGGGGCTCGTGCGGGCCCGGGTCGAGGGGGACGCCGAGGGGGACGGGGGCGCGGGCGTGGGCGCGGACGGCGGGGGTGCGGGGGTGTCGTAGTGGTGTCGGGGCAGGGGCAGGGGCAGGGGCAGGGGCAGGGGCAGGGGCAGGGGCAGGGGCGAGCGGCGGGGGCGCGGGGTGGTGGTCCGGCCGGGCGGGGGGCGGCGCCGGACGCGTGGCATGATCCCGGCGTGACTCTTCTCTCGCCCCGCCACGCCAGCGCCCTCTGCGCCCTCGCGATAGTCGTCGCCGGGTGCGGGCAGTCGAAGGCATCAGGACCGCACCCGCCGCACAGCGCGAAGGATGCCGCGACCCGCGTGGCGGGCCAGGGCGGTCAGCCCCCGTCCGCGGCCGGGCCCGCCCCGTCCCGCACCGGGCCCGCCCCCTCCTTCGGCGTCACCCCCGACGAACTCCCCTCCGGCGCCGAGCGCTCGCCCCGGTACGGCGCGCTGCCGCCCGAGCCCCGGCAGGAGAGCAGGGACTGCTCCAGGAAGCGCGGCACCCTCGTCGAACCGGGCCCCGTCGACGCCGCGATGGGCCTGCGCGCGATGCGGATCACTCTGACGTACTGCGGCACCGGCACCCACCGGCTCGACGGCTACCCCGGCCTGCGCGCGCTCGGCGACGACCGGGCGCCCCTCGACGTGCGCACCCTGCGGGGCACCGGGCGGATCACCACCGGCGTGCCCGACCCCGGGCCGCACCCGGTGGCGCTGCGGCGGGGCGAGTCGGCGACGGCGGTCGTGGTGTGGCGCAACACCTACACCGACACCACGCGTCCCGCCGTGCAGGCGCCCCATCTGCGGGTCGTGCCCGCGCCCGGCGCCCCGGCGCGGATCCTCACGCCGGACGGGGGCATCGACCTCGGCAGCACCGGCCGCATCGGGACGACGGCCTGGAAGAAGTACGCGCCCGACGGCGCCGGGGGATGAGCCGGGACGGGGGAGTGGGGCAGTCGGGACGGGGGCGTGGGTGAGTCGGGTCGGGGCCGCTCGTGCCACGGGACGCGCCGCGCGGGAGACAAGGTTGGCTTGAAATCGCCATCATGGGGGTGCGATTTCAGCCGCTGGAAGGTCCCTGTCCGCGATAGATGGCTGACCCATGCACCGTACGTATGTGCGTGTCCGACGGTGCGTCACCGTCCGGCCTGGGGTGTCGGGTTCCGTTGGGGAATAGCACGCGTGCCGCCCCGATGAGTCCTTTCGCGACGAACCTTCCGGACCGAGCCCCCCGGAGCTGAATGCCCGCTTCCACTGTGCGATCTTGTGACTAGCATGACCACCACAAGTGCCGTCGGAAGACAGCGCCACCAGGCGGACTTCCCTCGCGGCGGCACGCAGTCGAGGGCGGGCCGACAGCCCGCGCACCCGTGCCGACACCGAGGGACCACGGAATGACACAGCCCGCCGATCGTCGTCCGGACCGCACCCCGAGCAGCCGGCGAACGGCATACACGCTGCCCGTGTGTCTCCTCATAGCCGCCGCGGCGGCGGGTGCGGCCGTCGCCGCCCTCGCTCCGGACGGGGCCCGCGCCTGGGTGGGCGCCGCCGCTGCCGGAGGCTGGATCCTGCTCACCGTCGCCGTCCTCGTCGGCCTCACGACGGCGAACCGGCTCCGCACCCGGGCCGCCGACGCCGAGGGCGAACTGCTCGCCGTACGAAGCCAGTTGGACAACCGAACCGCCGAGGACATGGGTCTGGCGCAGGTGACCCTGCCGGGCGTGGCGCGGCTCGTGCGCGAGGGCGCCGCCCCGGACGAGGCGCTGCGGCAGACCCGGCAGCCCGCCCTGCCCTCCCAGCGCGAACTGCTGCGCGTGTGCGTGAGCGCCCTGGCCGACGCCGAGCAGCGCGCCGCCACCGCCGCCGCGACCCAGCGCCGCACCGCCGACGACCTGGCCCGCGTCACCGCGGACGTCCGCCTCCTCGCCGAGGAGACCCTCCCCGGCGTGGTCGCCACCCTGCGCGGCGGCGCCTCCGTGGACCGCGCCCTCGCGGGCGCCCAGTGGCCCGCCGACGCCGCGCTGCGCGCCCTGACCGAGGCCGTCATCCGGGAACTCGCCCTGAGCGAGCGGCGCGCGGCCGCCGCGCAGGCCGCGAGCGCCAAGGCCCTCAGCCGCGTCCAGGCCAAGTCCGTGAGCATGCTCGCCGACCTGCGCGACATGCAGGACCGGCACGGCGAGGAGGTCTTCGGCGACCTGCTCCGGCTCGACCACAGCACCTCGCAGCTCGGCCTCATGACCGACCGCCTCGCCCTGCTCATGGGCGGCCGCTCCAGCCGCGCCTGGAACAAGCCCATCGTGATGGAGTCCATCCTGCGCGGCGCCGTCGGCCGCATCGCCGCCTACCAGCGGGTGCGGCTGCACTGCTCCACCAGGGTCGCCGTCGTCGGCTTCGCCGCCGAGGGCGTGATGCACCTGCTCGCCGAACTCGCCGACAACGCCGCGAACTTCTCCCCGCCCACCGACGAGGTCCACGTGTACGTGGAGGAGTCCCGCACCGGCATCGTCATCACCATCGAGGACAGCGGCCTCAGGATGTCCGAGGCGGCCCTGCGCCGGGCCGAGGAGGCGGTGTCCGGGCGGATGACCGACCTCGCGCTCCTTCAGGGCACCCGGCTCGGCCTCGCCGTCGTCGGCGGGCTCGCCGTGAAGTACGGCGTCAACGTCAGCTTCCGCCCCTCGGCGCGCGGCGGCACCGGCGTCGTCGTCCTGCTGCCCCCGCAGCTGATCGCCCAGCAGCCGCAGCCGGAGCGCGCCCCCGCGGTCGACGCGGGCACGTCCGCGCTGCCGGGCGCCGGGGCCGACGGCGGCGGCACCGGCGCCGCGGCCGGAGCCCAGGCCGTGCCCGCGCCCCGCCCCGCCGCCGAAGGCCCCGTCGGAGCCCCCGCCGCACCCTGGCCGGCCCCCGCCGACGCGGGCTTCGGCGACGCCCCCGGCGAGCGGGCCGACACACCCGAGCACACCGCCGTGCGCGAGCGTGCCGCCGACGGGGCCGACGCGTACGGGTGGGCGTCGGGCCACGGCACGGACGGCCGCGGGATCGGCGCCGACGGCCGAGGGTCCGGCGCCGGTGGCCTCGGCGGCGGCACCGACGGCCGCGGGATCCGCGCCGACGGCCCGGGCGGCACCGAGAGCCGGGGCGGCCAGGGCGGCACCCACGGCCGGGGGATCAGCGCCGAGGGCACCGACGGCAGGGGCGCCACCCTCGGCGGTCTTCCGATGCGGCGCCCCGGCCGCACCATGGCCGCCGCGCACGCCGAACTCCAGCAGCGCCAGGCCGCCGACTCCGCCGCCCGGGAAGCCTCTCGGAGCGGCCCGGACACCACCCCGGGAGGCCGTGGCACCCCCGACGCCCACCGGCACACCGGCCCGGACGCCGGGGACCCGGCCGACGCCCCGCGCCCGCCCCGCGACCTCGGCGCCCGGTTCGGCGCCTTCCACCGCGCCCGGCGGGCCGCCGGGGAGGCCACGGGGGAGAGCGCACCACCCACCGCCCGCGAGAGCGAGCCGCCGCGGGCCGAGTGACCGGCCCCCGCGGCCGCCGGGACCGGTCCGCCCGGACCGCCTCCCCGGCGCGCCGCCCGGCGCACCCGGCGCCCCGCACCGCCCCACGGGGCCGCAACGAAGCACCCCACCGTTCTCACCTTCCCCACCCCCGCCCCGCACCGAAAGGGAGGCACGGGCGTTCGCGCACCCGGTGATCGCCCCGAACCGACATGCAGACCACCGACAACAGCCTGAACTGGCTTCTGGACACCCTCCTCGACGGCACCCCCGGAACGCGGCACGCCCTCGTGCTGTCCCGGGACGGCCTCAAGCTCTGCTGGAGTCCCGGCCTCAGTCTCGACCAGGCCGACCAGCTCTCCGCGATCTGCTCCGGCATCCAGGCGCTCGCCCAGGGCGCCTCCATGGAGTTCGGCGACGGATCCGGGGGCGTACGGCACTCCATGACCGAGTTCCACGGCGGACTGCTCTTCGTCGTGGAGGCCGGACAGGGCGCACACCTCGCCGTCATCGCCGACGAGGACGCCGACCCCGGTGTGGTGGGCCACCAGATGAGCCAGCTCGTGGCCCAGATAGGCGAGCACCTGCGGGCCGAGCCCCGCGGCCAAGGGCACGGGAACCCCGGCACCCCCGGGGACCCCGCGCGCCCCGCCTCGTGATGCGCAGGCCCGTCGATGTGGGCGACCCCGACCGGCTCTACACGGTCACCGGGGGCCGCAGCCGCTCCGACGGCAGCTCCTTCGACCTGGTCACGCTCATCGTCGCCGAGTGCGAGCCGTCCGTCGGCCAGCAGTCGGAGCACGCGCGCATCCTCGAACTGTGCCGCCACCCCACGGCCGTCGTCGAGATCGCCGCGGAGCTGTCCCTGCCCGTCACCGTCGTCCGCATCCTCCTGGAGGACCTGCTGGCGACCGGCCGCATCACCCCTCGTCACCCCCGCGTGGCGGCCTCCGCCGCGCTGCCCGATTCCGCTCTTCTCACGGAGGTGCTCCATGGGCTCCGCAACCTCTGAGCTGCCGTCGTCCCGGACACCGCTGCGCGACACGGCAGAGAACGGCCTGAAGATCGTCGTGGTGGGCGGCTTCGGCGTCGGCAAGACCACCCTCGTCCGCTCCGTCAGCGAGATCCGCCCCCTCAACACCGAGGAGGTGATGACGCAGGCGGGCGCCGGAGTCGACCGGATACCCGAGTCCAGTGGCAAGAACACCACCACCGTCGCCTTCGACTTCGGCCGCATCAGCCTCAACGACCGCCTGGTGCTCTACCTGTTCGGCGCCCCCGGCCAGAAGCGCTTCTGGTTCCTGTGGGACCGGCTCTTCTCCGGGACGCTCGGCGCGGTCGTCCTCGTGGACACCCGCAGGATGGACGAGTCCTGGTACGCCATCGACCGGCTCGAACACCACGGCACGCCCTTCGTCGTCGCCGTGAACCGCTTCGACGACGACGCCGCGCGCCACTCCCTCGCGGAGATCCGCACCGCGCTCGCGCTGCCCGACCACGTCCCCCTCATCGACTGCGACGCCCGGGTCCGCTCGTCCGGCAAGGACGTGCTGATCACGCTCGTCGACCACCTCCACCACCTGGCACGGGAACGGGAACTGACAGCATGACCGAAGCGAGTGGACCCGCGGCCGCGCCGAACACCCCGCCGCCCGGCTGCCCCGCCCACACCGCCCACCCCGACGCGGTGCCCCTGAGCGGCCTGGAGTACCAGCAGACGCCCTTCGACCTGTACCGCAGCCTGCGCTCCAAGCACGGCTCCGTCGCGCCCGTCCTGCTCGACGGCGGCGTGCCCGCCTGGCTCGTCCTCGGCTACTCCGAGGTCTCCTACGTCACCGCGCACGACGAGCTGTTCGCCCGCGACTCACGGCGCTGGAACCAGTGGGACAACATCCCCGCCGACTGGCCCCTGATGCCGTTCGTGGGCTACCAGCCCTCCGTGCTCTTCACCGAGGGCGCCGAACACCGCCGCCGCGCGGGCGTCATCACCGAGGCCCTGGAAGGCGTCGACCAGTTCGAACTCGGCCGTGAGTGCGCCTACATCGCCGACCAGCTCATCGCGTCCTTCTCCGGCCGCGGCAGCGCCGAGCTGATGAGCGCCTACACCCACCCCCTCGCCATGCGCGCCGCCGTCCACATGGTCGGCATGCCGCCCGGCGCCGCCGACACCGAGGCCCTCGTCGAGGACCTGCGGATGTCCCTCGACGCCGCCGAGGGCGACGACCCGGTGGCCGCGTACGTCCGGGTCGGCGAGCGCGTCCACCACCTGGTCAAGGAGCGGCGGCAGAGCCCCGGAGCCGATGTCACCTCGCGCATGCTGGAGCACCCCGCGGGCCTCTCCGACGAGGAGATCGTCCAGGACCTGATCTCCGTGATCGCCGCCGCCCAGCAGCCCACCGCGAACTGGATCTGCAACGCCCTGCGGCTGCTCCTGACCGACGAGCGCTTCGCCCTGAACGTCTCCGGCGGCCGCCTCAGCGTCAGCCAGGCGCTCAACGAGGTGCTGTGGCTCGACACCCCCACCCAGAACTTCATCGGCCGCTGGGCGGTCCGCGACACCCAGCTCGGCGGGCGCCGCATCCGCGCCGGCGACTGCCTGGTCCTCGGCCTCGCCGCCGCCAACGCCGACCCGCAGATCTGGCCGGGCGCGCAGGTGGGCTCCGAGAACTCCGCGCACCTGTCCTTCAGCAACGGCGAACACCGCTGCCCCTACCCGGCGCCGCTGCTCGCCGACGTCATCGCCCGCACCGCGGTCGAGACGCTCCTGGAGCGGCTGCCGGACCTGGTGCTCGCCGTCGACCCGGCGGAGCTGACCTGGCGCCCCTCCATCTGGATGCGCGGACTCACGGCGCTGCCGGTCCAGTTCACGCCCGTGGCGCAGTGACGGCGGCGGCGCGGAGACGCTCCGCGCCGCACGCGGGGAAGCGGCGCTCAGCGCGGCACGGGCGTGAACACCACGGGCAGGGCGGCCGGGCCCCGCGTGAACACGCCCTGCTCCGACGGTACGAAGCCGTCGGCGAGCCGCATGTCCGGCATGGCGTCGAGGAGTTGGTTGACACCCGTCTCCACCTCGGCGCGGGCGAGCAGCGCGCCCACGCAGAAGTGCCGGCCGAGGGCGAACGCGAGGTGGTCGGCCGCCGCGGAGAACGCGGTGGTGGCCGTCAGGTCGTCCCGGAAGATGTCGAAGCGGTCCGGGTCGCGGTAGCGCTCGCCGTCCCGGTTGGCGGAGCCGATGAGGCAGGTCACGGTGGCACCGGCGGGAATGGTGCCCCCGGCCACCTCGACGTCGACCGCGCTCTGCCGCATGATCATGTGGACCGGCGGGGAGTGGCGCAGGGTCTCTGCGAACGCCCGGTCGACCAGGGTGCGGTCCGCGCGCACGGCGGCGAGCTGGTCGGGGTGCGCGAGCAGGTTCGCGAAGATCCCGGCGATGGCCTTGTCGGTGGTCTCGCCGCCCGCGGCGAGCAGCAGGCTGCAGAACGCCTTGATGTCCTCGTCGCTCATCCGCACCCCGTCGACCTCGGCGGCGCACAGCGCCGAGAGCAGGTCGCTCCCCGGGTTCTTCCGGCGTTCGGCGATGACCGGGAACATGTACTCGGCGAACTCCACCCGGGTCCGCTCGCCCGCGGCCATCACCTCGGGGTCGCCCGCCAGGTTGCCGAGGAAGGCGATGACGGTGGTGTACCAGCCGTGGAAGCGGGCGTGGTCGGCCTTGTCGAGGCCGAGCATGTCGGCGATCACGTTCACCGGGAAGCGGGTGGCGTAGTCGGCCACCAGATCCGCGGAGCCGCGGTCGCGGAAGGCGTCGATCAGCTCCTCGGAGTTGCGGCGGATGACCGGCAGGAAGACGTCCCGCAGCTCGCTGCCGCGGAAGGCCGGGGCGACCAGGGCCCGGCGTACGGCGTGTTCACGGCCGCTGAGCTGGAGTATCGTCCGGCCGTGCACGGGTTCGAGCTGCCAGTCGTAGTTCTCCGTGGTGAACTGCGCCTCCTTGTCCTTGAAGACGCGGGCCACGTCCTCGTAGCGGGAGACGAGGTAGCTTTTGGTGGGCTCGTGCCACAGCAGCGGGGCTTGTTCCCGCAGGGCGCGATAGACCGGGTAAGGATCGGCCGCGAACTCGGGCGAGAGAATGTCCGGAATGGGCTGAGCAGTGGACACGGTGCTCCTTCGGAGGGCGACTGCCTGGCCGGCACAGCCTATTGATCAAGGAATGGAACCAACAGAGTGCGTCGGCTGCCACCTCCCGGCTGTTCGTCACCGGCAGGCAGCTGTTACATGTCACCCATCAAGTGTTTTCCCCGCATTCCCCGAGCCCGTCGGGGCATACGGGTCCCACCACCCCCCAACCCCCTGGAGGCACGCCGTGGAGGCCGAGGTCAGAGTGACGGTGTTCATGGAACTGGAGACCGCCGACGCACCCGGCGGCCGGGCCCCCCTCGCCGCCGAACTCGCCTATGCGGCCGCCGATCCCTTCGCGGTCACCATGACGTTCCACTGCGAGGGCGGTGAGGTGACGCGCTGGCGCCTGGACCGGCAGCTCCTCGGCGACGGCTGCCGGGGCCCGGCCGGTGAGGGCGACGTGCGCGTCGAGCCGACCCCGGACACGGGCCGCGGGCCCGGCGTGCGCGTCGAGCTGTTCGGCATGCCGGGCCCCGCGGGCCGCTCCCACGGCGTGCTGCACGCCGCCGCGGCCGACATCACCGCCTTCCTCGACACCACGCACGCGCTGGTGACGCCGGGGTCGGAGCGGATCTGCCTGGACGAACTCGTGGCGGCCTGCCTGGGCGACAGCGAGAGCCCGTTCGGGGAGCACGCCGCCTGAGGGGGTCCGGGCCGCGGACGGCGGCGCTCACGCGGACCGCGGCCCGGCCGGGGCCCCGGTGGAGCGCCGCAGCCGTTCCTCGATCACCGGCACGAGCGAGCGCAGGACGTCCGGCCGGACGAGGGTGTGGTGCTTGGAGCGGACGAGGTGCCGGGTGATGTCCCCGTCGACGTACCCGCGCCACATGTCCGCGGTGACGAGCGGCGGTTCCCGGTCGGTGGCCGCGAACAGGAGCAGGTCGGTGGCGACCCGTTCGTGCCGGTGCAGCCCGGCCAGGCGCACGAAGTGCCGGGTCCGCCGCACCAGGGCCGCCACCTCCTCCTCGGACAGCGAGCCGAGGGCCGTGCCGGTGGTCCGTGCCGCCTCGGTGAACTGTTCGTAGGTGAGGCGGTCGGAGTCCGGATCGGCGCCCATCAGTTCCAGGAGCGTCGCGTAGATGCGTCCGGTGTCCTCCATCCGCTCCAGGTCGTCGGCGGGGACCGGCCGCGCGGGTTCGCTGTCCAGGGACACGATGACCTCGACGCGTTCGCCGGAGCGCTGCAGGAGCGCGGCCATGGCGTGCGAGACGATGCCGCCGAAGGAGTGCCCGAGCAGGTGGTACGGGCCCGTCGGCTGGACGCGCCGCATCTGCTCGACGCAGTCCGCCGCGATCTCGTCGATGCTCGCCGGCACGTCGTCGGGATGGCGAAGGAGCCGCGACTGCAGGCCGTAGACGGGGAAGTCCGCGCTGAGCAGCGGCAGCAGGTTGGCGTAGCTCCAGCTGTCGCCGCCGCCCTGGTGCACGCAGAACAGCGGCGGCATGTGCCCGCCGGTGCGCAGCGGCAACAGGACGTCGAGGGAGCTGTCGCCGTCCGTGAGGTCGTCGAGGTGGGCGGCGAGCCGCGCGGGCGTCGCGTGCACGAAGACGACGCGCAGCGGCACCTCGGCGCCGAGGGTCGTGCGGATGCGGCTGATGAGGGTCGTGGCGAGCAGCGAGTGGCCGCCCAGGTCGAAGAAGCTGTCGTCGACGCCGACCTCGCCGATGCCGAGGACCTCGGCGAACAGCGTGCACAGGATCTCCTCGCGCGGTGAGCGCGGCGCCCGCCCCCCTGCGGTCGCCGGGAGCCCCGGCGCGGGCAGGGCACGCCGGTCGACCTTCCCGTTCGGGGTGAGCGGCAGGGCGTCGAGGGCGACGATCGCGGACGGCACCATGTGCGCAGGCAGCTGCTCCTGGAGCGCCGTGCGCAGTTCGGGAACAGGCAGTTCGCCTGCCACGGCGGGCACGACGTACGCGATCAGCCGCAGGTCGTCCGCGTCGCTCTGACGGGTCGTCACGACGGCTTGGGCTACGTCGGGTCGGGCGGTGAGGGCGGCTTGGATCTCGCCGGGTTCGATGCGGAAGCCGCGGATCTTGATCTGGTCGTCGGTGCGGCCGAGGTATTCGAGCTGGCCGTCGGGGGCGAGGCGGACGAGGTCGCCGGTGCGGTAGAGGCGGGAGCCGGGTGGTCCGTAGGGGTTGGCGGTGAAGCGGGACGCGGTGAGGGCGCTGCGGCCGAGGTAGCCGCGGGCCAGACCGGGGCCCTCCACGTACAGCTCGCCCGGGGTGCCGGGCGGGGTGAGGCCCAGATGCTCGTCGAGGACGTGCAGGCGTGTGCGCGGCAGCGGCAGGCCGATGGGGACGCGGCCGTCCGTCATGGGGCGGCTGATCGTGGCGAGGGCGGTGATCTCGGTGGGGCCGTAGCCGTTGAGGAGCAGACGGCCGGGGGCCCAGCGGTCGACGAGGTCGGGCGGACAGGCCTCCGCGCCGACCATCAGGCCGCGCAGCTCCGGGAGGGTGCGCGGGGCGTCGGCGGGCAGCGTGGCGAGGACCGAGGGCGGGACGAACGCGTGCGTGATCCGGTGCTCGGCGAGCACGTCCGCCAACTCCTGCCCCGCGAGCCGGGGTTGGTCGGGCACCACGAGCGCGGCCCCCGCGCGGAAGGCCATCGTGTACTCCAGGACGGACGCGTCGAAGCTCGCGGACGACAGCTGGAGCACCCGGCTTTCGGCGGTGACCCGCGCCCGCGCGGCCAGGGCCGTCCCGAGCCCCGCGAGACCGGAGTGCGTGGCCGCGACGCCCTTCGGTCGCCCCGTGGAGCCCGACGTGTGGATGACGTACGCGAGGTGCGCGGGCGTGAGAGGTGCCGCGCGGTCGGTGTCCTCGGGGTCGGTGGCGGGCGCCTGCGCGAGCGCGTCGCGTACGGCGGGCGCGTCGAGGTGGACCAGGCGCGCGGGCAGGTCCGCGGGCAGGTCGCGGGCCGTGGGGCGGTCGGTGAGGACGAGCGCGGGACGGGCGTCGGTGGTCAGGAAGGTGATGCGCTCGGCGGGGTAGGACGGGTCGATCGGGAGGTGGGCCGCGCCCGCCTTGGTGATGCCGAGGACGGCGGCGATCTGGTCTCCGGAGCGCGGCAGGGCCACGCCCACCGGCTGCTCCGGGCCGACGCCCTGCGCGAGAAGCCAGTGCGCGATCCGGTTGGCCCGCTCGTTCAACTCCCCGTACGACCAGGTGCGCGCGCTCTCCACGACCGCCGCCGCGGTCGGCGCGGCGTGTGCCCTGGCCTCGAACAGCGCGGGCAGCGTCAGGGGTTCCACCGCGTCCTCGTCCGGCTGCTCCCGGGGGGCCAGGAGCAGGTCGCGCTCCGCCTCGGTGAGCAGGTCGACCGCGCCGACGCGCAGCCCGGGGTCGGCGACCACGGCCGCGAGGAGCCGCCGCCAGCGGTCCACGAACGCCTCGACGGTCGCCGCGTCGAACAGCTCCGTGGAGTACTCGACGCCGATCACCAGGCCCGCGGGCGTCGCCCGGCCCTCGAACCTCTCGGACAGGGTGAGCAGCAGGTCGTACCGGGACGTCCCGGTCGCCGCGCCCTCCGTGCGCACCTGGAGGCCGGGCAGGTCGAAGCGGGCCTCCTCGTTGTTCTGCAGGGCGAGCGCGACCTGGAACAGCGGGTGCCGGGACGGCGAGCGCCGCGGGTTCAGCTTCTCCACGAGGCTCTCGAACGGCACGTCCTGGTGGGTGTACGCGGCCAGGCTCGCCTCCCGCACCCGCGCGAGGAGGTCCGTGAACGCCGGGTTGCCCGAGGTGTCCGTGCGCAGCACCAGCGTGTTCACGAAGAACCCGACGAGGTCGTCGAGGCCCGCGTCGGTGCGCCCCGCGATCGGCGTGCCGATCGCGATGTCGTCGCCCGCGCCGAGCCGGGACATCAGCGCCGCCAGCGCGGCCTGGAACACCATCTGCACGGTGGCGCCCGCGGACCTGGCCAGCTCCGTCACCCGCTGGTGCACGCGCGCGTCCACGGTGAACCGGGTGAACTCGCCGGTGTGGGACGGGGTGGCCGGGCGCGGCCGGTCGGAGGGAAGGGTGATCTGCTCGGGCAGCCCGGCGAGCTGCTGGGCCCAGTAGGCGTGCTGCCTGCCGTAGCGGCTCTCCGGGTCGTCGGCGTCGCCGAGCAGGTCGTGCTGCCACAGCGTGTAGTCGGCGTACTGCACCGGCAGGGGCGCCCAGTCCGGCGCGCCGCCCGCGCGCCGCGCGGTGTACGCGGTGGTCAGGTCCCGGGTGAGCGGGGTCAGCGACCAGCCGTCGGCGGCGATGTGGTGGAGCACGAGGACGAGCACCGAACGTGTCGGGTCGAGCGTGAAGAGCCGGGCGCGCAGGGGCGGTTCGTCGGTCAGGGAGAAGGCGTGCCGCGCGGTGGCCGCGACGGCCGCCGCCAGCTCGTCCTCGCGGACCTGCCGCACGGGCAGGTCGACGGGCGCCTCGTGCGGTGCGAGGACGCGCTGGTGGGGCTTGCCGTCGGTGACCGGGAAGACGGTGCGCAGGGTCTCGTGGCGGGCCACGACGTCGCCGAGCGCCGCCGTGAGCGCCGGGACGTCGAGGTCACCGGTCAGACGCAGGACGAACGGCATGTTGTACGTCGGTGACGGACCCTCCAGCTGGTGCAGGAACCACAGGCGCTGCTGGGCGAAGGACAGCGGAAGCCGCTCGGTCGTGCGCACCGCGCGCGCCAGCGGGGCCCGCGCCCGCGCGGCCGTGTCCAGGTGCGGGGCGAGCCCGGCGACCGTGGGGTGGGCGAAGAGCACCCGCAGCGGCAGCTCGGCGTCGAGGTCGGCGCGGATGCGGCTGATGAGCTTCGTGGCGAGCAGCGAGTGCCCGCCCAGGTCGAAGAAGTCGTCGTCGACGGTGACGGGCGCGGGCAGCCCCAGCGCCTCCGCGAACAGGGCGCACAGGATCTCCTCGCGGGGCGTGCGCGGAGCCCGGCCGTCCGCAGCGGAACGGTGGTCGGGGCGCGGCAGCGCCCGGTGGTTGATCTTGCCGTTGGGGGTGAGGGGCACCTCCGTGATGGGGACGAGGGCCGACGGCACCATCGGCGCGGGCAGCCGTTCCTTCAGGCGCCGCCGCACGGCGGCGAGCAGGTCCGCGGTCGCCGCCGCGCCCGCGGGGGAGTTGGCGGGCGTCGCGGGCGGGGCGGGCGAGTCGTAGGTGCCGACGTGCGCTCCGTCGGCGCCCGGCGGCAGGATCAGCGCGTCGAAGGCGTCCAGGGCCTGCCCGTTCCAGGTGGTGCGGACCGTGCGGCCCCGCCGGCGCGCCCAGCGGTGGACGTCCTCGGGGTCGACGGCTCCGGTGTCGGCGTGGGCGAGGAGGTGCCGGATGTGCTCCAGCGGCGTGCTGCCCGACGCGGCCCGGTGGGCGGCGACTTCGCGGGTGAGCCGCGCGTTGGGGATGCCGGTGACGCGCAGCGGCCCCTCGACGCCGGCCGCGAGCCCGTCCAGGGCGGCCGCGACGTCGGCGGAGCCGCCGTCCTCGGGCCAGCGGCGGGCGGGGGCGGCGGTGAGGTCGGCCGGGCGGGGCGCGGTGTGCAGGACGGCGTCGTAGCGGTGGCGGCTCAGCTCGTTGTGCGCGGCGGCACGCTTGAGGCGGATGTCGACGCCCGTGGTGCCCGGGTGCCGGCGGGCGTAGTCGGTGAAGTAGCCGGGGTGGACGAGGAGTTCCTCCTCGGTGAGCACGGAGCGCTGCACGGCGTCGTACAGACCAGGAGTGGTCGTGACCCCGCCCCGCGGCGCGTGCGCGGCGGTCTGCAGGGCCGGGAGCAGGCCGTGGTGGCGGACGTCGCCGACGATGACGCGGCCGCCGGGCGCGAGGTGCGCGAGGGCCTGGTCGAGGACGCCCGTCAGATAGGGGTGGCCGGGGAAGTACTGGACCACCGAGTTCAGCACGATCGTGTCGAAGTGCCCGGCGGGGAGCCCCGTGAAGTCGTGCGCGGGCTGGTGGCGCACCCGCACGTGGTCCCAGTGCCCGGTCAGCGCGGAGAGCCGGTCCACGGAGGCGGCGGACAGGTCCGTCGCCCAGTACGACTCGACGTCCGGCGCGAGCGGCCCAAGGAGCAGCCCCGAGCCCGCGCCGATCTCCAGGACGTGCCGCGGCCGGTGCTCCCGGATGAGGGCCACGGTGGCGTCACGCCACTCCCGCATCTCGTCCAGGGGCAGCGGCCGGCCCGTGTACGTGCTGTTCCAGCCGTGGAAGTCGGTGCCGAGCGGCACGTCGGGCGCCTCGGTGTACACGGCGTCGTAGACGTGCCGCCACTGCGAGACGTGCCGCTCGCCCCCGTCGTCGTCGGTGGCGGGCACCACGTAGGCGACCAGCTGCCGGTCCCCGGTGTCGGTCTCGTGGGTGGTGACGACCGCGCGGGCCACGCCGGGCTGGTCCGTGAGGGCCGCCTGCACCTCACCGGGCTCGACGCGGAACCCGCGGATCTTGAGCTGCTCGTCGCCGCGGCCCAGGTACTCCAACTGCCCGTCGGCGGCCCGCCGGACCAGGTCGCCCGTGCGGTACATGCGGGTGCCCGCGGGCCCGTACGGGTCGGCGACGAACCGTTCGGCCGTCAGCGCGGCCCGCCCCGTATAGCCGCGCGCCAGGCCGGGGCCCGCCACGTACAGCTCGCCCGGAACACCGGGCGGGGTGAGGCCCAGGCGCTCGTCGAGGACGTACAGGCGGGTGCCGACGGCGGCGGTGCCGATGGGCACCCGGGGGCCCGGGGTGAGCCGCGCCATGGTGGCGTCGCAGGTGATCTCGGTGGGCCCGTAGCCGTTCATGAGGCGGCGGCCGGGCGCCCACCGGGCCACCAGGTCCGGCGGGCACGCCTCCCCGGCCACCGTCAGGACCCGCAGCTCGCCCAGCGTCTCCGGGGCGTCGGCGGGCAGCGTGGCGACGACGGACGGCGGCAGCGTGACGTGCGTGACGCGGTGGCCCGCGAGGGCGCGCGCCAACTCGTCACCGGCCAGGCGCGGTTGCGTCGGCAGGATCAGCGTCGCACCGGTCGTCAGGGCCGCGAGGAGGTCCCACACCGCCACGTCGAAGCCGGTGGACGCGGCCTGGAGCACCCGGGCGCCGGGTCCCGGCGCCAGGTCCCGCAGCTGCGTGGCGCGCAGCGGAGCCAGGCCCGCGTGGGTCAGGGTGACGCCCTTGGGGCGCCCCGTGGAGCCCGAGGTGTAGATGACGTACGCGGGGTGGGCGGGGGTGAGCGCGGTCGTGCGGTCGGCGTCGGTGGGGTCCGTCGCGGCGGACCGCGCCCAGGCCGCGCGCGTCTCCGGGGCGTCCACGGCGGTCAGGCGCGCGGCCAGGTCCGCGGGCAGGCGGCGGGCGGTCTCGCGGGTGGTGAGGACGAGCGCGGGCCGGGCGTCCCCGACGAGGTGGGCGACGCGGTCCGCCGGGTGCTCCGGGTCGACGGGGAGGTGGGCGGCGCCCGCCTTGGTGACGCCGAGGACGGCCGCGACCTGTTCGCACGAGCGGGGCAGGGCCACGCCCACCAGGTCCTCCGGGCCCACTCCCCGGCCGATGAGCCAGTGCGCGATCCGGTTGGCGTGCTCGTTCAGCTCCGTGTAGGTCCACCGGAGTCTGCCCGACTCCACGGCCGTGGCGTCCGGCGTGGCCCGCACCGCGGCCTCGAAGAGCTCCGGCCAGGTCGCCGTGGGCACGTCCGCGTCGGCCCGCCCCGGCGCCGCGAGGAGTTCCGCGCGCTCGGCGCCGGTGAGCAGGTCGGCGGCGCCGATGCGCAGCCCCGGGTCGGCCACCACGGCCCGCAGGAGCCGTTCCCAGCGGGCGACGAACACGTCGACGGTGGCGGGGTCGAACAGCTCCGTGGAGTACTCGACGTCGACCGTGACCCCGGCGGGCGTGGTGCCGTCCCGGAAGGTCTCGGACAGGCTGAGCAGCAGGTCGTAGCGGGACGTGCCGGTGCCGGTGGTCACCGTGCGCACCCGCAGTCCCGGCAGGTCGAACCGCGCCTCCTCGTTGTTCTGCAGGACCAGGACGATCTGGAACAGCGGGTGGTGGGAGGGGGAGCGCTGCGGGTTGAGCCGCTCCACCAGGGACTCGAAGGGGATGTCCTGGTGGGAGTAGGCCGCGAGGCTCGTCTCCCGCACCCGCGCGAGCAGGTCGGCGAACGCCGGGTCCCCGGACGTGTCGGTGCGCAGCACCAGCGTGTTCACGAACAGCCCGACCAGGTCGGTGAGGCTTTCGTCGGTGCGTCCCGCGACGCCGCTGCCGATCGGGATGTCCGTGCCCGCGCCGAGCCGGGTGAGCAGGGCGGCCATCGCGGCCTGGAGCACCATGAACGGGGTGGCTCCGGCGCGGCGAGCGAGGTCGGTGACGCCCTGGTGGAGGTCGGCGTCCAGGGAGAGCCGGAGCAGGTCGCCGCGGGTGGACAAGACGGCGGGGCGCGGCCGGTCGGTGGGGATGGTGACCTGCTCGGGCAGGCCGCCGAGCTGCCCGGCCCAGTACGCGTACTGCTCGCTGAACCGGCTGCCCGGGTCGTCGGCGTCGCCGAGCAGGTCGTGCTGCCACAGCGTGTAGTCGGCGTACTGCACCGGGAGCGGCGCCCAGTCCGGCGCGTCCCCCGCGCGCCGCGCCGCGTAGGCCGCGGCGAGGTCCCGCGCGAACGGCGCGAGGGACCAGCCGTCACCCGCGATGTGGTGCACCACCACGGTCAGGACCCACGCGTGCGGACCGGTCTCGAACAGCCAGGCCCGCAGCGGCATCTCGGCACCCAGGTCGAACGCGTACCGCGCGGCCTCGTCGAGCGCGCCCGGCAGCTCCTCCTGCGCGACCTGCCGCACCCGCAGCGGCGGCCGCGCGTCGCGCGCGTCGAGGACGTGCTGGTAGGGCTCGCCGTCGGCCATCGGGAACACGGTGCGCAGCGTCTCGTGCCGCGCGACGACGTCGCACACCGCCGACTCCAGGGCGGCGACGTCGAGTTCACCGCTCAGGCGCAGGACGAACGGCATGTTGTACGTCGCCGAAGGGCCTTCGAGCCGGTGCAGGAACCACAGGCGTCGCTGCGCGAACGACAGCGGGAGCCGCTCGGGCCGCCGGTCGGCACGCACCAGCGGCGCCTGCGCCGGGGACGGGCCGCCGCCGTCCAGGGCCCCGGCGAGCCCCGCGACCGTGGGGTGCGTGAACAGCGTCCGCAGCGCCACCTCGACACCGAGGGCCGACCGGATGCGGCTGATGAGCTTCGTGGCGAGCAGCGAGTGCCCGCCCAGGTCGAAGAAGCTGTCGTCGACGGTCACCGCCGCCGCGTCAAGGACGTCCGCGAACAGCGCGCACAGCGTCTCCTCGCGGGGCGAGCGCGGCGCCCGCCCGGCACCGCCCGAGGCCCGCTCGGGCGCGGGCAGCGCACGCCGGTCCACCTTCCCGGCGACCGTCAGCGGGATCGCGTCGAGCGTGACGAACGCGGACGGCACCATGGGGGCGGGAAGCCGCTCCGCCAGCGCGTCCCGCAGCACGGACGCGGACAGCTCCGCCCCCGGAGCGGGCACGACGTACGCGATCAGCCGCAGGTCGTCCGCGTCGTCCTGACGGGTCGTCACGACGGCTTGGGCTACGTCGGGTCGGGCGGTGAGGGCGGCTTGGATCTCGCCGGGTTCGATGCGGAAGCCGCGGATCTTGATCTGGTCGTCGGTGCGGCCGAGGTATTCGAGCTGGCCGTCGGGGGCGAGGCGGACGAGGTCGCCGGTGCGGTAGAGGCGGGATCCGGGTGGTCCGTAGGGGTTGGCGGTGAAGCGGGACGCGGTGAGGGCGCTGCGGCCGAGGTAGCCGCGGGCCAGACCGGGGCCCTCCACGTACAGCTCCCCGGGCGCTCCCGGCGGGGTGAGCCTCAGCTGCGGGTCGAGCACGTACAGACGGGTGTGGGGCAGGGGCGTGCCGATGGGCGCGCGCTCCCCGGTCAGCGGCTCGCTGAGGGAGGCCACCGACGTGGTCTCGGTGGGGCCGTAGGCGTTCAGGAGCCGTCGGCCCGGCGCCCAGCGCGCGACGAGGTCCGGCGGGCAGGCCTCGGCGCCGACCATGAGGGTCCGCAGCCCGGTGAGGGTGCGGGGGGCGTCGGCGGGCAGGGTGGCGAGGACGGAGGGCGGGATGAACGCGTGCGTGATCCGGTGCTCGGCGAGCACATCGGCCAACTCCTGGCCCGCGAGCCGGGGTTGTTCGGGCACGACCAGTGCGGCACCCCCGCACAGCGCCATCGTGCACTCCAGGACGGACGCGTCGAAGGCGGCGGACGCCAGTTGCAGGACCCGGCTCCCCGGGGTGACCCGCGCCCGCGCGGCCAGCGCCGTACCGAGCCCCGCGAGCCCGGCGTGCGTGACGACGACGCCCTTCGGCCGCCCCGTCGAGCCCGAGGTGTGGATGACGTACGCGGTGTGGGCGGTGGTGAGGGGCGCGCTGCGGTCGGCGTCACCGGGCCTGGTCGCGGCCGCCCGCTCCCAAGCCGCCCGCACGTTTGGCGCGTCCACGGCGACGGCCCGCGTGGGCAGGTCGTCGGGCAGGCGGGCCGCGGTGTCGAGGGTGGTGAGGGCGAGGGCGGGGCGGGCGTCGCGGATCAGGTGGGCGATGCGGTCGGCCGGGTACTCGGGGTCGACGGGCAGATGGGCGGCGCCCGCCTTGGCGATGCCGAGGACGACCGCGATCAGCTCGGCCGAGCGGGGCAGGGCGGTCCCGACGAGCTGGTCCGTGCCGACGCCTTGGGCGAGCAGCCAGTGCGCGACTCGGTTCGCGCGCTCGTCGAGCGTCCGGTACGTCCACGACGTACCGCCGTGCGTGACGGCGACCGCGTCCGGCCTGGCCGCCACGTGCCGCTCGAACCACTGCGGAAGCGTCAACTCCGGACCCGGCAAACCGGTGTCGTTGAACCTGTGCAGGACCTGCTCCCGCTCGGCCGACGACAGCGTGTCCACGCGGCCCACCGGCAGCTGCGGATCATCGGCGATCCGCCGCAGGACCCGGGCGAATCGCTCGGCGACACGGACCACGGCGGCACGGTCGAACACGTGCCGCTGGTACTGGAGCAGCAGGCGCAGCCGGGGCTCGGCGTCGGCCACCACCGTCAGCGGGTAGTGCGTGCCGCTCACCGCGCTGAGGCCCGCCACCGCGACACCCGCCGCCGAGTACGCGTCGGCGAGGGAGGCGGTGTTGATCGGATAGGAGTCGAACCCGATCATGGTGTCGAACAGGGAGTCCAGGCCGACGGCCCGCTGGATGTCCGACAGGCCGTAGTGGTGGTGGTCCAGGAGTGCGGCCTGGCGGTCCTGGAGGCCGGTGAGGAGCTGGGCCAGGGTCTGGCCGGGCTCGGCGGTCACGCGGACGGGCAGGGTGTTGATGAAGAGGCCGACCATGGTGTCGACGCCGGTGACCGACGGGGGCCGGCCGGAGACGGTGGCGCCGAACGTGACGTCCTGGCGTCCCGTCAACTGGCCGAGTGCGAGGGCCCAGGCGCCCTGGACGAGGGTGTTGAGGGTGATGCCGAGCCCCGAGGCGCGGCGCGACAGGGTGCGGGCGTCCTCCGTGGGCAGCGGCACCTCGACCATGCCCGGCTCGGTGTCGCCGGGGGAGTCGGGGGCGCCCGGGGCGAGCAGGGTCGGTTCCTCGACTCCCTCCAGCTCGCGCGCCCAGGCGCGTGCGGCCTCGCCCCGGTCCTGCCGGTCGAGCCAGGCGAGGAATTCGCGGTAGCTGCGGACGCGGGGCAGGTCGGCGGGGTCGCCGTGGGAGCCGTAGAGGCGAAGGAGGTCCTGGATGAGCATGGGGAAGGACCAGCCGTCGTACAGCACGTGGTGGGCGCTGAAGACGAGTTCGGAGAGGTTGTCGTCCATCGTGACCAGGCACATCCGCAGCAGGGGCGCGGTGGCCGGGTCGAAGTGGGTGACCTGGTCCTCGGCGAGCAGCTTCTCGAACGCCTCCTCGCGCTCGGCCTGGGGCAGCGTGCTCAGGTCGGCCTCGGACCAGGGGAGTTCGACGTCGTCCACGATGAGCTGGACCAGCTCGCCCGCCGAGTCGTGCACGAAGGCGGCCCGCAGGTTCGCGTACCGGTCGAGCAGCGCCTGCCCCGCCGCGCGCATGCGCTCCGGGTCGACCTGTCCGGACAGGTGGAGCACGAGGCGGACCTGGTAGGCGTCGTGCTCGTCGGCGCCGAGCATGCTGTGGTAGAGCAGGCCCGACTGCATCGGCGTCAGCGGCCATACGTCCCCGAGGCCGGGGTGCGCCGCCTCCCAGGCGTCGATGTCGGACTGCCGGGCGGCGACGAGCGGCAGGTCGGACGGGGTGAGGCCGCCTGCGTCCGGCTCGGCGGCGTGGCGGGTGAGGCCGTCCAGGGCCTCACACCACAGGTCCGCCAGGCGCTGCACCTCGTCCTCGGCGAGCAGCCCGGTGGGGAAGCCGAACCGGGCACTGAGGCGAGGGCCGCCCGCGCCGTCCGTGACGTACGCGTTCAGCTCGACCGTCGCGAGGGCGGGCATGTCCGCGTCGTGGTCGGCGATGAGCGCGTCGGTGTCGGGGGCGATGCTCCAGCCCAGGCCGCGCAGTTCCTCGGGCATGTCGTCGGCGGAGAACCGGCCCAGGTAGTTGAACGCGATCTGCCCCGTCGAACGCCCCTCAAGGACACGGGAGGTGTCCGGGTTGAGGTAGCGCAGCAGACCGAAGCCGATGCCCTTGTCCGGCACGGCCAGGAGCTGCTCCTTGACCGCCTTGACCACCGAACCGGCCGCCCGGCCGCCCGCGAACGCCTCGGCCACGTCATGCCCCGCCACGTCCAGCCGGACCGGGAACATGCTCGTGAACCAGCCCAGCGTGCGCGACACGTCCGCACCCGGAGCGATGTACTCCTCACGGCCGTGGCCCTCCAGCCGGATCAGCGTGGAGGACTCCGCCACGCCCCGCTCCTCGCGCCAGCGCGACACCGCCAGGGCGAGCGCGGCGAGCAGCCCGTCGTTGACACCACCGTGGAACGCGGCCGGAACGGTCGTCAGGAGCGACTCCGTCACCGCCACCGGCAGCTCCACCCAGAGGTGGTCCACGGTGGCCGCGGTGTCCACGGCGCTGTCGAAGGAGCGCGCGCCGAGGTCGGGGTCCGGTCCGTCCAAGATGCTTTCCCACAGGGGGAGTTCGGCGGTGCGGGTCTCGCTGTGCGCCTCGTCCGTCAGGGCGTGCGACCAGCGGCGCAGCGAGGTCGCCACCGGTGCGAGCTCCGGCGTCCGGCCCGCCTTGACGTGCTCCCAGGCCGCGGCCAGGTCCGGCACCAGGATGCGCCACGACACGCCGTCCACCACCAGGTGGTGCAGCACCACGATCAGCCGGCCGGCCGTGTCCGCACCCGCGGTGTCGAACCACACGAACTGCGCCATCACCCCCGCCGCCGGGTTCAACCGGCCGGTAGCGGCGTCGAGTTCGGCCTTCGCTGCTTGCTGCCAGGCGGCCGAGTCCCATGCCCCCTCGCACCGCACCCGGTGCACCAGCGACGCCACGTCCACCGAACCGGGCGCGGTGACCTCAAGGCCGCCCTCGCCCTCGGTGAGGAAGCGCGAGCGCAGCACGTCGTGGTGGTCGACGACAGCGCTCAGGGTCGCGAAGAGGCCCGCCTCGTCGATGCCCGCAGGCAGGTCCAGGAGGCTGGACTGTGAGAACCTGCCGATGGCCGAACCGAGTTCGGCGGTCATGTAGCGGGCCACCGGCAGGAGCGGCATCCAGCCGACGCCGCCGCCCTCCAGCTCCGCCAGCTCCTTCGGTCCTGCCGGGGCCGCACCGGCTCCCGAGCCCCCGGGCGCCGCCGCGACCGCGAGTTCGGCCACCGTCCGGCACTCGAAGATCTGCCTCGGCGTGATCTCGACGCCCTGGGCGCGGGCCCGCGAGACGACCTGGATGGAGCGGATGGAGTCGCCGCCGACGGCGAAGAAGTCGTCGTCGACACCGACCCGGCCGAGGCCGAGCACCTCGGCGAAGGCCCCGGCGAGGACCTTCTCCACCGCCGAACCCGGCGCGCGGTAGTCGCCGCCGGTCAACTCCGGTTCGGGCAGCGCCCGATAGTCCACCTTGCCGTTCGAGGTCAGCGGCAGCTGGTCGAGTACGACGAACACGCCGGGCACCATGAACTCCGGCAGCCGCGCGGCGAGGAAGCGGCGCAGCTCGCGCGCGGAGACCACGGTGGCCAGGTCGACGTCCAGGTCGCTGAGGGCCTGGGGCTCCGCCGACGGAGTCGTGGGCGCCGAGGGGTTCGCGAGCCCGTGCGAGCCCTCCGGTCCGGGCGACCCCGCCGGCCTGGGCGAGCCTTCCGATGCGGCCGACCCCACCGGCACCACATATCCCACCAGTTGCCGACTCCCGTTGCCCTCCCGGACCGACACGACCGCCTGGGCGACCCCCGGGTGCGCGGTCAGCGCGGCTTGGATCTCGCCGGGTTCGATGCGGATGCCGCGGATCTTGATCTGGTCGTCGGTGCGGCCGAGGTATTCGAGCTGGCCGTCGGGGGCGAGGCGGACGAGGTCGCCGGTGCGGTAGAGGCGGGAGCCGGGGGCGCCGTGCGGGTTGGCGGTGAAGCGGGACGCGGTGAGGGCGCTGCGGCCGAGGTAGCCGCGGGCCAGTCCCGCGCCCTCGACGTACAGCTCGCCGGGGGTGCCGGGCGGGGTGAGGCCCAGGTGTTCGTCGAGGACGTGCAGGCGTGTGCGGGGGAGCGGCAGGCCGATGGGGACGCGGCCGTCCGTCATGGGGCGGCTGATCGTGGCGAGGGCGGTGATCTCGGTGGGGCCGTAGCCGTTGAGGAGGCGGCGGCCGGGTGCCCAGCGGGCCACCAGGTCCGGCGGACAGGCCTCCGCGCCCACGATGAGGTCGCGCAGCTCGGTGAGGGCGGCCGGAGCCCCGGGCGGAAGGGTGGCGAGGACCGAGGGCGGTATGAAGGCGTGGGTGATCCGCTGGTCGGCGAGGACCCGAGCCAACTCATCGCCCACCAGGCGTGGTTGACCGGGAATGACCAGGGCGGCACCGGAGCGGAACGCCATTGCGTATTCGAGGACGGACGCGTCGAAGCTGACCGACGACAGCTGGAGGACACGGCTGCCCGGGGTCACACGGGCGCGCTCGGCCAGCGCGGCGCCGAGACCGGCGAGACCGGTGTGGGTGGCGGTGACGCCCTTCGGCTCACCCGTGGAGCCCGACGTGTAGATGAGGTACGCGGCGTGCGCGGGGGTGAGGGGCGCGGTGCGGTCGGCGTCCGTGGGGTCGGTGGCGGGCGCCTGCCGCCAGGCCGCCCGGACGTCGGGCGCGTCGACCGTGACCAGGCCGCCGATGGCGCTCAGGGCGCGGTGCAGCTCGGGCGGGAAGCCGTCAGCCGTGGCCCGGTCCGTGAGGGTCAGAGCGGGCCGCGCGTCCTCGGCGAGGAAGGCGATGCGGTCGGCCGGGTACGTGGGGTCGATCGGCAGGTGCGTGGCGCCCGCCTTGGCGATGCCAAGGACGGCGGCCAGTTGCTCGCAGGAGCGGGGCAGGGCGACCGCGACCACCCGTTCGGGGCCGATCCCCTGCCCGACGAGCCAGTGCGCGACCCGATTGGCGCGCTCGTTCAACTCGCGGTACGACCAAGAGAGGTGGCCGTCGACGACCGCCGTGCCGTCCGGGTGGGCCAGAGTCCGGTCCTCGAACAGCTCCGCCCACGTCATCGCGCCCGGAGTCGTCGCTTCGGGAGCCACCGCATCGGCGTACGGCACCTCCTCCGCGGGCGACAGGAGCAGGCGCCGCTCCGCCTCGGTGAGCAGGTCGACCGCGCCGACACGCAGCCCGGGGTCGGCGACCACGGCCGCGAGGAACCGCCGCCACCGGTCGGTGAACGCCTCGACGGTCGCCGCGTCGAACAGCTCCGTGGAGTACTCGACGTCCACGGTGACCCCGGCGGGCGTACCACCCCGCTCGGACTCCGCGTCCGTGAACGTCTCGGACACGCTGAGCAGCAGGTCGTAGCGGGACGTCCCCGTGCCGACGGTCTCGGCGCGCACCCGCAGGCCCGGCAGCTCGAACCGGGCCTCCTCGTTGTTCTGCACGGTGAGCGCGACCTGGAACAGCGGGTGCCGGGACGCCGAGCGCTGCGGGTTCAGCCGCTCCACCAGGGACTCGAAGGGCACCTCGTGGGCGTACGCGGACAGACTCGTCTCCCGCACCCGGGCGACGAGGTCCGTGAACGCCGGGTTGCCGGAGGTGTCCGTGCGCAGCACGAGCATGTTGACGAACATGCCGACCACATCGGTGAGCCGGTCGTCGGCGCGGCCCGCGCTGCCGCTGCCGACGGCGATGTCCGTACCGGCGCCGAGCCGGGTGAGCAGCGCGGCCGTGGCGGCCTGGAGCACCATGTGGAGCGTGGCGCCCGACGACCTGGCCAGGTCGACGAGGCCGCGGTGCAGCGTGGCGTCGAGGGTGAACGTCGCCGTGTCGCCGGTGTGGGCGAGCGCGGCCGGGCGCGGGCGGTCGCCGGGCAGGGTGACCTGTTCGGGCAGGCCCGCGAGCTGCTCGGCCCAGTAGGCGTGCCGGCGGCTGAGGAGGCTGTCGGGGTCGTCCGCGGCGCCGAGGAGGTCGTGCTGCCACAGCGCGTGGTCGGCGTACCGCACCGGCAGCGGCGGCCAGTCGGGCGCGGTGCCCGCGAGCCGCGCGGTGTAGGCGGTGGTCAGGTCCCGGGTGAGCGGGGCGAGGGACCAGCCGTCGACGGCGATGTGGTGGAACACGAGCACCAGCGCCGACCGCTCGGCGCCGAGCGTGAACAGGTGGGCCCGCAGGGGCACTTCGCCCGACAGGTCGAAGGCGTGCCGCGCGACCGCGGCGACCGCGGCGGCGAGATCGCCGTCGGCGACCGCCCGCACCGGCAGGTCGACCGCGGCCTCCCGGGGGTCGAGGACACGCTGGTGGGGCCTGCCGCCCGTCGTCGGGTAGACGGTCCGCAGCGGCTCGTGGCGGGCGACGAGGTCGCCGAGGGCGGACTCCAGGGCCGGGAGGTCGAGCGCGCCGGTGAGGTGCAGGACGTACGGCATGTTGTACGTCGCCGACGGGCCCTGGAGCCGGTGCAGGAACCACAGGCCCTGCTGGGCGAACGACAGCGGCAGCCGCTCCGGCCGCCGTGCGGCGGGCACCAGCGGCAGCCGCGGGGCAGTCCCCTCGGCGAGGGCCGGAGCGAGCCGGGCCGCCGTCGGGTGGGCGAAGAGGGTCCGCAGCGCCACCTCGGCGCCGAGGACCGCGCGGATGCGGCTGATGAGCTTGGTGGCGAGCAGCGAATGCCCGCCCAGGTCGAAGAAGTCGTCGTCGATCCCGGCCCGGCGTACGCCCAGGACCTCGGCGAACAGGGCACACAGCGCCTCCTCGCGCGGGGTGCGCGGCGCCCGGTACCCGGCCCCCGCGAACGCGGGCTGCGGCAGCGCGGCCCGGTCCACCTTCCCGTTCGGGGTCAGCGGCAGCCGCTCCAGGGCCAGGAACGCCGACGGCACGAGGTGGTCGGGCAGCCTGCCCGCCACGAAGTCCCGCAGCCCCGCCGTGCCGTCGCCCGCGCCCGCCGCGTCGCCGTCGAGGACCACGTACGCCACCAGGCGCCGCCCCGCGGGACCGCCGTCGTCGCGGGCGACCACGACGGCCTGCGTCACGTCCGGGTGGGCGGTGAGGGCCGCCTCGACCTCGCCGGGCTCTATGCGGAAACCGCGCACCTTGACCTGCGCGTCGCTCCGCCCCCGGTACTCCAGTTGCCCGTCGGCGTTCCAGCGGGCCAGGTCGCCCGTGCGGTACATGCGACCGCCCGCCGGGCCGAACGGGTCGGCGACGAAGCGGTCCGCGGTGAGCGCGGCCCTGCCGTGGTAGCCGCGGCCGATGTTCCCCGCCACGTACAGCTCGCCCACCGCACCCGGCGGAACGGGCGTGAGGGCCGGCCCGAGGACGTAGGCGCGCATGTTCCCGAGCGGTGTGCCGATCGGGGTGCTGCCCACGCCCTGCCACTGCGCGTCCGGGGCCAGCACGAAGGTGGTCGCGTAGAAGGTCTCACTCTGGCCATAGGCGTTCACGACCGTCACACCGGGCATGGCCTCGCGGACCCTGCGCACCAGGGACGCGGGCAGCGCCTCACCGGCGAACACCAGTGTGTCCGGCCCCGGGTGAGGGGCGGCGGAGCCCGCGCCGGGCCCGCCGGGGGCGTCCCCGCCCGATGCCCCCTCGGCGATCCGGTCGCCGAGCTCGGCGAACACCGAAGGTACGGTACTGACCGTGCTCACCGCCGGGGCACCCGGCTCGACCAGCGCCAACGCGTCCCTGACGACCTCCACGGTGCCGCCGGTGGCCAGCGTCGTGAACGTCTCGAACACCGACACGTCGAAGTTCACGGACGTGCCCGCGAGCATCCGCACCCCCGCGCCGCCGCCCACCCGCGCGGCCAGCTGCGTCACGCCGTTGACGACGTTGGCGTGCGTGATGACGACGCCCTTGGGGGTGCCCGTGGAGCCCGACGTGTACATCACGTACGCCATGTGGTCGGGCGCGAGCGGCGAGGTCCGGTCGGCGTCGGTGACGGGTCCGCCCGGCACGCCGTCGAGCGTCGGCTCGTCGAGGCACAGGTGCGGGACGTCGGAGGCGGGCAGCCTCCCGGAGGTGCCGGTGTCGGTCAGGACGAGGAGCGGCCGCGCCTGCGCCAGCACGAAGTCCAGCCGGTGGCTCGGGTACTCGGGGTCGATCGGCAGGTATCCGGCGCCGGACTTGAGGATGCCGAGCATGCCGACGGCGAGGTCCGCGGAGCGCGGCAGGGCGAGGCCCACGACCGTCTCCGGGCCCGCGCCCCGGGCGATCAGCTCCCGCGCGAGCCGGTTCGCGCGCGCGTCCAGTTCCCGGTACGTGTACGTCACGTCGCCGCAGGCCACCGCCACCGCTTCGGGTGTACGGGCCGTCTGCCGCGCCACGAGTCCCGGCACCGTGGGGTCGGTCACCGGCTCGGCGGCGCCGTGGGCGCGCTCCAGCAGCCGGCGGCGCTCGGCGGGCTCCAGAATGTCCACGGCGGCGACCGGCAGGGCGGGGTCGGCGGCGAACTGCCGCAGGACGCGGGCGAACCGGGCGGCGATGTCGTCGGCCGTCTCCCGGTCGAAGACGCTCCGCTGGTACTGCACGTCCAGCCGGGGGTGCGGGCCGTCCGGGTAGACGAAGACGGTCACCGGGTAGTGGCTCGCGGTGAACGCGCGGATCCCGGTGACGGTGATCCCCGCCGCCGCGCTCGCCTCGGCGATGCCCGCCCGGTCCATCGGAAAGGACTCGAACCCGATGATGGTGTCGAACAGCGCCTTGAGAGCGGTCGCCTCGTGGATCTCGGTGAGGCCGTAGTGGTGGTGGTCCAGGAGGGCGGCCTGCCGGTCCTGGAGGCCGCTGAACAGATCGGTGAGGCTGTCACCGGGGGCACAACGGACGCGGACGGGCAGGGTGTTGAGGAACATGCCGACGATCGAGTCCACGCCGGGCACGGAGGGCGGCCGCCCCGCCACCGTGGCGGAGAGCACCACGTCCTTACGGTTCGTCAGCTGGCTGAGCAGGATGCCCCAGGCGCCCTGCACCACGGTGTTGAGGGTGACGCCCGCCTCGGCGGCCCGCCGCGCCAACGCACGGGCCTGTGCCGCGGACAGCGGTACGGAGACCTGGTCGATCCCGGCGCTGTCGGCTCCGGCGCGGACCCCCGGGGCGAGCAGGGTCGGCTCGTCGATGCCGCCCAGCTCCGCGCGCCAGGCCTCGGCGGAGACCTCGGGGTCCTGCTGGGCGAGCCAGGCGAGGTAGTCGCGGTACGTCCGCGCGGGCGGCCGCGTCCGGGCGGCGCCGTCGTCGGCGTAACTCCTGAGCAGGTCCTGGACGAGCAGGGGGAGCGACCAGCCGTCGAACAGCGCGTGGTGGGCCGTGAGGACCAGGTCGTGCCGTGCGGTGCCGTCCCGCTCCCCGTGCCGTCCGCCGTCGCGATCCCCGTCCCGCTTGACGAGGGAGAGCCGCAGCATCGGCGGCCGGAGCGGGTCGAAGTGGTGCCTCAGGTCCTCGGCGAGGAAGTCCTCGAAGGCCTGGTCGGTGCCGTCGCCGAGATCGACCTCCTGCCAGGGCAACGTGACGCCGTCCACCACGAGTTGGACGAGGTCGCCGCCGTCGGTGCCGTTGACGAAGGCGGTGCGCAGGGCGGGGTGGCGGTCGAGCACGGCCTGTCCGGCGGCGCGCATCCGCGCCGGGTCGACCGGGCCGGACAGGTGCAGGACGTACTGCACCTGGTACGCGTCGAACGACGCGCCCGACTCGGCCGCCATCGCCGAGTGGAAGAGGAGGCCGGACTGGAGGGGGGAGGTCGGCCAGACGTCGGACAGGCCGGGGAACTGCTCCTCCCAGGCCTCGATGTCGCTCTGGGTGGCGTTGACGAGGGGGATGTCGGACGGGGTCAGGCCGCCGGCGTCGGCCTGGGCGGCGTGCCGGGCCAGGCCCTCCAGGGCCGCGCACCACAGATCGGCGAGTTCCCGCACTTCGGCGCTGGTGAGGATCCCGGAGGGGGCGGTGAACAGCGCACCCAGCCGCGGGCCTTCGGCGGTGTCGGTCACGGAGGCGTTGATGTCGACCTCCATGAGCGCGGGCATCGCCTCGTCCTGGGCCGCGTCCAGGGCGTCGAGTCCGGTGATGCCCGGAACGTGCGTGAAGCCGAGGCCTTGGGTGTGGGCGGGCATGTCGGTGTGGGCGGAGAACCGGCCCAGGTAGTTGAAGCCGACCTGGCCGTGGCCGTGCGCGGCCAGCACCGGGGCGGTCCGCGGGTTGAGGTGGCGCAGCAGGCCGTAGCCGATGCCCTTGTCCGGGATCGCCCGCAGCTGTTCCTTGACCGCCTTCAGGACCCGGGCGGCGGCCGGACCGCCGCCGATGGCCTCGTCCAGGTCGGCGCCGGCCAGGTCAAGACGGACGGGGAAGACGCTGGTGAACCAGCCCACCGTCGCGGACAGATCCGCGCCCGGCGCGGCCGCTTCCTCCCGGCCGTGGCCCTCCAGACGGATCAGCGAGGACGACTCGTGGATGCCACGGGTGCGGCGCCACTTCGCCAGCGCCAGCGCCAGAGCGGCCAGCAGACCGTCGTTGACCTCCCCGCGGAACGCGGCCGGGACGGTCGTCAGCAGCGCCTCGGTGACCGGAGCGGGCAGCTGGACACGCGTCTCGGTCAACGTGGCGATCACGTCCACGGCCGGGTCCAGACGCCGCGCGCCCAGGACCGGGTCGGGGCCGTCCACGACCTGCTGCCACAACTCCAGCTCGGCGGTGCGCTTTTCGCTGAGGGCCTCCTCGGCCAACGCGTGCGCCCAGCGCCGCATCGACGTCGCCACCGGCGCCAGCTGCGGAACACGCCCGGCACGGACCTGCTCCCAGGCCACCGCCAGATCCGGCATCAGGATCCGCCAGGACACCCCGTCCACCACCAGGTGATGCAGCACGACCAGCAACCGCCCCGGAACGTCACTGCCGGCCGGGGCGAACCACACGAACTTCGCGATGACCCCCGCCTTGGGATCCAGCGAAGCCGCCGCCGCCTCCAGCTCGGCCATCAGCACGGCGTGCCAGGCCGCACCGGCCCAGTCACCCTCACACTCCACCCGCCTGACCAGCCCGGCCACGTCCACGGACCCGGCCGGGGCGACCTCCAGCCCGCCCCCGCCGTCCTCCACCAGCCTCGCCCGCAGCAGATCATGCCGGTCGACCACCGCACCCAGCGTCGCCGCCAGCTGCCCCGCCCCGATCCCCGCGGGCAGATCCAGCACCATCGCCTGCAAGAACCGGTCAAAGCCCGGCCCCCACCCACGCAGAAGCCGCGCGACCGGCAACAACGGCATCCACCCGACACCCCCGCCCTCCAGCTCCTCCAGCACACTCACCGCACCCGAGACCCGGTTGGCCACAGCCACCTCCGCCAGCCGCGCCACGGTCCGGGACTCGAACACCTCCCGCGCACTGATCTCCAGCCCCTCCGCCCGCGCCCGCGAGACCACCTGGATCGACTGGATGCTGTCCCCGCCCACCGCGAAGAAATCATCATCGATCCCGACCCGCTCCAGCCCCAGCACCGCGGCGAACGCACCCGCCAGGACCTCCTCCTCCACCGTGCGCGGCGCACGGTAGGCACTCCCCTTGAACTCCGGCTCCGGCAACGCCTTCTTGTCGACCTTGCCATTCGTCGTCAACGGCAGCCGGTCCAGCACCATCACCGTCGCCGGCACCATGAAATCCGGCAGACGCCGGGCCAGGAACGTCCGCAGTTCGCCCGTCGCGAACCCCGAGCTGAGATCCAGATAGCCGGTGCCGCCCCCCGCGCGGGAGCCACGGGTCGCCGCGGCGTCGGCGTCGGCCGGGACCGCGTACCCGACCAACTGCTTGCCGCTGCCCGGCCCTTCGTGGGCGATGACGACGGCCTGGGTGACGCGGGGGTGCGAGGCGAGCGTCGCCTCGATCTCGCCGACCTCGATCCGCAGGCCACGGATCTTGACCTGGTCGTCGGTCCGGCCGAGATACTCGAGCTGGCCGTCGTCGGCCAGGCGGACCAGGTCGCCGGTGCGGTACATGCGGTGGCCGGGCGCGCCGAAGGGGTCGGCGACGAACCGGTCGGCGGTGGTGCCGGGGCGGCCCAGATAGCCGCGGGCCACGCCGGCGCCCGCCACGTACAGCTCGCCCGGGGAGCCCGCGGGGACCGGGGCGAGACGGTCGTTGAGGACGTGCAGGCGGGTGCCGGGGACGGCGGTGCCGATGGGGACGCGGGGGCCGGGCAGGAGGCGGGCCACGGTGGCCGCGCAGGTGGTCTCCGTGGGGCCGTAGGCGTTCATGACGAGGCGGCCGGGCGCCCAGCGGGCGATCAGGTCGGGCGGGCAGGCCTCACCGGCCAGGGACAGGACACGCAGCTCCGTGAGGGCCCGGGGCGCGTCGGCGGGAAGCGTGTTGACGACGGACGGCGGCAGTGTGACGTGGGTGATCCGTCGATGGGCGAGAGTGGCGGCCAACTCGTCGCCCACCAGGCGTAGTTGGGGCGGCAGGACCAGGGTGACGCCGGTGCTGAGGCCCATGATCAGATCCCAGACCGACACATCGAAACTGGGCGAGGCGCACTGCAGGACGCGGGAACCCGGCGTGAGGTCGAACCGGGCGGTGTGGACGGCGCGCAGGGCGGCCAGGCCGGTGTGGGTGACGGTGACGCCCTTGGGGCGGCCCGTGGACCCCGAGGTGTAGATGACGTACGCGGCGTTGGCCGGGTCGAGCGGTGCGGTGCGGTCCGCGTCGACCGGGTCGGCGTCGGGCTGCTGCGCCCACGCGCGCGCGAGGGCGGGCTCGTCCACCGCCACGACGTCCGGTCCCGGCCGCGCCGCGTCCGCGCCCGCCCCGCCCGCCGACAGGTCCGCCTGCCCCGCCGAGAGGTCCGCGGTCAGGCCCACGGCCGTGGCCCGAGTGGTGAGGACGAGCGCGGGAGCCGCGTCCGCCGCCATGTACCGCACGCGCTCGGCCGGATAGTCCGAGTCGATCGGCAGATAGGCGCCACCGGCCTTCATGATTCCCAGGAGCACGGCCACCTGCTCGGCGGAGCGTGGCAGGGACACCCCGACCAGGCGCTCCGGTCCGACGCCCCGCCCGATGAGCCAGTGCGCGATCCGGTTCGCCCGGGCGTTCAACTCCCCGTACGTCCACGAGAGGTCGCCCGACTCCACGGCGGGCGCGTCCGGCGTCGCGGCCACCCGCTCCTGGAACAGGGCGGGGAACGTGGCGGCCGAGCGGGGGTCGCCCGCCCGGAGCTCGGCGGAGGCAGCGGTGTCGGCGGCGGAGGATTCCTGATGGTGGGTCACGAAAGCTCCAGAGGTCGAACTGTGCGTGTCGGGGGGGCGGGTCGGGAACGTCCCGCGCCGCCCGTCACCCCGGTGGGGCGGGGTACGGGCGGCTGATCTCCGGTGCCGGTCGGTCAGACGACCCGGCGCGGCGGCTTGGAGAACGGGCACGGCTGGGAGAAGAACTCCCGCCGCTCCTGCACGTCCTGGAAGTTCTCCTGCGTGGACGCGCCGGTCGCGGCCAGCAGCATCCCGTCGGAGGAGTCGGGGCCGTCGAGGTAGTCGGTCAGCGGTCCCACCGAGCTGGACGGGACGTGCGCCGCGACGTCGTGCCGCTCCAGGGCGTCGCTCTGCGCCGCGTTGTCCCGCATCTTGCGGACCGTGCGGATGGCGTCCGGAGCGCCGGTGAGCGACTTGGTCTCCCTGCCGCCGAGGTTGTTGCGCGGCAGGTGCAGATGCATGTCGCGCCAGGCGAAGATGAACACCCGCAGCCCCACGCCGTGTCGTTCGAGCCGGGGGAGCAGCGGGTCGGCGACCCCTTCGGCGCGCAGCCGCGCGAGCTCCGCGCCGAACTGCTCGTACAGGTCCGTGAACAGGTGGAACCGCATGCTGACCGAGTGGCTGCCGCTCGTCAGGCCGAGGTTCTCGCGGATCTGGTGGTAGTCGTGGGTGCTGAGGTTGTCGACGATCGGAGGCAGGCACACCTCGACCGGGTCGAACAGCTCGGCGGCGCCGTCCAGGGCGTCGACGGCGGCCGCGATGTCACCGGCGCGGGCGCTGCGGATGGCCGCCTCGATACGGTCGTTGATCTCCCGTACGAGAAGTTCGGGGATCTGGTGAAGTGCCCGGAACTGGGTGAAATAAGTGTCACCGGACAGGTGGTGCTCGTGGACGGCGTGGTGCAGCCGGTCACTGGCGAGCAGCTTCTCCGGGGCGACGCCCGGCGCGGGGTGCGCGGCCTTCGCCAGGTTCGAACTCCATACTCGGGCGTCGTGGTTGGCGACGCGCACGCAGTGCAGGACGCCGAACCATCGGTCCTCCAGGCCGCGTTCGGCGATGACGCCCTCCACGTCGACGAGGCCCTGCCCGGCGAGCGAGGTGAGCCGTTGGTCGAAGCGGCGCAGGGCCGGGGCGAACTCGGCGAACGCGGGGGTCGCCTCGACGTCCCAGCGGGGCGCGGTGTCCGGTACGCCGCCGCTCACGCGCAGGGCGGCGACGCTGAGACGGACCAGGACGCGGTGGAAGCTGCGCACCCAGTGCAAAGCCGTCACGCAGCGGTCGACATCCAGTCTTTCCAGATGGCCGTCGGCGCGGTCGAGAAGGTCAGTGAGGTTGTGCAGCGCGATCTCGGCTGACTGGTAGAGCCCCACGAGCAGGGCCTGCGGGGTGACCGGCTCCGCGGTCGCCTCCTCGCGGGCATCCTCGATGGCGCGCAGGCTCTGCAGGGCGTAGTAGTGCTCGGCGATGACGCCTCGTTCGTTGCGGGTGGGGGTGTGGGAGGCGACAGGCGTGGGGTGCAAGAGACTCTCCCTCGGGGGCGTTTGACGCACCATTGGATGTTGGTGCCCGAATGGTGGTCGATGTCATCTGTCGTACGACATGGGCAGATGCCGTGCTTCTTAGTGAGGCGCATTTCTGGGCGATAGACTGAAATTTTTTCCTGTCCTGTCGACAGGACAGGCGGCCCGTGAATTGCGCGAGGCTGCGGACCCGGTCCGACAACTCCCCACCCGGCAGGGAAGTTCGCTGGTGGGGGGTGGCTCTTCCCGTTCGCTGCACCATGGTTGGCCCGTTCGGCGGGCCGGATACGTGTGTCCAGCACGAGTGGGGCAGCTCCAGACTCGCTCACCTTAGGCGCCAAGTGGTATGGGTAAAAGTGCGTATCGACACGCAAGGAATGCGTTAAGGGCGCAATAAAAATTACGGGGAGACGCTGTGTTGGTTATGTCCGCTATATCCGTGCGTCACTATCAGCGCATGCTCGACCTGGCGATCGAGGCGCTGCGGGAACCGGATCCCGGGCGGCTGTGGCCGCCGGTGGTCTCGGAGTTATTGAACGCCTGCGGCGGTGAGTTCCTGTTCCTGACCCGGGCGGAACGGACGGGCGGCGGGGGCCCGGTCCGTTCCTGGGCCGCGGACGGAGCCGCCGGCCACCGTCTCGACGATCACCTCAGGGAGCGCATCCGCCTCAGCTGCCCCTTCGCGGACCACTACGCCGCGTCCGGCGACCGGGCGCCGCGCACCGCCGCGGACATCCTCGGCGAACGGGAGTGGCACGACAGCGAGACGGCACGGCTGCTGCGGAACCGCCTCGGCACGGACCACCTCCTGGTCCTTCCGCTGCCCGAGACCTCGGGGCCGCGCCGCTGCTTCCTCATCTGCCGCTCCGGGGCGGACTTCACCGACGCCCACCTCGCGTACGCGCGCCGCATCCAGCCCCTGCTCGCGAGCGTCGACGAACAGGCGGAACTCCTCAGCCGCTGGCGCGCTGCGGCCGCGTCGGAGGAGCGGGCCGCCGCATCCGCCGCCGAGGACAGGACCGCCCCACAGGGCGCCGACGAGCCCGTGCCCGGCGGTGACCTCACGCCGCGCGAACTGACCGTCCTCGGTCTGCTCGCCGACGCCCTCACCGCCGCGGTCATCGGCCGCCGCCTCGGCATCTCGGTGCACACCGTGCAGAAGCACATCCAGAGCATCTACCGGAAGCTCGGCACCCGGGACCGGGTCACCACCGTCCTGCGGGCGCAGACCTACGGCCTGATCCCCGCCCCCGCCGGGGCGCCGGAGGCGGGCGGGACGGCAGGCGCGGGAGCCGCCGGGCGGCACCGGATCGACAGGGCCTAACCTGCGGGCATGTTCACGACGCGCCCCACGCTCCAGGGCACCTTCGGCATGGTGTCGTCCACCCACTGGCTCGCCTCGCAGTCCGCGATGGCCGTCCTGGAGGACGGCGGCAACGCCTACGACGCCGCCGTCGCGGCGGGCTTCGTGCTGCATGTGGTCGAGCCGCACCTGAACGGGCCCGCGGGCGAGGTGCCGATCATCCTCGCCCCGGCGGGCGGCGACGTGCGCGTCCTGTGCGGCCAGGGCGTCGCGCCCGCGGGCGCGAGCGTCAGCCACTACCGGGACACCCTCGGCCTCGACCTCGTGCCCGGCACCGGGCCGCTCGCCGCCGCCGTCCCGGGCGCCTTCGACGCGTGGATGCTGCTGCTGCGCGACCACGGCACCAAGTCCCTCGCCGAGGTCCTGACATACGCCATCGGGTACGCCGAGGACGGGCACCCGCCCGTGGAAGGCGTCACGGAGACCGTCGCCGCCGTACGGGAACTCTTCGAGACCGCGTGGACGTCGTCGGCCGAGGTCTACCTGCCGGGCGGTGCCCCGCCCGCCCCCGGCGAACTCCTGCGCAACCCGCGCCTCGCCGCCACCTGGCGGCGGCTCGTCGCCGAGGCCGAGGCCGCGGGCGGCACCGACCGCGACGCGCAGATCGACGCCGCCCGCGAGGTGTGGCGCACCGGATTCATCGCCGAGGCCCTGCTCCGCCAGTCCGCGCGCCCCACCCTGGACACCAGCGGCACGCACCACACCGGCACCCTCACGGCCGCCGACCTCGCCGGCTGGTCGGCCACGTACGAGGACCCGGTCACCCACGACTGGAACGGCTGGACCCTCTGCAAGGCGGGCCCCTGGAGCCAGGGTCCCGCCTTCCTCCAGCAACTCGCCCTGCTTCCCGCCGAATTGCCCGCGTACGGCTCGGCCGCGTACACGCATCTGCTCGTCGAGGGCTGCAAGCTCGCCATGGCGGACCGGGAGGCCTGGTACGGCGACGCCGCCGAGGTGCCGGTCGCCGAACTCCTCTCGCCCGCCTACAACGCCCGGCGCCGGGAACTCATCGGCGACCTGGCCTCCCGCGAGCTGCGGCCCGGACGCCCCGGCGGACGCGAGCCGAGGCTGTCCGCGCACGCGCGGGCCGTCGCCTCCGGGGCCGGTGCGCGCGAGGTCGCGGTGGGCGCGGGGGAGCCGACCGTGGCGCGGGACGGCGGGACCCGGGGTGACACCTGCCACCTGGACGTCGTCGACCGCTGGGGGAACATGGTCGCGGCGACGCCGTCCGGCGGCTGGCTCCAGTCCAACCCCGTCGTGCCCGAGCTCGGCTTCCCCCTCGGCACCCGGCTGCAGATGGCCTGGCTGGAGGAGGGCCTGCCCAACTCCCTCACCCCGGGCCGCCGCCCCCGCACGACGCTGACGCCCTCGCTCGCCCTCAAGGACGGCGTGCCCGTCATGGCCTTCGGCACGCCGGGCGGCGACCAGCAGGACCAGTGGCAGGTGCACTTCTTCCTGTCGGTGGTGCTGCGCCTGCCGGTACGCGGCGGGCTCGACCTGCAAGGCGCCGTCGACGCCCCGAACTGGCACACCGAGTCCTTCCCCGAGTCGTTCTACCCGCGCGGGATGCGGCCGGGCAGCCTCGTCGTCGAGTCCCGCACGGACCCGGAGGTCGTCGCGGAGCTGCGGCGCCGCGGCCACGACGTGACCGTGGGCGGGCCCTGGACGGAGGGGCGGCTGTGCGCGGTGGCGCGGGACCCGCGGACCGGAGTGCTCTCGGCGGCGGCGAATCCGCGGGGGATGCAGGGGTACGCGGTCGGACGGTGAGGCCGCTTGGCATTCCCGGGCGGCGTTCGGAAGGCGCCAAGGGCTTGCTCACTCGGGGGCCGCCCCAGGGTCTCCCTTTCATCCCGATTCCACCCTCTGTTCACCCCGGGAGTCCGCGTTGTCAGTGGTACGTGCTCTCATGGAGGCATGATCGAAACACAGGCAATCAAGGAAAGCATCGACGACTTTCTCGCACGACAGAGCGCTGACGTGGAGCGCGTGGTCCGCGAGGCCGCGGCCGCGGAGATCACCCCGAGGTTCCGGCAGCTCGCCGAGGACGACGTCGTCCAGAAGAGCGGCCCGCACGACCTGGTGACCGTCGCCGACCGGCTGGCGGAGGAGCACCTGACCCGAGAGCTGACGGCCCTGCTGCCCGGCTCGGTCGTCGTCGGCGAGGAGGCGGTGCACGCCGACCCGGCGAGGTACGACGCGATAGCGGGCCAAGCACCGGTCTGGATCGTCGATCCCGTCGACGGGACACGCCAGTTCGTCCACGGAGACCCCGGTTTCTGCACGCTCGTCGCGCTCGCCCTCGACGGCGTCGTCCTGGCCTCGTGGACGTACGCACCCGCGCTCGACGAGTTCGCGACGGCGGTCCGCGGCAAGGGCGCCACGCTCAACGGCACGCCCCTGCGCGCCGGTTCCCCCGAGCCCGGCCGCCCCCTGACGGTGGCCACGTCCCACCCGGACTTCACCACCGACGACCAGAAGCGCGCCCTGCTCGGCCTCACCGCCGAGGGCTTCGCCGCGCGCCCCTGCGGCTCGGCGGGCCTGGAGTATCTCGCCATCGCCCGCGGCGCCCTCGACGCCGTCGCCTTCAGCTGGGAGCTGGCCTGGGACCACGCCGCGGGCCTGCTCCTGGTGGAGGAGGCGGGCGGCGCCCACCGCACCCGCGACGGCGTGCCCTTCGCCATCACCGGCGGCAACGCCCTGCCGTTCACGGCGGCCCGCGACGAGGCCACGGCCCTGCGGGTGGCGGCGGTGCTCGCGAGCCGGGTCTGACGGGGGACGCGACCGCGCGGTCCGGCGCGGTCCGGGCCGCGGGCGATCGGGCAGGTCGACCGGTGCCGCGGCCGTGGCCGGACGCGGCGGCGTGGTGGACCTGCGTGCTGCCGGAGGGCGCCGGGGCCCGGGGAGCGTCCGTGGTCCGGCATATCCTGGGCGGCACTGGCCATCGGCTGACGAAGGAGTCCGAAGGTGCCGTCGATGCTCGATGCCGTCGTCGTGGGGGCGGGACCGAACGGTCTGACCGCTGCCGTGGAGCTGGCCCGCCGCGGCTTCTCCGTGGCCGTCTTCGAGGCCCGCGGCACCGTCGGCGGCGGCGCCCGCACCGAGGAGCTGACCCTCCCCGGCTTCCGGCACGACCCGTGCTCGGCGGCGCACCCCCTCGGCATCAACTCACCCGCGTTCCGCGCCATGCCCCTGGAGCGGTACGGCCTCGCGTGGCTCCAGCCCGAACTGCCCATGGCCCACCCCCTCCTCGACGGCCGCGCCGCCGTGCTCGCGCGCTCCGTCGCCGAGACCGCCGCCTCCTTCGGGCCGCGCGACGCGGGGGCGTACCGCAGGCTCGTCGAGCCCTTCCTGCCCCACTGGGACACCCTGCTGCGGGACTTCATGTCGCTGCCGCTGACCGCGCTGCCCCGCGACCCGGCGCTGCTCGCCCGGTTCGGGCTCGTGGGCCTGCCGCCGTCGACGTGGCTGATGCGGCGCTTTCGGGACGAGCCCGCGCGGGCCCTGTTCTCCGGGCTCGTCGCCCACGTCATCGCGCCGCTCGGCGGCCTCGCCACGGGCGGCGTCGGCATGGTCTTCGCGCTCGCCGCGCACGCCCGCGGCTGGCCGCTGGCCCGCGGCGGCTCGCAGTCCATCTCGGACGCGCTCGCCGCGTACCTCACCGACCTCGGCGGCATCATCCACACCGACTACGAGGTCAAGCGGCTCGACGACCTGCCGCCCGCCCGCGCGTACGTCTTCGACACCTCGCCCGCCGCGCTCGCCCGCATCGCCGGGCTCGGGCGCTACTACGACGACTTCCGGTACGGCGCCGCCGCCTTCAAGATCGACTACGCGCTCGACGGGCCTGTGCCGTGGACCGCGCCCGAGGCACGCGTCGCGGGCACCGTCCAGGTCGGCGCGAGCAGCCGCGAGATCGGCGCCGCGCTGCGGGCCGCGTCCCGCGAGGGCCGGGCGCCGGACGCGCCGTTCCTGATCACCGTGCAGCCCGGCGTCGTCGACTCGTCCCGGGCGCCCGCGGGCAAGCAGGTCTTCTGGGCGTACGGGCACGTCCCCAACGGCTGGCAGGGCGACCTCACCGACGCCATCGAGCGGCAGCTGGAACGCTTCGCCCCCGGCTTCCGCGACCGCGTCCTCGCCCGCGCCACCGCGGGCCCGCCGCAGCTCGCCACCCGCAACGCCAACTACGTCGGCGGCGACATCGCCTGCGGCGCCGCCAGCGGACTCCAGCTCCTGCTGCGGCCCCGGCTCACCGCGTACCCGTACCGGACCCGGCACCCCGCCGTCTTCATCTGCTCGTCGGCGACCCCGCCGGGACCCGGTGTGCACGGCATGTCCGGCCACAACGCGGCCAAGGCCGTCTGGAAGCGGCTGCGGGAGCCCGCGTGAGCGCCCGCATCACCCTTGTCCGGGGCGACATCACCCGCCAGCGCGCCGACGCCCTCGTGAACGCGGCGAACTCCTCGCTGCTCGGCGGCGGAGGCGTCGACGGCGCCATCCACCGGCGCGGCGGCCCCGACATCCTCGCCGACTGCCGCCGCCTGCGGGCCTCGCACTACGGCAAGGGCCTGCCGACCGGCCAGGCCGTGGCGACGACGGCCGGCCGCCTGGACGCCCACCACGTCATCCACACCGTCGGCCCCGTGTGGTCGCCCACCGAGGACCGCTCGGACCTCCTCGCCTCCTGCTACCGGGAGTCCCTGCGGGTCGCGGCCGGCCTGGGAGCCCGCACGGTCGCCTTCCCCGCGATCTCGACGGGGGTGTACCGGTGGCCGCTGGACGACGCGGCACGGATCGCAGTGGACGCCGTGCGGGGCGCCCTGGCGGCGGGCCCGGAGGGAGCGGGGGCGGTCGCGCGGGACCTGGACGAGGTGCGGTTCGTCCTGTTCGACGAGGTCGCGTACCGGGCGTTCGATGAGGCCCTGGCCGCACGAGGTTGATGTCGGATTCTCGCCAGCCCCGGGCCCGGGGGATGTCCGATGCTTGAGCCATGCCGCCCGTGACGCCCACCGCATCCCGAGCCCTCGAGGCCACCGCCCCCGCACCAGCAGCCGACCCGCCCGAGGGCCCGGCCGCCCCCGGCACGCGCGCGGTGACGGGGGCGGCCGGCACGGGGCGTCCCGGCGCGGCCGGGGCCGAGAAGGCCGACTGCTCCGGCCCGGGTGGGACCGAGGGGCCTGACTGCTCCGGCCCGGACGGAGCCCAGGGCGCCGACCACCCCGGCCCCGTCGGAGTCCGGAACGCCGACCGTCCGGGCCCGGCGGCCGCGCAGCACCCCGCCGCCCCCCTCGCCGCCGTCCGAGCCGCCGCGCCCCCAGGGACGTACGGGGACTTCGAGCGCTGTGTGCGGGCCGTGCAGTCCAAGGACGCCCGGTTCGACGGGTGGTTCTTCACCGCGGTCCTGACGACGCGCATCTACTGCCGTCCCAGCTGCCCGGTCGTGCCGCCCAAGCCCGAGAACATGAGCTTCTACCCGAGCGCCGCCGCCTGCCAGCAGGCCGGGTTCCGGGCCTGCAAGCGCTGCCGCCCCGACAGCAGCCCCGGCTCGCCCGAGTGGAACCAGCGGGCCGACCTCGTCGCCCGCGCCATGCGGCTCATCGGTGACGGCGTCGTCGACCGCGAGGGCGTCCCCGGCCTCGCCACCCGCCTCGGCTACAGCACCCGCCAGGTCGAGCGACAGCTCCTCGCCGAACTCGGCGCGGGCCCCCTCGCCCTCGCCCGCGCCCAGCGCGCCCAGACCGCCCGCCTGCTCATCGAGACCACCGCCCTGCCCATGGCCCAGATCGCCTTCGGCGCGGGCTTCTCCTCGATCCGTACGTTCAACGACACCGTCCGCGAGGTCTTCGCGCTCGCCCCCGGGGAGCTCCGGGCCCGGGCGGCGAAGCGGTCCGGGGGCAGGCGCGTGACCCTTGGCGCCGGTTTCAGTGGCGGTGCTGGTGCTGGTGCTGGTGCTGGTGCTGGTGCCGGCGGTGGTGCTCGCGGTCCTGCCCCTGACACCGTTCCCGGCGCCCCCGCCACCATCTCCCTCCGCCTCCCCTTCCGCGCCCCCCTCCACCCCGACAACCTCTTCGGCCACCTCGTCGCCACCGCCGTGCCCGGCGTGGAGGAGTGGCGCGACGGCGCCTACCGCCGCACCCTGCGCCTGCCCTACGGACACGGCATCGTGGGCCTCACCCCGCACCCCGACCACATCGGCTGCCGCCTCGCCCTCACCGACCCGCGCGACCTGACCCTCGCCATCAGCCGCTGCCGTCGCCTGCTCGACCTGGACGCCGACCCCGTCGCCGTCGACGGCCAACTGGCCGACGACCCGCTGCTCGCCCCGCTCGTCGCGAAGGCGCCGGGGCGGCGGGTGCCGCGCACCGTGGACGAGGCCGAGTTCGCCGTCCGCGCCGTCCTCGGCCAGCAGGTCTCCACGGCCGCCGCCCGCACCCACGCCGCCCGCCTCGTCACCGCCCACGGCGAGGCCGTCGACGACCCCGAGGGCGGCCTCACCCACCTCTTCCCCGCGCCGGAGGCCCTCGCCGACCTCGACCCGGAGTCGCTCGCGCTGCCCCGCAGCCGCCGCGCCACCCTGATGACGCTGGTGCGCCACCTCGCCGACGGCACCCTCCAGCTGGGCGTCGAGAACGACTGGGAGCGCGCCCGCGCCCAGCTCGCCGCCCTGCCCGGCTTCGGCCCCTGGACCACGGAGGTCATCGCGATGCGCGCCCTCGGCGACCCGGACGCCTTCCTGCCCTCCGACCTCGGCATCCGGCGCGCCGCCCAGGCACTCGGCCTGCCGCACACCCCCGCCGCCCTCACCGCGCGCGCCGCCGCCTGGCGCCCCTGGCGCGCCTACGCCGTCCAGTACCTGTGGGCCACCGAGGACCACGCCATCAACTACCTCCCGAACGGGACGTGACATGCACCGACAGCACATCGTCGTCGACAGCCCCTACGGGCCGCTCACCCTCGTCGCCACCGACGGCACCCTCAGCGGTCTCTACATGACCGAGCAGCGCCACCGCCCCGCCGAGGAGACCTTCGGCGACCGCGACCCCGCCCCCTTCGGCCCGGCCACGGAGCAGCTTCAGGCCTACTTCGCCGCCGAGTTGAAGGAGTTCGACCTGCCGCTGCGCCTGGACGGCACCCCGTTCCAGCGCTCGGTGTGGCAGCTTCTCCAGGAGATCCCCTACGGCGAGACCCGCACCTACGGCGAACTCGCCGCGGAGCTCGGCAACCCCGCCGCCTCCCGCGCCGTCGGCCTGGCCAACGGCAAGAACCCCATCGGCGTCATCGTCCCCTGCCACCGCGTCATCGGCGCGAACGGCGGCCTCACCGGCTACGGCGGCGGCCTCGACCGCAAGCAGCGCCTCCTCGCCTTCGAGAGCGGAGCCTCCGAGAACGGGTCGGTCCTGTTCTGACGGGGCCCGCGGGAGTCCGGGGGAGGCGGAACGGGGCCGGGTCAGCCGACCCGGCGCCCGTTCTCCAGCTCCACCGCACCCGTCCCCGCGTCGAGCGCGTCGAGCGCGGCGAGGACCCGGCCCGCGAGCGGTCCCGGGAGGTACGTCGGCAGCTCCTCGCGGGTGGCGAGGCGCCACGAGAGCAGTTCCTCCTCCTGGAGCCGGATCGCCTCGAACCGGTCGTCGGCGAGCACCCCGCCGTCGTACAGGAAGGCCACCAGCGGAGGCCGGTCGGGCGTGCCCGGCACCCAGTCCACGGCGAGCAGCCCGCCGGGCGCGATGTCCAGGCCGATCTCCTCGACGGTCTCGCGGCGCGCGCCCTGGCGCGGGCTCTCGCCGTCGTCCGACTCGACGGTGCCGCCGGGAAGGGCCCAGCCCTCGCGGTAGTTGGGCTCCACGAGCAGGACGCGCCCGGCGCGGTCGCGGATGACGCTGGCGGCTCCGGCGAGCACGCGGGGGAGGCTCGCGATGTACGTGGCGTAGTCGAGAGTGGTCACACCGGGAAGCGTAGCGCCAGGTCGATCACCCGCCGGGGCGCTTCGGCGGCGTGAGCAGGCCCCCGGTGGCCAGGGTGTCCGGGTGCTGGGGACCGAGCACGTGCTCTCGCGCCAGGTGCACGTCCACCGCCACGGCGCAGGCCTCGGCGTCGCGCCCCGCCCCCCGCAGGGCGACGGCGAGTTCGTGGCCGCTGGCGAGGGTGTCGGGGTGGTCGGGGCCGTGCACGAGGGCGCGGCCGGCGTACGCGGCACGGGCCTCCTCGGCCGCCTCCTGGTGGCGGCCGAGCATGATCAGGGCGACGGCCAGGTTGTGGCGGCACAGGAGCGTGCCGGGGTGGTACGGGCCGACGGTGGTGTTCCAGGACGACAGGACGGCGCGATAGGCGGAGTACGACTCCCCGTGACGGCCGATGCGGCCGAGGAGGAACGCGCACTGCTGGTGGGCGACGAGAGTGTGGACGTCCCGCGGGCCGAGGGCGCGCGCCCGGCGCTCCGCGGTGTCCGCGCAGAGGCTGAGAGCATCGTCGTAACGGCCCGACATCGTGTACAGGATCGCCAGTTCGTAGGTGCTGTCGAGGGTTTCCGGATGGTCGGGGCCGAGCAGCAGGCGCTGGCTCTCGGCGACGCGCAGCAGGTCCGCGAGCGCGTGCTCGGGGCGGCCAGCGCGGCCGACGGCCACGGCGTTGCGGTGCTCCACGACGAGCTGGGCCTGGCGGGTGGGATCGACGACGGGGGTGGTGGCCGGGGGTGGCTCGGAGAACGGAGTCAGGGGCGGGTCGGGCAGGACGGTGAAGGGGGTGGCCTCGCCTGCGTGCCGGAGGACGCCGTCACACGGCGGGCCGGGGAGCAGGCGTCCGTGGGTGAAGTCGATGACGAAGTCTGCGCCGTCGTGCGTGTGATGACGCATCAGAGACACGATGTGTACCCGGAGTTCAGGCTGTGGCCCCTCCGGCAGGAGGCCCGACACCTCGTCGTGGTCGCGGTCGAGGACGACGACCAGGCGGGACGGGGCGGGCAGCGGCGTGCCCGTGGTCCGTGCCTCGTCGGCGAGCTCCTGGCGGCGCCTCAGCTCCATGCCCAGTGCCCGGGCCGTGCCCGCGGCGTCGCACGTGAGCACGACGTGGGGCAGGCTCCTCGTCCGTCGGCGCAGGAGCCGGGTCGGGTCGTCGCCCACCAGGACGATCTGCACATCGGCGGGGGAGCGGTGGGCGGCGATGCCGAGGACGAGCGCGTCCAGGACCGCGATCCTGTCCTCGCCGTGTCCCTCGAGACCACCGTGCGGGCCCATCCGGTCGAGGTCGAGCACGAGTTCGGCGCCCGAAGCCGTGTGGCCGATGGTGGCGCCGAATACGGCTCCCCGGGCGTGGGTTCGGGCGAACTCCTCGAACCGGTCTGCGACGTCGGCCGCCGACGGCCTCTGGTGCATCAGCGGGCTGCCGCACAGCCGTAGCAGGTCGTGGAACGCGAGCGGCAGGCCCTCACCCATCACCGACGCCAGCACCGAGGCCAACTGGCTGATGTCGTGCGCGAACCCGTCCGGGTGCTCCTCCACGCACCATCCCGTCACGAACACCTCGCCGTCCGCGACCAGGACCCGCGCCGCCGCGAGGTCGCCGTGGGCGATCCCGGCCGCGTGGGCCCCGGCGAGGGCGGCCGCCAACTGCTGCCCGAGCCGGGCGAACGCGACAGGGTCGTCGTAGTGCCCCGACGCGCTCGTGCGGCGCGTCAGGTCGGGCGCGGGACGGTCGCCGTCCCAGATCACCCCGGTCGCGAACCACGCGGGCTCGTCGGCCGGGTCGACCGCTGTCAGGAGCGGGGCGTGCCTGCCGTTCAGGGAGCGCAGCGCCGCCACCTGGCGGGGCAGTGACCCCCTCGCGACCGATCCGGGCCTGGTCAGCCGCACCGAAGCGACGCTGCCCGTGCCGAGGAACCGGCCGAGGAAAAGACCGCTCGTCGTACGCGCCGTGAGATGCCGGGCGAACAGCTGCCAGGGGCCCGCCCGACGCGGGTTCCCCGACGTCAGTGAGCGCCAGTCCGACCCGGGCTCGTCGACGTACGCGGGCACTTCGGGGTCCGGGGAGGTCCAAGGGGCCGCGGCGGACGGCGCACGGGGTGCCTTCCGTGCGCCGCCGTCACCACCGGACAGCGGCGGCCGGTACCCGCCCACCCCCAGCCGCCGCAGCAGCCGCTCGTCCACCCACCCGAACGGCCGCGTCCCCGCGTCGGCCCACTCGGTGCCCGCCGGATGCGCCATCCAGGAGGGGAAGTCCGGTGAACGGCCCGCGAGTTCGGCGAGGCGTCGGCTCACGGCCCGGCCCGTCCGTACCAGGTCCGGTGCCGGGGCCGCGGTCAGGAGCAGCCCGCGGGCCGCGTCCGTGAAGTCGAACGTCCGGTGCTGGGGCGCGAGTCCGCCCGAGTCCGCCGTGCGGCGCATCAGCCCGCTGAGGAAGACCTCCGCCAAGTGCCCCGTCGTGACCTCCGCGCCGAGCGCGTCCTGCGTCAGGCGCATCACCGGCACCGAAAGGGGCGCGAGCGCGGCCAGTTGGGCGGCGAGGCGGTACGCCTGCGGGGACGCGGCGGCACGGAAGCGCAGGACGGCTCGGGCGGCGGCGTTGGAGCTTTCCGTGTGCCCGGTCTGCTCGGTCTGCCCGGTCCGCCCGGTCCACCCGGTCTGCTCGGTGTGCGCTGTGTGCTCGACGCGCCCGGCGGATTCGGGATGTGCGATGCCTTGGGCGTCCCCGGCGGCTCCGGTGGGCCCGGAACCCCCGGTGGGCCCGGCATCGCCCACGGCCCCGACGGTCCCGGCATCCCCGGCGGAAGGGCGCGCGCGGAGCGCGGGCGTCGCCCCCGGATCCGGCCCCGCCAGGAGCGGCAGCACCGCGCTCGTGCCCGGCGACGCCACCAGCGTCGCCCACGCCCCCACCGCGTCCGGCTCCGGCGCGAGCACCGGCACCGGGATGCCGTCGAACGACGCGAGTTCGGGCGGGAGCACCGGATCGGCCACGTCCCAGGTGAGGTTGGGCGCGCCGCGTCGCCGCGTGGTGACCTGCCAGCGCTCGGCGCGCAGGCCGGAGCCGTCCCACAGGTGCTCCGGCAGGGCGTGCAGGACGGCGGTCGGGCCGCACCTCGCCCACTGCTTGAGGGCTGTCCGCATCCGGCCGTCGCGCCAGGCCGCGCCGACGCCGTCGCTGACGACGAGGACCAGGGTGTTGCCGCCGGGGTCGGCGACGGTGGCGGGGGACAGGACGGCCGTGCCGGGGCTGTAGGCGCGGCCCAGCAGGGGCGCGGCGGCGCCGCGGGTGTCGAGGCCGAGCACCCGTACCGTACGGAACGCGCCGCTGCGTTCGAGCAGTTGGCGGGTCTCCGCGGCGAGCCGCTGCCACAGCAGCATGGACACGCCGTCGTCCACGAGCAGCGCCAGGTCGAGCCAGCGCGCGCGGCCGGGGCGCAGGACGGCGTCCGCGAGCCCGCTCTCGGCGGCCGAGTCGGCGCTCGCGGCCTCGTCGAGCTCCCACCGGCGCGGGTCCGGTCGGCTCTGCTTCAACGGCCGCAGTGCCCGCCCGAGTTGGAGCTGGCCCGCGCCCAACCCCGTGGTGCCGGGGGTGCGGACGGGCAGGGCGCGGGAGGCGCGTGGGGAGACGCGTGGCGCAACGGCACCGGCGTGCAGCGGTGTGGCGCCGCGGGCCGCGGGCCGGGCGTCGGGGGCGGGCAGACCACGGGCGACCGCGCCGGATGGCGGCCGTCGGGTCGGCGGCGTGTACCCGGGAGGCTGTGCCGCCGCGGTGGGGCTCCCGGAGGCCCGGCCCTCGCCCCACGGGTCGGCGTCGGTGACGGCTTCGGCGGGTGGTGGGCCGGTGATCGGGGCGTCGAGGTCGTCCGGGGGCGAAAGCGGCGGTGTGAGCCCGGTCGCCCGCGCCAACGGCGCGGACGCGTCCGAGGGCAGCCGGTCCGCCAGCCACAGGGCGTCGAGCAACTCCTCGCGGGAGAGGGCGATGCCGCTGGCGGAGAGGGTGGCGAGGACGTCGCGGAGGGGCTGCGGGGGCGCGGGCCGCCGGGCGTACCGGGACTGGAGGGCGTACCGGGACCGGAGGGCGTCCGTCATGTCCTGGGAGGGCCTGCTCTCCGGGGGGAGCCAGGGCCGGGCCGCGGCGTCGTCGCCCGCGCCCCGCGGTTCGTGCGGAGGGTGCTGCCCGCCCGCCCGCAGCTCGCTCCAGGAGGAAGCGGGCGGCCAGTCCGGAGGCGGCGACTCCGGTACGGGGACGGCCCCGTCCTCCCACGTGGGGTCCCGCTCGTCCTCCGGCGGCTCCGCCCCCACCGGCTACACCGCCCCGCCGAGTCGGTGCAGTACGGCGTCCAGGAGGGCGCCGGGCGGCAGGTCCACGCCGCCCTTGCGCAGGAACACCGCGTTCAGGAGCTGGTCCGTCGCCAACTCGCCCGGGGCGCGCCGCGCGAGGAAGGTCCGCAGCAGGTCGTCCACGCCCTCCAGGGCCTCGTCGCCCAGGTGCGCCTCGACGATGTCGCGGAGGCGCTGCTCGTCCGGCTCGGCCAGGTCGAGCCGGACACAGCGGCGCAGGAAGGCGGGCGGGAACTCGCGCTCGCCGTTGCTGGTGATCACGACGACCGGGAACTGGGAGCAGCGCACCCGGCCGCGCAGCACGGCCGCCCGCACCTGCGGATCCGCCGTGAGCACGTCGACCCGCGCCTCCTCCTCCGGCAGCCGTGCCAGCTCCGGGATCTCGAACTCGCCCTCCTCGAAGACGGCGAGCAGGTCGTTCGGCAGGTCCACGTCCCCCTTGTCGAGTTCGTCGACGAGCAGCACGCGGGGTCGCTCGCCCGGGACGAGCGCGGTGCCGAGGGGCCCGAGGCGGACGTAGGAGCCGATGTCGGTGCTGGGGGAGCCAGTCGGGGCGGGTGAGCTGGACGGGGTAGGTGGGGTGGATGGGGCAGGTGGGCCGGACTTGCCCGGCGCGCTCAGCGCGCTCAGCGCGCCCGGTGTGCCCGGTGTGCCCTGCGCGGCCGGCGTGGACGGCGCGGTCGGCGCGGCCGGGGCACCCCCGGAGCTCTCCTCCCGCTCCTTGCGCAGGTTGGACTCCCGCAGCCGCCCGATCGCGTCGTACCCGTAGAGCGCGTCGCGCAGCGTGGAGCGGCTGTTGACCGGCCAGGTCAGGACGCGGCCGAGGCCCAGCTCGTGCGCGACGGCGTGCGCGAGCGAGGACTTGCCGGTGCCGGGGTGGCCGGTGACGAGCAGGGGGCGGCGCAGCAGCAGGGCGGCGTTGACGATGTCTGACTCGTCGGGGCCGATGAGGTAGGGGCGGTGTGTCCGGGCGCCGGTGCCGCCCGCCCCGGCGTCGGGCGCGGGGGTGAAGCGGCGCCACGGCGGCGCCTCGGGGAAGTCCACGCGGCGGGTCCGCCCGTCACCGCGGAAGAGCCGCCAGTCCCCGGACGGGCCCGTGCCGCCGGGCGCCCCCGCGCCGCCGGACGACCCTCCGCCCTCGGACCACCCCGCGCCCCCGGTCGCCTCGGCCTGCTCCTGGTCCCAGTGCTCTGTCATGCGGTGCCTGCTCCTCGGCCGGGGTCGGTGGTCGGGGTCGTACGCGGCAGGGGGCCGTGCTCTCCCCGCCGCGGAGGGAGGCCGGGGTCGGCGAGCCGGGACCCGGGGCCTTCCCTCACGAGGATGTCGGGGTCGGTCAACCGGGCCCGGGGCCCCTCCCACGGGCCGGGCTCCCCTGCCGTCGGGTCCTGCCACGCGGCCGGTTCCTCCCAGACGAGCGACGGTCTGCCGGAGGGACCGGCCGCCGTGGTCGTGGCGGCGAGGACCTGCACCCGGAACTCGCGTACGCGGTCGGGGAGCCGGTGCAGCAGCCCCGTGGGGGTGAGCGGGTCGAGGCGGTCCGCGTCGCCGTCGCCGCGGGCGTCGCGGTCCCACAGCACCACCGGCACGCCGAGCGCGAGGCAGACCTCCAGGAGCCGGCCGCGCAGGGCGGGCGGTGCGTGCAGGACGACCTGGTTGGCGTCGTGGTGACCGGCCGTCAGGAGCGCGGCGACCTGCCGGGCGTCGGCGTGCGCGCCGTCGACGACGAGGGCGCGGCCGTGCCCGTCGGCCCAGCGGCGCCGGTGCTCGGCCTCGCGCCGGGGCACCCGGCGGCTCATCTCCGGGCAGCGCAGCGTCACCGGATAGCAGACGCCGAGCGGCAGGCTCGGCACGAACTCGTTGGGGCTGCCCGCGTCCCACTCGTCGACCGGCAGGTGCAGGCCCGCGCGGTCCACGGCGACGTCCACGGCGAGCGGCGTACCGGCCGGCGCGGAGAGCTCGGCGGCCTCCCTGATGAGCTCGCCGACCTGCTGCGGCGTCAGCGTCGCCTCGCTCGTACCGGTCTCCACGCGGCGCATGCCGCCGTCCGCGAGCCGCTGCCACAGGCGGCAGCGGTAGCGCTCCGGCTCCCGCGAGCCGTCCTGCGCGAGTTCCGCGAGGAGCCGCACGACCGGCTCGGACCGGGACGCCACCGCCCCCCAGCGCGCGGCGTCCGCGCGGCGCTGGTCGCGGGCCGCCGCGTGCACGCCGAGCCGGGCGCACACCCGCTCGCTCCAGAGGCGCAGCGCGTCACCCGGAGTCCTGTCGGCGGCCGCCGCGACGAACTCGACGAAGTGCACGAGGGGCGGCACGGGCGGCGAACCCGAGACCGGCACCGGGTCGTGATAGCCCTCCAGTTCCTCGATCACCGCCGCCACATCGGGCCCGCGCAGCCGGGCGGCGCACAGCGGCTGCGGCAGCGGCGTGAACCGCAGCGCCTCCCGCGCGGCCCGTGCGGGAAGCGTCGCGTCGGCCGCCACGACCTGGCCCAACACCCGCTCCAGGAAGGCGAACTCGGACGTCGAGAGCAGCCCGGCCGCGCTGACGGCCCGGCCGAGGGCGAGCAGCGGCGTCAGCTGCTCGGGCCGCGTGCCGTACGGTCCGGCCGCCACCAGGGACTCGCTGAGCGTGGGCAGCGCCCTCGGCGTGGCGAGCAGGTCGGCGGCGAGGGCCTCGACGGCCGGGGCGGGCGCGCCGTGCGCGGTGGCGCGGCCCAGCTCGGAGTCGAGCCTGCGGACATGGTCGGCGCGTACGGCGGGGTCGCCGAGCAACGACCTGAGCACGGCGACGAGTTCGGCGGCGACCGGGTCGTCGGGCACCGGCGCCCGCGTGCCGCGGCACGCGTCGACGACGTCGTCGGCCCCGGCGGCGTACAGCTGCTCGCGGATCGCCTGCCACGGCAGCGCCCAGGTGCGCCGCACCGTCTGTCCGGCGTGCAGCCCGTGGCCCGCGTCGCCGCCGTGCGCGAGCCGCCCCACGACGAGGCCCGCCGCGACCGTCCCGCCCTCCGTCCACAGCGGGCCACCGCTGAAGCCGGGGCCGATCGGGGCGCCCGACAACTCCCCGTCGAGGTAGCCGAGGCGGTCGTCGAGCAGCTTCAGGCGGGCGTCCGCGAACGTGATCGGATCTCCGCAGCCGTGCCAGGCCCGCAGCCGCTGCCCCTGTGCCATCTCCGTCCAGGCGACCGGCGCCGTCCCGGCCGGCGCGGGCTCGCTCAGCGCGAGCACGCACAGGTCGCCCTGCCACGCGGCGCCCCCGCCCCGGCGCGGCGGCAGCCACACCTCGATCTGCGCCTTGATCCGCACCGTCCGCCGTTCGAATCCGACCTGCAGCACGTCCGCGACGGGCCGCTGCTCGCTCAACGGCGCCAGACCGAGCGCTTCGTTGACGACGTGCGCGCAGGTCAGGACCCGGTGCGCGGACAGCAGCGCGGCCGCTCCGACAGCCGATTCGTCCGCCCGCGCGAGCACGGCGACGACCGGCGGCGCCCCCGCCGCCACGCCCGGCCACCCGGTCACGCTCAGCCCTCGCCCCGGCCGCCCGCGGGCACCCCACCCGAAGGCTCCCCGGAGCCCGCACGCCCCGTCCCGTCCGTACGCCCCGTCTCCTCCGTACGCCGCCACATCGCCGACACCGTCATCGTGGCCGTCCCCTTCACCCCGACGATGCCGAGCTTGAGGTCCTTGCCCACCTCGACGCCGAACTCGACGCCGAACTCGTCCGGCGGGTGCTCCGCCCCGGACACCGAGGCGTGCACCTGGTCGAGCAGCGGGCCGAGCGGCCGCAGCGTCGCCCGCAGCGTGTCGGCGGCCAGCGCGGCGGCCCGGCCGCCGCCCCCGCTGGACACGGGGCCCGGCACGCCGAACTCGGCGGGCAGAGCGCCGTCGTCGGAGGCGGCCGGCGGCGCCTCGCCCACGTCGGCGAGGCGCACCCGCAACGCGGCGCCGGAAAGGTCGAGTTCAAGGTACTCGGGCATGAGCACATTGTGCCGATCACCGCCCGGCGGCGGCAGAACTTCGCGCTACTCCCGCGAGCCCGCGGGCTCCGTCGCCGCCGACTCCCCGGCCGCCGCGGCCTCCCGCACGCTCCGCCGCGCCAACCGCGCCGTCCGCTCGGCCAGTTCACTGATCCGCGCCCCGTCGTAGCCGAACACCGCGCTGCGCACCCGGTCCCGCAGCGGATCGCGCCACTGCGCGGGAACGGCCGCGGCCCCGCACAGCACTCCGGCGACGGACCCCGCCGTCGCGCCGTTCGAGTCGGTGTCCAGGCCGCCCCGGACGGTCAGCGCGATCGTGCGGGTGAAGTCCCCGTCGCCGTACAGCAGCCCGGCCGTGAGGACACCCGCGTTCGGCACGGCGTGGATCCAGTCGAGCCCCGCCGTCTCGCTCTCCACCGTCGCCAGGGTCTCCTCCCAGCTCAGCGACGCCTCGTACAGCGACATCACCCGGCGTACCGTCCGCGCGAACCGGCTGCTCGCCGGGATCACCGTGAGCGCGGCGTCGAGCGCGTCCCGCGGCCCGGCCGCCGTGAACGCCGCCGCGACCAGCGCCGCCGCCCACATCGCCGCGTACACGCCGTTGCCGGAGTGGGAGAGCACGGCGTCCCTGCGGGCGAGGGACGCGGCCCGGCGCGGGTCGCCCGGGCAGGTCCAGCCGAAGATGTCGGCGCGGATCAGCGCCCCGATGAACTCCTGGTACGGATTGTCGTAGGTGGCCGTGAGCGGCGGTTTGAGCCCGTTGGCGAGATTGCGGTACGCGGCGCGCTCCGCCGTGAACGTCTGGAGGTACGGAAGGCGCCGCAGCCACAGCCCGCCCACCTGCTCGGTGGTGAAGCCGAACCCGTGCGACTCCAGGAGTTCCAGGCCGAGGATCGCGTAGTCCACGTCGTCGTCGCGGCAGCTGCCGTCGACACGGCCGCGCACGCAGGCACGCCACTCCGGGCGCAGCTCGAAGCCGACCGCGCCCTCCGGCGGCTCCGGCAGGTAGTCGGTGAGCGGCAGCGCGTCGGTGAGCCGCAGATAGCGGTCGATGCGGTCGCGCGTCCAGTAGTCACCGCGCTCCACGGGCTTGCCGAGCATGTTCCCGGCGACCCGGCCGAGCCAGCCGCCGTGGACGCGGTCCAAGAGCGGGGTGTCCTGTCCTTTCGACGTCATGGGTCCGGTGTACCCGAAGCCGGGGGTGCGCCGCGCGCCGCCGACCAGGACCCGGGGATGATCGATCATCTCCCGCATGGCCCCGGCACCGCTTTGCCCCGACATGGGAGGACATCTCGGGTCAGTGGATCAAGGCGTGACCCGCTCGACCATGGGCAGCGGCCCCCTCCTGCGGTTATGGTCGCAGCGGCGCGACTGCCTTGACGCGAGCAAGGCCCGAAGAGCAAGGGGAATGCAAGGTGGCGGACGCTGCAGAGACGGCGGGAGACGGCGCGGCGCGCGGCGCCGGGGGCACGGGCCGCGGCCATGTGCTGATCGCCGCGGACAAGTTCAAGGGGTCCCTCACGGCCGTGCAGGTCGCCCAGCGCGTGACCGCGGGCCTGCACAGCGTGCTGGGCGACCTCCCGGTGCGGGCGCTGCCCGTGGCCGACGGCGGTGACGGCACGGTCGACGCGGCCGTGGCAGCCGGTTTCGAGCGCAGGCAGGCGCGGGTCACCGGGCCGCTCGGCGCGGAGGTGGTGGCGGCGTACGCGCTGCGCGACGGCACGGCCGTCGTGGAGATGGCGGAGGCCTCCGGGCTCCAGCTGCTGCCCGCGGGGACCTTCGCGCCGCTCACGGCGACGACGTACGGCAGCGGCGAGCTGCTTCGCGCGGCCCTGGACGCCGGCGCGCGCACCATCGTCTTCGGTGTCGGCGGCAGCGCGACGACCGACGGCGGCGCGGGCATGCTCGCGGCGCTCGGCGCGCGGTTCCTGGACGCGGCCGGTGAGCCCGTCGCGCCCGGCGGCGGGCCCCTGCGGGAGCTGGCGTCGGCCGACCTGTCCGGCCTCGACCCGCGGCTCGCGGACGTCGACATCGTGCTCGCCAGCGACGTGGACAACCCGCTGACGGGCCCCAAGGGGGCGCCCGCGGTGTACGGGCCGCAGAAGGGCGCCACGCCGGACGACGTCGCCGCCCTCGACGCCGCGCTCGCCCACTTCGCGCGGGTCCTCGCGCGGGACGCCGGGCCGCAGGCCCTGAAGTACGCGGAGGCGCCGGGCGCCGGCGCGGCGGGCGGCATCGGCTACGGGGCGCTGGTCGGCCTCGGGGCGTCGTTCCGGCCGGGCATCGACGTCATGCTGGACGTCCTCGGCTTCGCGCCCGCGCTCGCCGGGGCGACGCTCGTCATCACGGGGGAGGGGTCCCTGGACGAGCAGACCCTGCACGGCAAGGCTCCCGCCGGGGTGGCGGCCGCGGCCCGCGCCGCCGGGGTCGACGTCGTCGCCGTCTGCGGGCGGCTCGCGCTGCCGCCGTCGGCGCTCGGCACCGCCGGGATCCGGCGGGCCTACGCCCTCACCGACATCGAGCCCGACGTGTCCCGCTGCGTGGCCGAGGCGGGCCCCCTCCTGGAGCGCCTCTCAGCCAAGATCGCCACGGACTTCCTGACCTGAGCTCGGCCCGGCCCGGCCCGGCCCGCCTTCCACCCGGTGGGCAGTCGTCCCGCAGGGCGATAGGGCTCTCCCCTGCCCGAGCGCGGCCGAGAGCTTGGGGAAGGGTGGGCACAGTCCCGTCCGGCGGTCACGGTGACTCCGACGTCCATGAACGCCTGAGGGGCCCGAACCGTTCGGTTCGGGCCCCTCAGAGCTGTGTACAAGCGCCGCTACGGCAACTGCGTCGCCCGGGCCTCACGCCGGTTGTCCCGGAAGTTGTTCACCCGCCGAGCCGTGGCGAACAGCGGGATCACCGCACCGAGGACGAGCTGCAGCGCGCAGCCGGTCTGAAGGAGCAGCTGTCCGCCGGGCGCGTCGAAGGCCCAGGCGGCGAGCAGCCCCATCGCGGAGACGATCCAGGCGAGCATGGCGACCGCGAGCGGTCCCCGGGGCTTCGGGTACTCGACCCGGCTCACCATCAGCCAGGCCGTGCCGATGATCGCCAGGAGCGTGGCCACGAAGGGCAGCTCCAGAAGCACGATCGAGACCACCGTCAGCGCCCCGAAGGGCGAGGGCATGCCCTGGAACGTGCCGTCCGGCAGCGTCACGCAGGAGAATCTCGCAAGTCGCAGCACCACCGCCAGGAGGACCACGATGGCGCCCATCGCCGCGACCCGCTCGTGGGCGTCTCTGGCGACCATGCCGTACACGAGCACGAAGTAGGCGGGTGCGAGACCGAAGCTGATCAGGTCGGAGAGGTTGTCCAGCTCCGCGCCCATCGGCGACGACCGCAGCTTGCGGGCCACGAGGCCGTCGAAGAGGTCGAAGACGGCGGCGCACAGCATCAGGATCACCGCGGTGGCGGCGCTGTTGCGGGCCATGCCCGACTCGTCGCCGGACAGGTGCGGGATGAGGATCCCGGTGGTGGTGAAGTACACCGCCATGAATCCGCACGTGGCGTTGCCGAGCGTGAGGGTGTCCGCTATCGAGAGGCGCAGCGACAGCGGCATGTCCTCGTCGGCGTCGTCCACGGTGTCCACGGACTCGGGCACCCAGCCCGCCTGTGTCTCCGGATCAGTCACGGTCAATGCGAGTCACCCCAGCCACGGTCTTCTGACCCACCTCGACATCCACCTCGACGCCCTCGGGCAGGTAGATGTCGACGCGCGAGCCGAAGCGGATCAGGCCGATCCGCTCGCCCTGCTCCACCTTCGTGCCCTGGGGCACGTACGGCACGATGCGCCGGGCGACGGCGCCCGCGATCTGGATCATCTCGATGTCGCCGAGCTCGGTGTCGAAGTGCCAGACGACGCGCTCGTTGTTCTCGCTCTCCTTGTTGAACGCCGGGACGAACCCGCCGGGGATGTGCTCCACGGACGTCACCGTGCCCGCGAGGGGCGCGCGGTTGACGTGGACGTTCAACGGGCTCATGAAGATCGCGACGCGGGTGCGTCCGTCCTTCCACGGCATGATGCTCTGCACCACGCCGTCGGCCGGGGAGATCACCCGGCCCTGGGTGATCTCACGCTCGGGGTCGCGGAAGAACCACAGCATTCCGGCCGCGAGGGCGGTCGCGGGCACGGCGACCGCCGCCGCGCCCTTGGAGCGGCGAGCCTTGGCCAGGCTGAGTGCCGCGGTGGCCACGGTCGGCAGGAGCCACGGCGATGCTCCGCGCGCGAGGCGTACGCCGGCCAGGCTGTCGCGAGGTGCAGAGGTTTGGCTGTGGGGCATGGATGACCTTCGTAGCGGATGATGCCGCACTGCATACGGGGGGACGGCGGCTTTCCCGGGATCGTATCGGTTGCGAGCCACAACTGGGCAAGCCAGGAAGCCGAGTCGGCCGCCGGAGCGTGCTGACTGGGTGTGATCTTCTTCTCGAATAAATCTCGAAGGAATCACTCCAAGTCGGACATTCAGCCCTGGAATCGATACTCTTCGAGGAGTCGTCGGCCAATGATCATTTTCTGGATCTCGGCGGTACCTTCACCGATGAGCAACATCGGTGCCTCGCGGTAGAGACGCTCGATCTCGTACTCCTTCGAGAAGCCGTAGCCACCGTGAATCCTGAACGCGTCCTCTACGACTTCCTTGCAGTATTCGGACGCCAGATACTTCGCCATTCCGGCTTCGAGGTCGTTTCGCTCCCCGGAGTCCTTTTTGCGTGCTGCGTTCACCATCATCGCATGGGCGGCCTCGACCTTGGTAGCCATCTCGGCCAGCTTGAACTGAATCGCCTGATGCTGGGCGATCGGCTTTCCGAAAGTGTGACGTTGTTGGGCATACGAGACACCCAGCTCGAAGGCACGCTGTGCGACGCCGCAGCCACGCGCGGCGACATTCACGCGGCCGACCTCGACTCCGTCCATCATTTGGTAAAAGCCTCGCCCGGTCTGTCCGCCGAGCACGCGATTGGCCGGAATGCGCAGGCCATCCATGATCAGTTCGGTGGTGTCGACACCCTTGTAACCCATCTTGTCGATCTTCCCGGGGATGGTGAGGCCCGGACGCACCTCGCCGAAGCCCGGTTCCTTCTCCACCAGGAAGGTCGTCATCGACTTGTGGGGGGCCGTCCCCTCGGGGTGTCCTTCGTCACTTCTGACGAGTACGGCGACCAGCGTTGACGAGCCCCCGTTCGTCAGCCACATCTTCTGACCGTTCAGGACGTAGTCCTCGCCGTCCCTGACCGCCTTCGACGTGATCGCCGACACGTCCGAGCCGAGCCCCGGCTCCGACATCGAGAACGCGCCCCGCACCTCACCCGTCGCCATCCGCGGCAGGAAGTGGTCCTTCTGCTCCTGGGTGCCGTGCTGCTTGAGCATGTACGCCACGATGAAGTGGGTGTTGATGATGCCGGACACCGACATCCAGCCGCGCGCTATCTCCTCCACGCACAGCGCGTAGGTGAGCAGCGACTCGCCGAGACCCCCGTACTCCTCCGGGATCATCAGGCCGAACAGGCCCAACTCCTTGAGGCCGTCCACGATCGCTTGCGGGTACTCGTCACGGTGCTCGAGCTCCGTGGCCACCGGAATGATCTCTTTGTCGACGAATTCCCTGACGGTGGACAGGATTTCCTGCTGGACGTCGGAGAGCCCGGCGGTCTGGGCGAGTCGGGTCATCACGGCCTCACTTCTCGGTCTTCTGCTGCGGGGCGTTCAGCTCCGGGCGGCCGGGCTGTTCGCCGCCGCGCTCCTTGATGTACGTCTCGGTGGGCACCATGACCTTGCGGCGGAACACGCAGACCAGCGTGCCGTCCTGCTTGTAGCCCTTGGTCTCCACGTGCACGATGCCGCGGTCCGACTTGGACTTCGACGGCGTCTTGTCCAGGACCGTCGTCTCGCCGTAGATCGTGTCGCCGTGGAACGTCGGCGCCACGTGCTTGAGCGACTCGACCTCCAGGTTCGCGATCGCCTTGCCGGAGACGTCCGGGACGGACATGCCGAGCAGCAGCGAGTAGATGTAGTTGCCGACGACGACGTTCTTGCCGAAGTCGGTCGTCGCTTCCGCGTAGTTGCTGTCCATGTGCAGCGGGTGATGGTTCATGGTGAGCAGACAGAAGAGGTGGTCGTCGTACTCGGTGACCGTCTTGCCGGGCCAGTGCTTGTACACGGCGCCGACTTCGAACTCCTCGTAGGTGCGGCCGAATTGCATGATCCCTACGCCTCCGGGGCCTCGAACGTGCTGGTGCGCTTCATGCCCGCGGCCCGGCCCTTGCCGGAGATCACGAGCGCCATCTTGCGGCTGGCCTCGTCGATCATCTCGTCGCCGAGCATCGCGGAGCCCTTCTTGCCGCCCGCCTCGGACGTGTAGTAGTCGTACGCGTCCAGGATCATCTCGGCGTGGTCGTAGTCCTCCTGGGACGGCGAGAAGATCTCGTTGGACGCCTCGACCTGGCCCGGGTGCAGCACCCACTTGCCGTCGAAGCCGAGGGCGGCGGCGCGCCGGGCGACCTCGCGGTAGCCGTCGATGTTGCGGATCTGCAGGTAGGGGCCGTCGATGGCCTGGAGGTTGTTGGCGCGGGCGGCCATGAGGATCTTCATCAGGATGTAGTGGTACGCGTCCGCCGGGTAGCCGGGCGGCTGCTCGCCCACGACCAGCGACTTCATGTTGATCGACGCCATGAAGTCGGCCGGGCCGAAGATGATCGTCTCGACGCGCTGGGAGGCCGTCGCGATCTCGTTGACGTTGTTGAGGCCCTGGGCGTTCTCGATCTGCGCCTCGATGCCGATCTTGCCGACCTCGAAGCCCATCGTCTTCTCGATCTGGGTGAGCAGCAGGTCCAGGGCCACCACCTGCTGGGCGTCCTGCACCTTGGGCAGCATGATGCAGTCCAGGTTCGGCCCCGCGCCCTCGACGACCGTGACGACATCGCGGTACGTCCACTCGGTCGTCCAGTCGTTCACGCGCACGACCCTGGTCTTGCCCGTCCAGTCGCCCTCGTTGAGGAACTTGACGATGGTGTGCCGCGCCTCCGGCTTGGCGAGCGGCGCGCAGGCGTCCTCCAGGTCGAGGAACACCTGGTCGGCGGGCAGGCCCTGGGCCTTCTCCAGGAAGCGCGGGTTCGAGCCGGGCACGGCCAGGCAGGAGCGGCGCGGGCGGAGCCGGTTCACGGCGCCGGGCTGCGTCTGGGACGGGGTCATGCGGGGACCTCCAGGGGGTCGAGGTGGTTCGCTTTGCGGATCTCGTCGACGATACGGCCGATGATCTCCGTGATGCCGAAGTCCTTGGGGGTGAACACGGCGGCCACGCCCGCCGCCTTCAGGTCCTCGGCGTCGCTGGTGGGGATGATGCCCCCGGCGATGACGGGAATGTCGTGCGCGCCCGCCGCGCGCAGGCGCGTCAGGACGTCCGGGACGAGCTGCGCGTGCGAGCCGGAGAGGATCGACAGGCCGACCGCGTGCACGTCCTCCGCGAGCGCGGCGTCCACGATCTGCTCGGGGGTCAGCCGGATGCCCTGGTAGACGACCTCGAACCCGGCGTCACGCGCGCGCACCGCGATCTGCTCGGCGCCGTTGGAGTGCCCGTCCAGGCCCGGCTTGCCGACCAGGAAGCGCAGCTTGCCGCTGCCGAGGTCGGCGGACGTCTTCTCGACCTTCTCGCGGACCAGGGCGAGCGGCGTGCCCGCCTCCGCGGTGACCGCGACCGGCGCCCCGGAGACGCCCGTGGGCGCCCGGAACTCGCCGAAGACCTCCCGCAGCGCGCCCGCCCACTCGCCGGTCGTGACACCGGCGCGCGCGCACTCCAGGGTGGCCTCCATCAGGTTGCCGGTCCCTGCCGCGACCTCCTTGAGCCGGTCGAGCGCCTGCTGGACGGTGGGGAAGTGGTAGGGGTCTCCGAGGCCCTGCCGGTCCGACGACTCCTGCCGGGTGGTGCGCCAGGTGCCGATGGCCTCCACGACGCGCGCCTCGACCGCCGGGTCGACCGTCATGATCGCCGTGTCCAGGTCGGCGGTGAGCGGGTTCGGCTCCGTCGTCTCGAAGACGTTCACGCCGATGATCTTGTCCTCGCCGGCCTCGATCCGCGCCCGCCGCTCGGCGTGCGAGGACACCAGCTGCGCCTTCAGATAGCCCGACTCGACGGCGGCCATCGCGCCGCCCATCTGCTCGATGCGGTCCATCTCCGCGAGGGACTCCTCGACCAGGGCGTCCACCTTGGCCTCGATCACGTGCGAGCCCGCGAAGATGTCCTCGTACTCCAGGAGGTCGCTCTCGTGCGCGAGGACCTGCTGGATGCGCAGCGACCACTGCTGGTCCCAGGGCCGGGGCAGGCCGAGCGCCTCGTTCCATGCGGGCAGCTGCACGGCACGCGCGCGGGCGTCCTTCGACAGCGTGACGGCGAGCATCTCCAGGACGATGCGCTGGACGTTGTTCTCCGGCTGTGCCTCGGTCAGGCCGAGCGAGTTGACCTGCACGCCGTAGCGGAAGCGGCGCTGCTTGGGGTTGCTGATGCCGTACCGCTCGCGCGCGACCCGGTCCCAGATGCGGCCGAAGGCCCGCATCTTGCACATCTCCTCGATGAACCGCACCCCGGCGTTCACGAAGAACGAGATCCGCGCGACGACGTCGCCGAACTTCTCCTCGGGCACCTGCCCGGACGCGCGCACCGCGTCGAGCACCGCGATCGCCGTGCTCATCGCGTACGCGACCTCCTGCACCGGCGTGGCCCCGGCCTCCTGCAGGTGATAGCTGCAGATGTTGATCGGGTTCCACTTCGGGATGTTCGCCACCGTGTACGTGATCATGTCGGTGGTCAGCCGCAGGCTCGGCCCCGGCGGGAACACGTGCGTGCCGCGCGACAGGTACTCCTTGACGATGTCGTTCTGCGTCGTCCCCTGGAGCTGGGTGATGTCGGCGCCCTGCTCCTCGGCGACGACCTGGTACAGCGCGAGCAGCCACATGGCGGTCGCGTTGATCGTCATGGAGGTGTTCATCTGCTCCAGGGGGATGTCCTGGAACAGCCGCCGCATGTCGCCGAGATGGGACACCGGGACGCCGACCCGGCCCACCTCCCCGCGCGCGAGGATGTGGTCCGGGTCGTAGCCGGTCTGCGTCGGCAGGTCGAAGGCGACCGACAGACCGGTCTGGCCCTTGGCGAGGTTGCGCCGGTACAGCTCGTTCGACGCCTCGGCCGTGGAGTGACCGGCGTAGGTGCGCATCAGCCACGGCCGGTCTTTCTGGCGCTCAGTCATGTATGGGCCCTCGCCCCTCAGATGTCGCGGAAGCGGTTGATGGCGTCGAGGTGCAGCGCCCGCTTCTCCGCGTCGCGCACGCCGAGCCCCTCCTCGGGCGCGAGCGCGAGGACGCCGACCTTGCCCTGGTGGAGGTTGCGGTGCACGTCGTAGGCGGCCTGCCCGGTGTCCGCCAGGGAGTACACCTTGGAGAGCGTCGGGTGGATCTTGCCCTTGGCGATCAGCCGGTTCGCCTCCCAGGCCTCGCGGTAGTTGGCGAAGTGCGAGCCGATGATGCGCTTCAGCGACATCCACAGGTAGCGGTTGTCGTACTCGTGCATGTAGCCCGAGGTGGAGGCGCAGGTGGTGATGGTGCCGCCCTTGCGGGTGACGTAGACGCTGGCGCCGAAGGTCTCGCGGCCGGGGTGCTCGAAGACGATGTCGATGTCCTCGCCGCCGGTGAACTCGCGGATGCGCTTGCCGAAGCGCTTCCACTCCTTGGGGTCCTGGGTGCGCTCGTCCTTCCAGAACTTGTAGCCCTCGGCGTTGCGGTCGATGATCGCCTCCGCGCCCATCGCCCGGCAGATCTCCGCCTTCTGCGGGCTGCTGACCACGCAGATCGGGTTGGCGCCGCCGGCCAGCGCGAACTGCGTGGCGTACGACCCGAGTCCACCGCTCGCGCCCCAGATCAGGACGTTGTCGCCCTGCTTCATGCCGGCGCCGTTGCGGGAGACGAGCTGGCGGTACGCGGTGGAGTTCACCAGGCCGGGGGCCGCCGCCTCCTCCCAGCTCAGGTGGTCCGGCTTCGGCATCAGCTGGTTGGACTTCACCAGGGCGATCTCCGCGAGGCCGCCGAAGTTGGTCTCGAAGCCCCAGATGCGCTGCTCGGGGTCGAGCATCGTGTCGTTGTGGCCGTCGGAGGACTCCAGTTCCACGGACAGGCAGTGCGCGACGACCTCGTCGCCGGGCTGCCAGGCGTTCACGCCGGGGCCGGTGCGCAGGACGACGCCCGCGAGGTCGGAGCCGATGACGTGGTACGGCAGGTCGTGGCGCTTGGTGAGATCGCTCAACTTGCCGTACCGCTCCAGGAAGGCGAAGGTCGAGAGCGGCTCGAAGATGGACGTCCACACGGAGTTGTAGTTCACGGACGAGGCCATCACGGCCACCAGGGCCTCGCCGGGGCCGAGTTCGGGCACCGGGACCTCGTCCAGGTGCAGCGACTTGCGCGGGTCCTTGTCGCGGGTGGTGAGCCCGGCGAACATCTCCGTCTCGTCCTTGTGCACGGTCACCGCGCGGTACGACTCGGGCAGCGGCAGCGCGGCGAAGTCGGCGGCCGAGGTGTCCTGCGATTGGATCGCGTCCAGGATTTCCTGCATGGGTTGCCTCCGGCGAAGGGCGCTCCGAGGGAGAGCGCTCTGAGGGGTACGTCGGGGTGGTCCTTGAAAGCGGGGCGGTGCCGTCGGTTCGGCGGAGGTGGTGCTCGGCGGCGCCCTGGTGGGGCGCGGGGTGCCTGTGACGCAGGCGTCCGGGCGCGCTTGCCAGTGGCTCGCGGGGACAGCCGGCGGGGGAGGTTCTCCACCCGTCGGCCGCCCGGACAACATCAACGTATGACACCGCGTGCCAGTCGGCAAGACACTCAGTGCCAACAATTTCTCTCAGTTGTCACCGGGTGGGTTCATCTGAGCGATGATCGATCATTGCAGGTCAGAGGGTGTGCCATGAGTACGCAAAAGCCGGACGGGCCGACTACCTGCCGGTAGGTAGTCGGCCCGTCCGGCTTCTGAGGGCACTCCGCGGGGTCTACCCGCGGTCTCGCAGTGCCTTCTCGATGGTGCGCATGACTTCGTCGAGAGGGGCGTCCGTGCGGGCGACGGTGACCAGGACCTCGCCACCGTCGGAGACCGTCGCCACCGGACCGGAGGGCACCGTGTCCCGCCCCGCGGGAATGCCCGTCCCGAACGTCCGCCGCACGATGCCGAAGGCGTGGTCGAGCTGCCCCTCCACGTCCCCCTGGCCCCCGGCCCGCAACCAGCGCCGCAGGACGTGGTTGTGGGCCGTGACGACGGCGGACGCGGCCACCTCCGCGAGCAGCGGATCGTCGTTGCCGTGGTGGTGCGCGTGCTCGTCGAAGTGCCCGAGGAGATAGCGCGTGAAGAGCCGTTCGTAGCGCGCCACGGAGGCGATCTCGCGCTCGCGCAGCGTGGGCACCTCGCGCGTGAGCCGGTACCGCTCCACGGACACGGCCGGCGAGGCCGCGTACATCTTCATGACTTCCTTGATGCCGCGGCACACCGTGTCGAGCGGGTGCTCGTGCGCGGGCGCCGCGTTGAGCACGGCCTCCGCGCGGATCAGGGTGTCGTCGTGGTCGGGGAAGATCGCCTCTTCCTTGGACCGGAAGTGGCGGAAGAAGGTCCGCCGGGCCACCCCGGCCGCGGCGGCGATCTCGTCGACCGTCGTCGCCTCGTACCCCTTGGACGCGAAGAGTTCCATGGCGGCGGCCGCCAGCTCGCGGCGCATCTTGAGCCGTTGTGCGGCGGCGCGGCTGCCCGCGGCGCTCTCCGGAGCGTCGGGCGTAGCTGTCGTACGTGAGGACTTGGCGGCCTTGGGCATGACCCGAACGTACTGCATGTGCGCAGCTGAGTGCGCCTGCGGGACCGGGCTGCCCGACGGATCGAGCAGCCCGCCCCAGTCCGCGCGCTCCGCGCGCACCGCCTCGTGTGCTCTGGCCCCGAGGTCCGCGCGCCGGTCAGCGCCGGGCATATTCGCGGAAACCCCGGCCCGTCTTGCGGCCGAGGCAGCCCGCGGCCACCAGGTGCTCCAGGAGCGGCGCGGGGGCGAGCCCCGGCTCACGGAACTCGCGGTGCAGCACCTTTTCGATGGCGAGCGAGACGTCCAGGCCGACGACGTCCAGGAGCTCGAAGGGCCCCATCGGGTAGCCGCCGCCGAGCTTCATGGCCGCGTCGATGTCGTCGAGGGACGCGTAGTGCTCCTGGACCATCTTGATCGCGTTGTTCAGGTACGGGAACAGGAGGGCGTTCACGATGAAGCCGGCCCGGTCGCCGCAGTCCACCGGGTGCTTCTTGATCGTCGCGCACACCTCGCGGGCGGTGGCGTGCACGTCGTCCTCGGTCAGGACGGTGCGCACGACCTCGACGAGCTTCATGGCGGGCGCCGGGTTGAAGAAGTGCAGGCCGATCACGTCGCCGGGCCGTGAGGTGGCGCGGGCGCAGGCCACCACGGGCAGCGAGGACGTGGTGGTGGCGAGGACGGCACCGGGCTTGCAGACCTTGTCGAGCGTCGCGAACAGCTGCTGCTTGATCTCCAGGTCCTCGGCGACCGCCTCCAGGGCGAGATCGACGTCGGCGAACGCGTCGTACGTACCGCTCGGCGTGATCCGGTCCAGGGTCTTCGCGGCCGCCTCCGAGGTGAGCCGCCCCTTGTCGACGGAGCGCGAGAGCGACTTGGCGACCCGGGCCCTGGCCGCGGCGGCCTTCTCCTCGCTGCGGGCGACGAGCACCACGTCGTACCCGGCCTTCGCGAAGACCTCCGCGATCCCGGACGCCATGGTGCCGGAACCGGCCACGCCGACGGAGCGGATCTCGCGCCCGCGCGCCTGCCGGGTGCCCTCCAGGGGCGTCGCCGCGTCCCGCACCACCTCGTCGCTGCCGGACGCCGCGTAGGTGTAGAAGCCGCGGCCCGACTTGCGCCCCGTCAGGCCCGCCTCGCTGAGCTGCTTGAGGATCGGCGCGGGCGCGTGCAGCCGGTCCTGGGACTCGGCGTACATGGCGTCGAGGACGGTGCGGGCGGTGTCGACGCCGATCAGGTCGAGCAGCGCGAGCGGCCCCATCGGCAGTCCGCAGCCGAGCCGCATCGCCGCGTCGATGTCCTCGCGGCTCGCGTACTTGGCCTCGTACATCGCCGCGGCCTGGTTGAGGTAGCCGAAGAGCAGCCCGTCGGCGACGAAGCCGGGGCGGTCGCCGACGGCGACGGGCTCCTTGCCGAGGGCGCGGGCGAGGTCGGTCACCGCCGCCACGGCGGCCGGCGCGGTGAGCACCGACGAGACGACCTCGACGAGCTTCATGGCGGGCGCCGGGTTGAAGAAGTGCAGGCCCAACACCCGCTCCGGGTGTGCGGATTCGGCGGCGAGGCGGGTCACGGAGAGCGCGTTCGTGCCGGTGGCGAGGACCGTGTCCGGGCGCACGATGCCGTCGAGCTCGCGGAAGATCTGCTGCTTGATCGCGTACGACTCCGGGGCGACCTCGATCACCAGGTCGGCCTCGGCCGCCGCCCGCAGGTCGGTGACGGCGCGGAAGCGGGTGAGGATGTTCTCGCGCTCGTCCTCGGTGATCCGCTCGCGGCGCACGGCGCGCGCGGTGGAGGCCTCCAGGGCGGCGACGGCGTGGGCCGTGGCCTGTTCGCTGATGTCGATGCCGATGACGTCGCGGCCCGCGTGCGCGAGCACCTCGGCGATGCCGGTGCCCATCGTGCCGAGACCGACGACGGCGACCGTGCTGAAGGGAGTGTCCATGGGTGGACTCCAGGAAGTGAGTGACGACTGAGGGGCGCACGCGCACGGCGCGTGGCGGGGGCGCACCGGCACACGGCCCACGCGAGCGTGCGCGGTGGCCGCGCGAGCGGGCGTGAAGTCGCGTACGGCGTGCGGAGGTTGCGCGAGAGGGGAACCGGCAGGCCCTGTCCCGTGGCCACGCCGTCCTGCGGTACGTGCGTACCGAACCGACAACACTCAGGACGGCTGCGTCACCAGGCCGTCACGAGCTGAAAAGCGAAGAGCGAGAACTGCGAACGAACTCTCTGCGGGGAGTGTGCCCCGCTCACATGAGATTAACCCGCGAGTAACGAGCGCGCCAGCCCCGGTGTTTGTGACGTCCGTCGCGACTAGGCTCAGCGCATGGATGCGGAGTTGCGGACGGTGACGGATCGCTTACGACGCGAGGCGATGGCGTCGGGAGCGCTGGACGCGTACGAGAGACTGCTGGCCACCCGTACGGCGGACGAGCTCGCGGGGGTGCTGCTCGCGGCCGGCCAGCCGTTGTGGGCACGGGAGTTGGCGGCGGTCAGGCTGGGGGTCCTGGGGGACCGGCGGGCCTTCGAGTCGCTGGTGCTGCTGCTCAACCACCGGGATCCGCCCCGTTGCGCCGCCGCCGCGTACGCCCTCGCGCGGCTCGGCGACCGGCGCACGGCGCGCGCGGCGGCGGCGCTCGCCACGAATGAACTGCGGGTCGCCTACGCCCTGCATCCGGTGCGGCTCCTCACCGAACTCCGCGCCCCTGAGTCGGCGCCCGCTCTCATCGTCACCCTCCAGCGCCGTCTGACCCCCAACGACCCTTACGGCAAGGTCGCGCTGGCGTGCGTCGAGGGCCTCGGGGCGCTCGGGGACGCCCGGGCCATCCCGGTGCTGACGGCCGCCTGCTCCCATCCGCGCCTCGCGGCGGCCGCGGCGGCGGCCCTCGCGCGGGTGTCGGTGCGGGCGCAGGGGTCGTGAAGGTCCCGCGGGTCAGCGGGGAGTGATGCGGCGCAGGAAGCGCACGTAGGGACTCCAGCGCGCGGGGCGGCGGACCGTGCCGGTCAGGGCGCGCTCCGCGCGGTCGAGGCTGTCCTCCAGGCAGGCGTCGTGGAAGGAGCGGAACGCCAGCGGCCAGGTCAGCCGGGCCGCGCCGCGGGCGCGCATCGCCAGGGTGTGGCGCAGCACCGTGTGTCCGCTGCCGTCGTCCAGCGGGTGCACCGTGTACTCGTGGAACCCGTCGAAGCCGCGCGGTCCGGTGAAGGTGAACCGCACCCACTGCTGGGGCGCGTACGCCGCCACGGTGTACCGGACCGGTCCGTGGCCGCCGCGCGACCCGGGCGCGAGCCCCCGGTCCAGCTCCATGGGCGGCCAGCCGGCGGTGGGCCACAGCGGGTCGTCCGGGGTGGCGAGGGTGTCGATGAGCCCGCCGACCGCGCTCGGCTCGACGGGCAGGACGCGTTCGTGGACGTTGAGGACGGCCATGGTGGCTCCTGGGGCCTGGGGACCGGGAAGAAGGGGTCCCGAAGGGGGCTCCTCCTGTTTTGGAGAGGCCTCTCTATTTAATTGGAGGGTACTCTCCAATACATGGCGAGACCACCCCGGTACGACGTGAGCCGCTTCCTCGACGCCGCCGTCGAGCTGGCCGCCGACGCGGGCCCGTCGGCGGTCACGATGGCGGCCGTCGCCAAGGCGGTCGGCGCGCCCAGCGGGTCGGTCTACCACCGCTTCCCCGGGCGCCCCGCGCTCCTCGCGGAGGTGTGGCTGCGGACCGTCGAGGACTTCCAGGAGGGGTGGTTCGCGGCGCTGGGGCCGAGTGGGGGCGATCCGCGCGCGGCGGTCCGGGCGGCGGCCGTCCACGTGGTCGCGTGGAGCCGGGCGCACCCGCGCGCCGCGGCCCTGCTCCTGTACGGCGCCGCCGACTTCGCCCAGGACGAGTGGCCCGAGCCGAGCGCACGGCGGGCGGCGGCGGGGCACCGGCGGGTGGGCGAGGCCGTGGCCGGGCTGTGCGCGGCACTCGGCGCGGAGGCCGGGCCCGCCGCGGACCGGGTCGCGCTCGCCGTGATCGACATGCCGCTGACGATCGTCCGCCGTCATGTGCGCCGCGGCCAGGAACTGCCCGCGCACGCGGAGCAACTGGCCGGGGAGAGCGCGCTGTTGCTGCTGGGCGCCGGGCCCATCGGCCACTAGAGCGCCCTCCTCCAGCTGCCCGTGCCGCCCGGTCGGCCCCCCGTCGTCTCCTCAGACCCCCGTCGTGTCCTCCTCGGGCTGCTCCGCAACCACTGCGAGCGCCTCGATCTCCATCAGGAACTCGGGCCCCATCAGCGCCGCGACCTGCACCGCCGACGCGGCGGGCAGCCGGGCCGGGTCGAGGTGGGCGTCGCGCGCCGCCCGGACCGCGGGCATGTGCGCCACGTCCGTGACGAAGTACGTCAGCTTGATCACGTCGTCGAAGTCCGCGCCCGCCGCCGCCAGGCAGCGCCGCAGGTTCTCGAAGACCTGGTGGGCCTGCGCCGACGCGTCCCCCGGGCCGACCAGCTTGCCCTCCTCGTCCAGGGCGAGTTGACCGGAGACGGCGACGAGGCGGCCCGTGCCGGACACCACGTGGGTGTACGCGGTCGCGGGCGCGACTCCGTCGGGGGCGCTGATGTGTGTCAGTCGGCTCATGGTCACCATGGTGGGCCACGGCGGCGACTGCGCCCCCGGCGGAGCCCAGGGCCCGCGCATCGGCCGCGGGAACCCGCGAGTGAGCGCAGGGAACCCGCCTGTCAGCGGCGGGACCCTGCTCTCAGCCGCGGAAGCCCAGCAGCCGGTGGAGTTCCGCGCCGCTGCTCGCCGCGTCACCCCGGCCCGCGCCCGCGCGCGCCGCGCCCTTCGGCTTCGGCTCGGGCAGCGGCTTGCACACCGCGTCGACCTCACCGCCGCTGTGCGGCACCTTGCCGTCGGTCAGATATGCCGCCAGATGCCGGTCGAGGCAGGCGTTCCCGCTCAGCGTGATGCCGTGGTTGCCGCCGCCCTGCTCCACCACCAGGCTCGATCCGCGGAGCTTGCGGTGCATCGTGATCGCGCCCTCGTACGGCGTGGCCGCGTCGTCGGTGGCCTGGAAGAGCAGCACCGGCGGCAGGTTGGTGTTGGTGACGTCGGGGTGGTGCAGCGACCGGACCGGCCAGAACGCGCACGGGGCGTTGTACCAGGCGTTGTTCCAGGTCATGAACGGTGCCTTCGCGTGCGTGCGCCAGTTGTCGCGGCGCCACTGCTCCCAGTCGCGCGGCCAGGACGCGTCCCTGCACCCCACGGAGGTGTACACGGAGTAGCTGTTGTCGCCCGCCGCGTCCACGGCGCCGAAGTTCTCGTACGCCTCCACCAGGAGGTCGGTGTCCTTCGTGCGGGCGTACGAGGAGAACGCCTCCGCGAGGAACGGCCAGTAGCCGTTGAAGTAGCCGCCCGGCAGGAAGGTGTCCTCCAGCTCGGCGGCGCCGACCTTCTTTCCGGCCGGCTTCTTGGCGAGGGCGGCGCGCATGGCGTACCACCTGGCCTCGATCCTCGCCGGGTCCTTGCCGAGCCGGTACTGCTTGTGGTGCTTCGCGACCCAGGCCATGAAGGCTTTGTGGCGGCTGTCGAAGGCGTGGTCCTGGGTGAGGTTCGCTTCGTACCAGACGTTGTGCGGGTCGACCACGGAGTCCAGGGCCATGCGGCGCACCCGGTCGGGGAACAGCTTCGCGTAGACGGCGCCCAGGTAGGTGCCGTACGAGTACCCGAAGTAGTTGATCCGGTCGGCGCCGAGGGCCGCGCGGATCGCGTCCATGTCCTTGACCGCGCTCACCGTGTCGATGAAGGGCAGGACGTCCGCGTACTTCTTGCCGCACGCCTCGGCGAAGGCCCGGGCGCGGTTCAGGTTGGCCTTCTCCAGGGCAGCCGTGTGCGGCACCGTGGCGGGCCGCACCGGCTTGAAGTGGCCGGGGCGGCAGGTGAGGGAGGGCTTGCTCCTGCCGACGCCGCGCGGGTCGAAGCCGATGACGTCGTAGCCCGCGGCGACCTTCGCCGGGAGCGTCTTGGCGACGAAGCCGGCCATGGACAGGCCGCTGCCGCCGGGGCCGCCGGGGTTCACCAGGAGCGGGCCCTGGTAGTGCTCGGCGGTGTGCGCGATCCGGGACAGCGCGAGCGTGATCTGCTCGCCGTGCGGGTGGTCGTGGTCGAGCGGCACCTTCAGGGACGCGCACTGGAGCTTCGGGTGGTCCTTGGTGGCGCACTTCTTCCAGGTGAGGGGGTGCGGGGTGTGCGCGGTGCGCGGCACGGCCCGCGTGTCGGTGCCCGCGGCGGACGGCACCGCCACGACGAGACCGGTCACCAGCGCGGCGGCGCCGCACAGCGAGACGGCGGTTGCTCTCATCGAGCCTCCCAGGGCGGAGGGTTCGGGGCCGCGAGGCCCACGACCCCCGCGGCATCGTCCCGGAATCCCCGCCCGGAAGCGGCGGTTCTCCGGGCGAACTACCTGAAAGGAGCATGACGAAGCCCGCCGATGGCCCAGCCCGGGCCCGAGCAGGGTGAGCCGGCCGGATCAGAGCAGCGTGAGCTGGGTGGCACCGGGTGCGGGCGCCGTCTCCCGGTGCTCGGGTATGCGCCGGGCGGCGCCCGCGCGGGACGGGCCGATGCCGAACTCCCGGGCCAGGTCGTGCACCTGGCGGGTGATGCGGCGCTGGTACCACTTCGGGGCGTACGCGCCGTCCGCGTACAGGCGCTCGTACCGCCGCACCAGATGCGGGTGGTGCCGTCCGAGCCAGGCCATGAACCACTCGCGCGCGCCGGGCCGCAGGTGCAGCGTCAGGGGCGTCACCGACGTCGCCCCGGCCGCCGCGATCGCCCGCACCGTGGCACGCAGCTGGTCCGGACGGTCCCCCAGGAACGGGATCACCGGGGCCATCAGGACGCCGCACCCGATGCCGTGCCCGCTCAGGGTGCGCACGACCTCCAGGCGCCGCCCGGGGGCCGGGGTGCCCGGCTCGACCGTGCGCCACAGGTGCTCGTCCAGGAACCCCACGGACACCGAGATGCCGACGTCCGTGACGGCGGCGGCCTGCCGCAGCAGGTCCAGGTCGCGCAGGATCAGCGTGCCCTTGGTGAGGATCGAGAACGGGTTGGCGCGGTCACGAAGGGCCTCGATGATGCCCGGCATGAGCGCGTACCGCCCCTCCGCGCGCTGGTAGCAGTCGACGTTGGTGCCCATCGCGATGTGCTCGCCGCCCCAGCGCGCCGAGGCGAGGTGGCGGCGCAGCAGCTCGGGCGCGTTGACCTTCACCACGATCTGGCTGTCGAAGTCCAGGCCCGTGTCCAGGTCCAGATACGCGTGCGTCCTGCGCGCGAAGCAGTACACGCACGCGTGCGTGCAGCCCCGGTAGGGATTGACCGTCCACTCGAAGGGCATCCGGGACGCCCCCGGCACCCGGTTCACGATCGACTTCGCCCGCACCTCGTGGAAGGTGATCCCGCGGAACTCGGGGGTGTCGAAGGTCCGGGTGGTCACGGCGTCGGCGCCGAACAGGGCGGCGTCCGCGGCGCCCCCTCGTGGCCCGTCGGACAGGTTCTCCCAGCGCATGGTGCCTCCTCGGTCGCACTGGCCACAGAATAGAACACATGTTCCCTTGATCGTGCGAACGTGTCCCGGACCCGATTTGGGGCGCCGGTGTGAGGGGTGGTTGGCTGACCGCTCAACCCCTGAGACACCCAACTGCTGGAGGAAGTGCAATGGCGCAGGTCGAGGCGACCACGGAGCGGATCATCGCGGCAAAGCCGGAGGACGTCTTCGATGCGCTGGCCGACTACAGCGGCACGCGCGCGAAGATCCTGTCGGAGCACTTCAGCGAGTACGAGGTGCGCGAGGGCGGCGACGGCGAGGGCACCCTCGTCCACTGGAAGCTCCAGGCCACCAGCAAGCGGATCCGCGACTGCCTGCTCGAGGTGAGCGAGCCCACCGACGGCGAACTCGTCGAGAAGGACCGCAACTCGTCCATGGTCACCACCTGGCGCGTGACCCCGGCGGGCGAGGGCTCCTCGCGCGTGGTCGTCACCACCGTGTGGAACGGCGCGGGCGGCATCGGCGGCTTCTTCGAGAAGACCTTCGCCCCCAAGGGTCTCGCCCGGATCTACGACGCCGTGCTCGGCAAGCTCGCCGCCGAGGTCGAGAAGTAGGCCCACCCGGCCGACCGGTTGGGGCCGCGCGGGCGGCGGCCCCCGCCAACTCCCCTAACCCATCAGGGTTGTTGTCACGCTCACCGTTTCGAGTGGTTTTCGGGACGGTCCAGTTGTACGCCGTAGGGCTCCCACCGGCGCTTACGCGCGCCGGTGCGCGCCCGAGGGCGACTCGTCGCGCTTGCTCCAGTTGTCGCGTAATGCGAGAAATGGGCGGCGCAGGCGCGACGAGGGGAGCAGCAGGTGGGCGGGACGACGTTGGCGATGGGCGCCGGGCACGGCGAACGGGCGGCCACGCAGCCACCGACGGCGGGCTCGGAGCGGAGCCGGGCCGCGGGCCCGGACGAGCCGCAGCCGGACGAGCACCACCTCGCACAGGGGCCGCCACCGCCCCAGGACGCCACCGGGGCGCCCCCGCACGAACTCAGCCCCGCCCGCGTCCGGATGGTCTTCGTCGGCCTCATGCTCGCGCTGCTGCTCGCCGCGCTGGAGCAGATGATCGTCGCCACCGCCCTGCCGAAGATCGTCGGGGAGCTGCACGGCCTGGACAAGATGTCCTGGGCGATCACCGCGTACCTGCTGACCTCCACGGTCGGTCTGCCCATCTACGGCAAGCTCGGCGACCTCTTCGGACGCAAGGGCGTCTTCCAGTTCGCCATCGTCGTCTTCGTCATCGGCTCCGCCCTCGCGGGCGCCTCCCGCACCATGGACCAGCTCATCGCCTTCCGCGCGCTCCAGGGCGTCGGCGCGGGCGGCCTCATGATCGGCGTCCAGGCGATCATCGCCGACATCGTGCCGCCCCGCGCGCGGGCCCGGTACATGGGCCTCATCGGCGCCTCCTTCGGTCTGGCCTCCGTCGCCGGGCCGCTCCTCGGCGGCTTCTTCACCGACCACGTCTCCTGGCGCTGGTGCTTCTACTTCAACGTGCCGTTCGGCCTGGTCACCCTGCTCGTGGTGGCCCTCGTCCTGAAGCTGCCCAAGCCCGTGGCCCGGGGCCGGCTCGACGTGCTCGGCGCGCTGCTGCTCGTCGCCGCCTCCACCTGCCTGGTGCTCCTGACCAGTTGGGGCGGTACGGAGTACGCCTGGGGATCGCGCGTCATCCTCGGCCTCGCCGCCGGAGCGGTCGTGTCGACCGTGCTCTTCCTCGTCGCCGAGCGGTTCGCGGCAGAACCGATCATCCCGCTGCGCCTGTTCCGCGACTCCGTCTTCAACATCACCGGGCTCATCGGGCTCGTCGTCGGCATCGCCCTCTTCGGCGCGGCCAGTTACCTGCCGACGTTCCTGCAGATGGTCGACGGCGCGAGCGCCACGGAGTCCGGCCTCCTGATGCTGCCGATGATGGGCGGCGTCGTCGGCGCCTCCATCATCGCCGGTCAACTCATCAGCCACACCGGGCGCTACCGGATCTACCCGATCCTCGGCGGCGCCCTCTCCGTGGCGGGCATGTTCCTGCTCTCCCGCCTCGAAGCGGACACGCCCCGGCTCCACTACAGCATCTGGATGGCCGTACTCGGTGCCGGCGTCGGCCTGGTCATGCCGGTGCTGATCCTCGCCGTGCAGAACGCCGCGCCGCCCGCCGACCTCGGCACCGCGACCAGCGCGAACAACTACTTCCGGCAGATCGGCGGCAGCGTGGGCGCCGCGGTCTTCGGCACGCTCTTCGCCGACCGCCTCACCGACGCCCTCGCCGGCGGCCTGCCCGCGGGCGCCGACCTGCCGGACGCCGAATCGATCACCCCCCAGCTCGTCCACGCGATGCCCGCCCCGCTGCGCGAGGGCTACATCCAGGCGTACGCCGACGCGATGCCACGGATCTTCCTCTACCTGGTCCCGGTCCTCGTCCTCGGCCTGCTGCTCGCCTTCTTCCTCAAGGAGACCCCCCTCGTGTCCAGCGCCGTGTCCTCGAAAACCCCGCACGCCCCCCTCGGCGAGCAGGCCGCAGTCCCGGGGGCCCGGGCTCCGTACGCCGCCGGAGTGCCCGTCTGCGGCAGCGTGCAGCACCCGGACGGCACCGTCGTGCCCCGCGCCGCCCTGACCCTCATCGACGTCGCGGGCCAGCAGATCGGGCGCGGCGCCAGCGGCGACGACGGGCGGTACGCCCTCTCCACCCCCGGCGCCGGATCGTTCGTCCTGATCGCCGCGGCGGGCGGCCACCAGCCGCAGGCCGTCACCGTCACCGTCGGCGAGCGCCCCGTGGAACTCGACGTGGTCCTCGGCGGCGCGGGCCGCCTCGCCGGGAGCGTGCGCACCGCCGACGGCTCGCCCGTCAGGGACGCCGCCGTCACCCTCACCGACGTCCGCGGCGACGTCGTCGCCACCGCCCGCAGCGGCCGCGAGGGCGGATACGCGATCACGGAACTGGTCGCGGGGGAGTACACGCTGGCCGCCAGCGCGCCCGCGTTCCGCCCTGCGGCCCTGCCCGTCAGCGTGCAGGCGGCCCGCGAGACCCGCCAGGACATCGAGCTGGCCGGCGGCGCCGTCCTGCGCGGCACCGTGCGCGCCGGCGGCGGCCGCCCCGTGGAGGACGCCCGCGTCACCCTCCTCGACGCGGCGGGCAACGTCGTCGACACCCTGACCACGGGCGCCGACGGCACCTTCCGCTTCGTCGACCTCTCCTCGGGCGAGTACACGGTGATCGCCGCCGGGTACCCTCCGGTCGCCACGGTGCTCCAGGTCGCGGGCGGCGGACGGACGGAGCGGGACCTGCAACTGGGCCACGAGGACTGAGCGGATGCTCCCGCGAGGCCCGGGGAAGTGCTCCGGAGGCGCCCCCTCGGGGAGCCAATTCGCCGATAGCGCCGCACTACAACCCGACGCGGTCGTACGGTGGTTGGGGGACCTGCAGATCTTGCCGCGCCGAGGGAGGGAGCCGAGGCCATGGAGCGTGAGATCCCGGACGACGAGCCGGTGACCCGCGGCGGCATGTCCGGCCGCGTCCCCCTGGCCGTGGTCGTCGTCGACGGCGACAGCCTCGTCTCCCACTGGAGCAGCGGCGCGCGCCGCCTGTTCGGGTACGCCAGGGAAGAAGCCGTGGGCCGTCCGGCCGGTGACCTGCTGCCCGTCTCCGGAGCCTTCCCGCGGGACGGCGGAGCCCACGGGGAGTACGACGCGCTCGGCCCCGACCTCGGCAGCTCCCTGGACCGACGGCTCTCCTACCCCGCCGCAGGCCGCGCCCGCCTGACCGCCCCGGACCGCGAGGGCGAGCGCATCGACGTCCTGTGGTGGGCCTACCCGCTCGTCGGACCGGGGCCCGAGCGGCTGCTCGTGCTCGCCGCTGACGCCGCCCGCCTCGCCGTCGGAGGCGACCCGGACACCGACCGGGTCGAGCGCATAGCGCCCGGATTCGCGCTGCACACCGACTTCCCCGGCGCCGACGAACTCGCGGGCCGCCTCCCCGAGATCCTGCCGAGCATGAGCGTCGCCGAGAGCGCCCGCATCGCCGCCCAGGTCCTCGAACTCGGCTATCCCGTTCTGGAGTTCAGCCAGCACGACCGCGTGCCCGTCACCCCCGACTGGGGCGTTCCGCGCCGCGCCGAGCGCCTGGCCCGCAGGCGGCGCGCCGAAGCGGCCGCAGCCGCCGGGCACACGCCCCCGCCCACGGCGGACGCCGACGACGGCGAGGACCTCGAATACGCGGCGGTGCGCGAGCGCCTGGAGTTCCTCAACGAGGTCAGCGGGCGCATCGGCACCTCACTCGACCTGTCCCGCACCATCGTCGAGGTCAGCAAGGCCGTCGTGCCGCGCTTCACCGACGTCGCGGGCACCTATCTGCGCGAGCAGGTCGTCGCGGGCGAGGGCTTCCCCGAGGGCCCGCCCGACGAGACCACCCTGTGGCACCGCGTCGCCGTGGAGCACACGGACGAGCCGGGCCGCTGGGACGACGTCGTGCCCGTCGGCGAGTCCATGCCGTTCCCCGCGCACACGCCGTTCTTCCAGTGCATGACGTCGGGCGACCCCGTCCTCGTACCGCGCATCACCGAGGAGATGGGCAACGCCATCGCCTCCCAGTTCGAAAAGCGCGACATCCGGCCGCTGATCAACCACCGCTCGATGCTGGTCGTTCCCCTGAAGGCCCGCAACGTCGTCCTCGGCTTCATGATCCTGCTGCGCCATCGCGAGCGGCCCGTCTTCAACGACATGGACCGCGTCACCGGCGCCGAACTGGCCGCCCGCGCCGGGCTCGTCCTGGACAACGCCCGCATGTACACCTACCAGGAGTCGGTCGCCGACACCCTCCAGGACAGCATGCTGCCGCACATCCAGCCCCGCATGTCCGGCTGCGACATCGCCACCCGCTACCTCCCGGGCACCCTGCTCGGCCGCGTCGGCGGCGACTGGTTCGACTCCGTGAAGCTGCCCGGCGCGCGCACCGCGCTCGTGGTCGGCGACGTCATGGGGCACGGCCTGAACTCCGCCGCGATGATGGGCCAGTTGCGCACGGCCGTCCAGACCATGGCCGCCCTCGACCTGCCGCCCGCCCAGCTCCTGCGCAACCTGGACGACCTCGCCCAGCGCCTCGGCGAGCACTACCTGGCGACGTGCCTGTACGCCGTGTACGACCCCATCGCCGGCGAGCTCCACCTGGCCAACGCGGGCCACATCCCGCCCGTCCTGGTGCGCGCCCTGGACGGCCGCAGCGAACTGCTCGACCTGCCCACCGGCGCGCCCATCGGCGTCGGCGGGGTGCCGTTCGAGTCGACCCGGATCCGGGTCGCGCCGGGCGACCGCCTCCTGATGTGCACCGACGGCCTGGTCGAGGTGCGCGGCGAGGACATCGGCGTGGGCCTGGCCACCCTCGTCGAGTCGGCCGCCCACCCCGCCGCCTCCATGGACGACGCCTGTGACACGATCATCCGCGCCCTCGCCGCGACCTTCTCGGAGACGGGCCGCGGCGGCCGCAAGGACGACGTCGCCCTCCTGATGGCCCGGCTGAACGGCGTCGCGTCCACCGACGTCGGGCACTGGCGGCTCGCGCCCGACCCCAGCGAGGTCAGCAGGGCCCGCGACCTGGTCCGCCGCCAACTGCGCGACTGGGGCCTCGACGCGATCAGTGACACGGCCGTGCTCCTGGCGAGCGAACTCGTCACGAATGCCGTACGGCACGCGCGCGGCGGCCGCATCGGCCTGCGCCTGGTCCGCTCCAGGCAGCTCCTGTGCGAGGTCGAGGACGACGACGCGAGCCTGCCGACGCTGCTCAGCGCGGGCCCCGCCGACGAGTTCGGGCGAGGTCTGCGCATCGTCACCAGCCTCGCCAAGGAGTGGGGCACCAGCCGCACGAACTCGGGCAAGACCGTGTGGTTCGAGCTGTCCCCGCCACGCCGCTAGGGCCAGTCCGGCGGACCTTCGCGCGCCCGCGACGCCGGTTAGGGCGGCCGGTCCGTACGCCGGAGTCGCGGTGCCGCACGCAGGCGCACGCGGGGGGAACACGCCTCGAAAGCGCCGTGAAGGTGTGTGCGGGCGGCTTGTCGGGCGCCGCCCCGAGCGGTAGACCGATCTTGTCGCCGGGTTCGGCGGCGCTTGTCACACCCCGGGGAGCTGACATGGGCGTCACCAGTCGGTACCAAGAGGCCTGGGAGGGCTTCTGGAGCGAGGCACCCACGGAGGCGGGTGGCGTCTTCTGGGACGCCGAGCCCGCCCTCACCGCGGGCGTCCATCTCGCCCTCTTCGAGCCGCATTTGACGGCCCCCGACCTGCCGATGGTGGACCTCGGCTGCGGCAACGGCACTCAGACCCGCTTCCTCGCCGACCGCTTCCCGCGCGTCCTCGGCCTCGACCTGGCGGCCGCCGCCGTCGAGGCCGCCCGCCGCGCGGACCCCGCGGGCCAGGCCGAGTTCCGCCAGCTCGACGTGGCCGACAAGAGCGCGGCCGAGCAACTGCACGCCGAACTCGGCGACGCCAACGTCTACATGCGCGGCGTCCTGCACCAGTGCGAGCCCGCCGACCGGCAGCCGCTCATAGACTCCGTCGCGGCCCTGACCGGCGAGCGAGGGCGGGCCTGCCTCGTCGAGCTCGCCGAGGCCGCGGGGGCCGTGCTGCGCGGCCTGGTCCAGGACGCCGGGGGTCCGCCGCCCAAGCTGGCGCCCGTGTTCGCGCACGGCATCGCCCCGGGCGAGGTGGCCGACGCCGCCGTGCCGGAGCTGGTGCGGGCGGCGGGCCTGACCGTGCTGGCCGCCGGTTCGCTGCCGCTGACCACGACCGAGTACAGAGCCGACGGCACCCGCATCGAACTGCCCTCGAAGTGGCTGGTCGTGGGCCGCGCCGAGACCACCTCGTAGTGTCGGGCCACCGCGCGGGCGTCCCGGCGGGGCACGCCCGCGCACGGCTCACGGGGAGCGGGTGAGTCCTCCGGAGCCGGGCCTCCGCGCGCATGCCCATGACCACCACGGCGATCACGCGGAACGCGATGACCGTCTCCGCCCAGAGGAAGGCGACGCGGTCCAGGAGGCAGCCGATGGGCGGCGCGCCCGGGGCGGTGTTGCGGAGGGCCGCGAGGGCGAAGAGCGTCGCGGCCGTCCAGTCGAGCGCGGGCCACGTCAGGCCCTTGCGTCTGCTCAGCAGGAACCACCCCCCGATCAGCACGGCGACGGCGAGCGCCCACACGGCGGCCATCATGAACACGGAGAAGATGAGCGCGCTGGTGGAGCGTTCCAGGCCGAGCCGGAACACCGCCGCGCCGTCCTCGTCGGACGCCTCGGCCGAGGTCGCGAACAGCGCGTCGTTGTGGGACAGCGTCATCCCGACCGGGACGGGCTCGCCGCCCCGCACGGCGCCGCACTCGAGCTCCGCGTCGTAGGGGTCGAACGGGTAGTCCGTGATGGATCCCGCCGTCAGGGCGACGGGCACGTCCACGGTCGAGACCCTGCAGTGGGCCGGGAAGGTGAGGTCGCCGCGCGTCGAGGGCGACGTCCGGCCGTGCGGCGGAGGGAGGCGTCGGACGACGGCGGCTGCTCCGAGGCCGGACGGGCGGTCAGTCGACCGGCTCGCCGGGCTGGTCGTGCGTGGAGCAGTGGATGCCACCGCCGCCGGAGGCGATCGTGTCGATCTCGACCTGCACGACGTCGCGCTTGGGGAAGTGCTCCTGAAGGATGCTCTTGGCCCGCTTGTCGGCCTCGCGGTCGCCGAACCTCGGCATGAACACGGAGTCGTTGGCGACGTAGAAGTTGGCGTACGTCGACACGAAGTCGTCGCCCTCGCCGGTGATCCGGTCCAGGTCGGGCTGCGGCAGGTCGATGACCTCGAAGCGGCGGCCCTTGGCGTCCGTGGCCTCGCTCAGGACGGACTTCGCCTGGTCGGCGGCGCGGGACCAGGAGTCGGCGGGCGTCCCGGGGAACGCCCGGTCCAGGAGCACCACGCCGGGCGCGGTGAACCGCACGAGGCTGTCCACGTGCGCGTCGGTGATGTCCTCGCCGCGCACACCCTTGAGCCAGACCACCTTCTCGACGCCCAGGGTCTTCTTCAACTCGGCCTCGATCCGGTCCCGGCTCTTGCCGCGGTTGCGGTTGTCGTTGACGATCGAGCTCTCCGTGATCAGGAGCGTGCCCTCGCCGTCGGTCTCGAACGAGCCGCCCTCGGCGACCAGGGGCGCCTTCTCGCGGGGGATGTCGTACTCCGACAGGAGGGTGCGGCCCACCCGGCCGTCGTGGGTGTGCTCCTGCTTGTTCCCCCACCCGTTGAAGTTGAAGTCGACGCCGACGACCTCTCCGTCCTCCTCCACGAACACGGGCACGGTGTCGCGCGCCCACAGGTCGTCGACGGCGAGGGGGATGACCTCGACGTCGCGCCCGCACGCCCGCTGGGCGGCCTTGACCTGGTCGGGCCGCGCCATCATCACCACGTACTCGTACTCCGCGATGGCGCGCGCGATGCGGGCGATGTCCTCCCGTACGTAGGGCAGGTCCTCCGCCCACACCGACTCCAGGGCGGGCCACGACATGAAGGTGCGCGCGTGGCTCTCCCATTCGGCGCCGAGGCGCCGGCCTTCGCTCGCGGTGTCCGCGCCCGCCGTGCCCGCGGCCTTCGTCGCGCCGGAGCCGCCGGGCCCGCAGGCGGCGGAGCCGAGGACGACGGCGCCGGCGCCGGCGAGGGCCCGCAGGGCGGAGCGGCGGGTGGCGCGCATCGAGGCGAGGGGGGACGCCGGGGCGAGGGAGGCCAGGCGGGAGTGGGGGGTGAGGGGGGTGAGGGGGGACACGGTGAACTCCGATCATCGTGGTCGTCACAAGCTAGCCGTCGGCGGGGTGCCGCGCTCGACGAGCGCGGCACGGACGGCGGGTGCTGTGCCGGGGAGCGGCCGGGTGGTGCGCCGAGCCGGGGAGGTGCGGGCGGGCGGGCCCATCGGTGGCCGTGCTGCCACTGTGGCATGGACTGAAAATTCAGTCAAAGAGATGGGGAGGTGTGTGCCGGAGGCGAGCGGGCCGATGGACGGACCTTCCCGCCCTCGGCCCGGGCGGGGCGAGCATCGCCGGACGGCTCGTCGAGGCCGACCCGGCCCCGGCCCCGCCCCCGGCCGGGACGGCTGGGCCCGAACCGGCCCGGTAGGGTTCGGATCCATGGCGCCTCGCTCTACCCAGATCCTCGAAGCGGCCGCACGGCTGATCGCCCGTCGCGGAGTACGCGGCCTGCGCGTCGAAGAGCTCGCCGCCGAGGCCGGCGTCTCCACCGGGCTGATCTACTACCACTTCAAGGACCGCACCGGGATCCTGCGCCACACCCTGGAGTTCATCAACAGCCGCGCCGAGCGCTACACCACCGGCCGCGACCCCGAGGCCGAACCCCTCGCTCCCCGGGAGGAACTGGAGGAGATCCTTCTCCTCGAACTCCAGGACACCCCCGAGGTCAGGGAGAACAGCTCCGCCTGGGGCGAGTTGCGGGCGAGCGCCGTCTTCGACGAGGTGCTGCGCGAGGACCTGGCGCGGGCCACCCTGGTGTGGGTGCAGGAGGTCGCCGCGCTCCTCGGCCAGGTGCAGCCGACGGCCCCGGCGCCCGCCCTCGCCGCCGCCGGAGAGCGGCTCACCGCGCTGCTCGAAGGCCTCAGCGTGCGCTGGCTCAGCGGCGGGGTGCGGCTGGACCACGCACGGGACCTGATGCGCGGCGCCATCGACGCGGAACTGGCGCTGCTGCGGCAGAGGTAGCGCCGCGCGGGAGTGTCGCCCGCCGACTCGCCCCGGTCCGCGGCTGGCCCGTGCCCGGGGTTCGCCGCCCCCCCGACAGCAACGATTCACGTGTCGGCTCCGGACTGAAAATCCAGTCAGTTCGCCAGTGGTGTCACTCCGCCTGCGGCCCGGCGCGCACGGCGGGAGCGGGGGAGAGGCCTAGGCCGGGGCGATCCGTACCGCGTAGCGTGACGCCCTGTGAAGATCTTTACCTCGGACCGGCGGTGCCCGTGGGCCCGGTGAGCGGTGCTGATGCCGCTCCCCGCGCCCACGTCTCGCACGCACCGCCTCGCACCCAAGGCTGGAGCTCATGAAAATCCTCATCAGCGCCGACATGGAGGGCGCAACCGGCGTCACCTGGCCCGCCGACGTGCTGCCGGGCACGCCCCAGTGGGAGCGGTGCCGGTCGATGTTCACCTCGGACGTGAACGCCGCCGTGCTCGGCTTCTTCGACGGCGGCGCCGACGAGGTGCTGATCAACGAGGCGCACTGGACCATGCGCAATCTGCTCCTCGAACAGCTCGACGAGCGGGCCGAGATGCTCACCGGCAGGCACAAGTCCCTCTCCATGGTCGAGGGCGTCCAGCACAGTGACGTGGACGGCATCGCCTTCATCGGCTACCACGCGGGCGCGGGCATGGAGGGCGTCCTCGCGCACACGTATCTGGCCAACCAGATCACCGGCGTGTGGGTCGACGGCGTCCGCGCCAGCGAAGGGCTGCTCAACTCGCACGTCGTCGCGGAGTACGGCGTCCCCGTCGTCCTCGTCACCGGCGACGACCTGGCCTGCGAGGACGCCCTCGGCTACGCCCCGGGCGCGCTGAAGGTCGCCGTCAAGGACCACGTGTCGCGGTACGCGGCGGTGTGCCGCACCCCCGCGCGCACCGCCGCCGACATCCGGGCCGCCGCCAAGGAAGCGGCGGCGCTCGCCGTGCGGCACGAGCCGGTGGCGGGCGGCCCGCACACCGTGGAGGTCGAGTTCGACGCGGAACACCTGTCGATGGCCGCGACGGTCGTTCCGGGCGTGCGGCGCGTGGCGGAGCGGAAGGTCGCCTACACGAGCGACACCATGTACGAAGGCATCCGCACGTTCAAGGCGGTCACCACGATCGCCTCCGCCGCTGTCGAGGAGCAGTATGGCTGACCAGGTCGACCCTCAAGCACTGGACGAGGTCGTCCGGTTCACCTCGGACCTCATCCGCATCGACACCACCAACCGCGGCGACGGCGAGTGCCGCGAGCGCCCCGCCGCCGAGTACGCCGCCGAGCAGCTCGCCGGGGCGGGCCTGGAGCCCACGCTCCTGGAGCGCACACCGGGCCGCACGAACGTCGTCGCGCGGATCGAGGGCACCGACCCGTCGGCGGACGCGCTGCTCGTCCACGGCCATCTGGACGTGGTCCCCGCCGAGGCCGCCGACTGGCGCGTGCACCCCTTCTCCGGCGAGATCGTCGACGGCGACGTGTGGGGGCGCGGCGCCATCGACATGAAGAACATGGACGCGATGGTCCTCGCGGCCGTCCGCAGCTGGCGGCGTGCGGGCGTGCGGCCGCGCCGCGACATCGTGATCGCGTTCACCGCCGACGAGGAGGCCAGCGCCCTCGACGGCTCCGGGTTCCTCGCCGACGAGCACGCGGGCCTGTTCGAGGGCTGCACGGAGGGCGTCAGCGAGTCCGGGGCGTTCACGTTCCACGACGGCCGGGGCAACCAGCTCTACCCGATCGCGGCGGGCGAGCGCGGCACCGGCTGGCTCAAACTCACCGCGCGCGGCACGGCGGGCCACGGCTCCAAGGTGAACCGCGACAACGCGGTCAGCAGGCTCGCCGCGGCCGTCACCCGCATCGGGGAGCACCGCTGGCCGGTGCGGCTCACCCCGACGGTGCGGGCGGCCCTCGTCGAACTCGCCGGGATCTACGGCCTGGAGGCCGACCCGGACGCGCCCGGCTTCGACGTCGACGCCTTCATGGAGAAGCTCGGCCCGACCGCCGCCCTCGTCGAGCCCACGGTGCGCAACAGCGCCAACCCGACCATGCTCCAGTCCGGGTACAAGGTCAACGTGGTGCCCGGTGAGGCCACGGCCTATGTGGACGGCCGATATGTGCCGGGCGGCGAGGAAGAGTTCCGCGCCACCCTTGACCGGCTCACCGGACCGGACGTCGACTGGGAGTTCCACCACCGGGAGGTGGCGCTGCAGGCGCCGGTGGACACCCCCACGTACGCCAGGATGCGGGCGGCCGTCGAGGAGTTCGCGCCGGAGGGCCGCGTCCTTCCGTACTGCATGTCGGGGGGCACGGACGCCAAGCAGTTCTCGCGGCTCGGCATCCGCGGCTACGGCTTCTCGCCGCTGCGGACGCCGGAGGGCTTCGACTACCAGGCCCTCTTCCACGGAGTGGACGAGCGGGTGCCGGTCGAGGCGCTGCACTTCGGCACCCGGGTGCTCGACCGCTTCCTGCGCACGGCCTGACCGACCCTTGGGGGAGATGAACGACATGGCGAAGACCAAGCCGTACGGCTCGTGGCCGTCCCCGATCGACGCCGCGCTCGCCGCGGCCCACGACGGCCACCCCGCCTTCGTCGGCATCGTGGGGGACGAGGCCTGGTGGACCGAGCCGCGGCCCACCGAGGGCGGGCGGCGGGCGCTGGTGCGGCGCCGCCAGGACGGCACCGAGGAGTCGGTCCTTCCGGCGCCGTGGGACGTCCGCAGCCGCGTCATCGAGTACGGCGGCCTGCCCTGGGCCGCCGCCGCACGGCCCGGTGACCCGCGCGGACCGCTGCTCGTCTTCGCCGACTTCGCCGACCAGCGCCTGTACGTCCACGAGCCCGACGCTTCCGGGGCCGAGCCCAGACCCCTGACCCCGCTGTCCGGCGTCGGCGGCGGCCTGCGCTTCGCCGACCCGCGCGTCCTCCTCGACCGCGGCGAGGTGTGGTGCGTCCTGGAGGAGTTCACCGGCGAGGGCCCCACCGACGTGCGGCGCGTCCTGGTCGCCGTACCGCTCGACGGCTCGGCCGCCGAGGACCGGACGGCGCTGCGGGAGCTGTCCGACGGGCGGCACCGCTTCGTCACCGGACCGCGGCTCTCCCCGGACGGCACCCGGGCCGCCTGGCTCGCCTGGGACCACCCGCGGATGCCGTGGGACGGCACGGAGCTCCTGGTCGCCGACATCGCGGCGGACAACACCTTCGCGGCCCCCCGGGTCGTCGCGGGCGGCCCGGAGGAGTCGATCGCGCAGGCCGACTGGGCGCGCGACGGACGGCTGCTCTACGCCAGCGACCGCTCCGGCTGGTGGAACCTGTACCGCGCCGAGCCCGACGGCACGGCGAGCGCCCTCTGTCCGCGCGAGGAGGAGTTCGGCGGGCCCCTGTGGCAGCTCGGCCTCAGCTGGTTCGCGCCCCTGGACAGCGGCCTGATCGCCGTCGTGCACGGCACCGGCGCCACCGCGCTCGGCATCCTCGACCCGGAGACCGGCGAGGTCGTCGACGCGGCGGGCCCCTGGTCGGAGTGGTCCGCCTCGCTCGCCGTCCACGGCACCCGCGTCGCCGGTATCGCCGCCAGCCCCCGCAGCGCCTACGAGGTCGTGGAGCTGGACACCCGCACCGGCAGGGCCCGCGTCATCGGCGCCGCGCACGACGACCCGGTCGACCCCACGTACTACCCCGAACCCCAGATCCGCACCTTCCTCGGCCCCGCGGGACGCGAGATCCACGCCCACATCTACCCGCCGCACCACCCCGGCCACCTCGCCCCCGGGGGCGAGCTGCCGCCCTACGTGGTGTGGGCGCACGGCGGCCCCACCTCCCGCGCCCCCCTCGTCCTCGACCTGGCCATCGCCTACTTCACGTCCCGCGGCATAGGCGTCGCCGAGGTCAACTACAGCGGCTCCACGGGGTACGGCCGGGCCTACCGCAACCGGCTGCGCGAGCAGTGGGGCATCGCCGACGTCGACGACTGCGCGGCCGTGGCCCTCGCGCTCGCCGACGAGGGCACCGCCGACCGCGCGCGGCTCGCGATCCGGGGCGGCAGCGCGGGCGGCTGGACCACGGCGGCCTCCCTGACCACGACCGACGTGTACGCCTGCGGCACCGTCATCTACCCCGTGCTCGACCTCGCCTCCTGGCAGGACGGCGAGACCCACGACTTCGAGTCGCGCTACCTGGACACCCTGGTCGGCCCCTACGCCGAGGTGCCGGCACGCTACGAGGAACGCTCGCCCGCCCGGCACGCCGACCGCATCACCGCGCCGTTCCTGCTGCTCCAGGGCCTCGACGACGTGATCTGCCCGCCCGCGCAGTGCGAGCTGCTCCTGGAGGGGATCAAACGGCGCGGGGTGCCGCACGCGTACATCGCCTTCGAGGGCGAGGGACACGGCTTCCGGCGCGCGGACACCATGATCAGGGCCCTGGAGGCCGAACTCTCCCTGTACGCGCAGGTGTTCCGCCTCGACCCGGCGGACGGCACACCCGCCCTCGACCTCGCCGAGTGACCGCAACCGAGGAGCCCATGCCCGAGCAGCCCGCGTCCGACGAGTCCGTGCCCGGTCCGAAGCTGACCGTGCCGCCGCCCGCACCGGCACCCGCGCCCGCGGTCGCCATGCCGCCCCTGGTCCGCCCGCCCCGGCTCGTCCCCGGCGACCGGGTCGCCGTCGTCGCGCCGAGCGGGCCCGTGCCCGAGCACCGGCTCGAAGCGGGCCTCGACATCCTGCGCGGCTGGGGCCTGGAGCCCGTCGTCGCCCCCCATGTCCTCGACGTGCACCGGGAGTTCGACTACCTCGCGGGTGAGGACGCCGACCGGGCCCGGGACCTGGAGAGGGCCTGGCGCGACCCGTCGGTGGCGGGCGTGTTCTGCGCGCGCGGCGGCTACGGCGCCGCGCGGATGGTGGAGCTGATCGACTTCCACGCCCTGCGCGCCTTCCCGCCCAAGGTGTTCCTCGGGTACAGCGACATCACCACGCTGCACGAGGCGTTCGCGCGCCGCCTCGGCCTCGTCACCCTGCACGGGCCGATGGTGGCCGCGGCCGACTTCCTCAAGAACGCCCGCGCCCAGGAACACCTGCGGCTCACCCTGTTCGAGCCGGAGGCCGTCCAGGTCGTCGACTCGCCCGGGCGGCCCCTCGTGGGCGGCCGGGCCCGCGGGGTCACCTTCGGCGGCTGTCTGTCCCTGCTCGCCGCGGACGCCGGGGTGCCGGGGACGCGGCTGCCGGCGCGCGGCGGGCTGCTGTTCCTCGAGGACACCGACGAGGAGCCGTACCGGCTCGACCGCTACCTCACGCAACTCCTGCGCGCGGGCAGCCTCGACGGCGTCACGGGCGTCGCCCTCGGCTCCTGGGAGGAGTGCGGGCCCTACGAAGCCGTGCGCGCGGTCCTGCGCGACCGGCTCGGTGGGCTCGGCGTACCGATCGTGGAGGAGTTCGGATTCGGCCACTGCGACGGGGCGCTGACGATCCCGTTCGGGGTGCCCGGGGAACTGGACGCGGACACGGGGAGGCTGCGCCTGGACACACCGGCGCTCGGGGAGCGCTCGGGCTGAGACGGGGCGCGGGCCGCCGGGGGGCGGACCCGTCCGCCCCACCGCCGTCACCCGAATGGCCCACCCCGTCCCGCCCCCGGCGGGCACCCACCGCGCGGGATCGCGTACCACTGCCCATCCTGGACCCGGGGGAGCGGCCGGCGCTCCGACGGAACGGAAGGGTCCTGACATGAGCCCCAAGAGCTCCACGGGCGGCTCGACGAGCCCCTCGAAGGGTGGCGTGGGCGCGCTGATGACGCCCGCCAGAGTGACCGTCGCGGTGATCGCCCTCCTCACGCTCGTCTTCATCTTCGAGAACACCCGCAGCACCAAGATCCGGCTCCTCATCCCCGAAGTCACCGTGCCGCTGTGGATGGCGCTGCTCGGCACCGGCCTCATCGGCGCCCTGTGCGGGGCCTTCTTCGTCAGCCGGCGCAAGTGACGGCGTCCGGGCCCCCGGGTCCGGCCGCCGGACGACCGCGTACGGTGACCCCGCGGGCCGCCGGGTAGCGTGGCCGGATGTCGCACACCCGTCCCGCCCCGCTCGCCGAAGGCCCTCGCGTGGGCATACGCCCCTACTCGTACGCGGACGCCGCCGAGTTCACCGCCCGGGCCCGGGAGAGCGGCGAGCTGCACCGGCCCTGGCTGTTCCCGCCGACGACGGACGAGAACTTCGCGGCGTACGCGCGCGTGCTCATCGAGGACCCCACCAAGGCCGGTTTCCTCGTGTACGAGCGGGCCGACGGCGCCCTCGCCGGATTCATCAACATCAACAACATCGTCGAGGGCGGCTTCCGGTGCGGGGCGCTCGGCTACGGCGCGTTCGCGCACGCGGCGGGGCGCGGACTCATGCGGGAGGCGCTCGCGCTCGTCGTGAGCCACGCCTTCGGCGAACTGCGGCTGCACCGCCTGGAGATCAACGTCCAGCCGCGCAACACCGCCTCCATCGCGCTCGCCCGCCGCGCGGGCTTCCGCCTCGAAGGGTTCTCACCTCGCTTCTTGTTCATCGACGGCGCCTGGCGCGACCACCAGCGGTGGGCCCTCACCACCGAGATGACGGCGGCCGACACCCTCCGCTGACGGGGGCCGGGACCGAACGCCGGAGGCCGGCGGCCAAAGGCCATTGAAAGCCGCCGCGCGGGTCACGCAGGATGAGCGGCATGCGAACTGTTGTGATCATCGACGCGCCCTCCAACCTGGGCCTGCGTCCGCCCGCGCCCGGCACCGTACCCGGCTGCTACAAGCTCGCCGGAGCGCTGCGCGAGCGCGGCATCCTGCGCCGCCTCGACGCCGTGGAGGGCGGCGTCGTCGTACCGCCCCGCTACGACCGCGGCGACTGGAAGGAGGGCGACGGCGTCTTCAACGCCGCCGCCATCGCCGCCTACACCCCGAAGCTCGCCGACCGGATCGAGCGGCACGTGCGCGCCGGTGAACTGCCCGTCGTCCTCGGCGGCGACTGCTCCATCCAGCTCGGCGCGTCCCTCGCGCTGCGCCGGATCGGACGCTTCGGCCTCGCCGCGATCGACGCCTCCGCCGACTTCCGCCACCCCGGCAACTCCGACCGCGTGGGCGCCGCGGGCGGCGAGGAACTGGCGCTCGCCACCGGCCGCGGCCAGCGCGACCTCTCCGACCTGGAAGGGCTGAGCCCCTATCTGCGCGACGAGGACGTACGGCTCTTCGGGATGCGCGACGAGGACGAGGACCGGGCCGAGCTCGGGGAGCTCGGCATACCCACCGTCACCGTCGGCGAACTGCGCCAGTGGGGCGCCGACGACGTGGCCCGCTCCGCCGTCCTGAGCCTGGAGAACGAGGCCCTGGCAGGCTTCTGGGTGCACCTCGACGCCGATGTCCTCGACCCCTCCGTGATGCCGGCCGTCGACAGCCCCGACGCGGACGGCCTGCACCCCGACGAACTCCTCGCGCTCCTGCGCCCGTTGGTCCGCTCCCCGCGCTGCGTCGGGCTCAACGTCACGATCTACGACCCCGACCTGGATCCGGACGGCACCGCGGGCGACGTCCTCACCGACGTGGTCGTCGCGGCCTTTGCGGAATCCTGACCCTTCTGTACGAAATCCGTGCGCAATCCTGACCGGCGAAGGCCCTGGCCGGAGCGGGGCCGAGCGTGTTCCATGGTCAACGAGAGGCCCGGGGGCGCGCGGCGTCCTTGAACTGAGGAGGACGCCTTGGCGACGACCGTGCGACGCGACACGACGACCCTGCCGGCGGCCGATCTCGGGCCGGAGAACCCGCTGCCGCCGCTCAGGCCCCTGGACGCGGCGCACGGGCTCGACGACCGGGACCGGCAGGGGCTGCCGCGCGACATGGCGCGGCAGCTCACGTACGAGCCGCTGCGGTCGGTGCTGCCCGTACGCGTCCGCGACGGCTACGGCCGCGAGCGGACCCCGACGTCCTTCGACACGATCGTCATCGAGAACACCCGGTTGCGCGTCACCGTCCTGCCCGGTCTCGGCGGCCGCGTCCACTCCCTCTTCCACAAGCCGACCGGGCGTGAACTCCTCTACCGCAACCCGGTGTTCCAGCCCGCCGACTTCGCCCTCAACGGCGCCTGGTACTCCGGCGGCATCGAGTGGAACATCGGCGCCACCGGCCACACGGCCCTGTCCTGCGCGCCCCTGCACGCCGCGCGCCTGACCGTGCCCGACGGCGGCGAGATGGTGCGCCTGTGGGAGTGGGAGCGGCTGCGCGACATCCCCTTCCAGGTCGACCTCTGGCTGCCGGAGGACTCCGACTTCCTGCACGTCGGCGTGCGCGTCCGCAATCCCCACGAGCGGCCCGTGCCCGTCTACTGGTGGTCCAACATCGCCGTGCCCGAGGATCGCCGGGTCCTCGCCCCCGCCGACGAGGCCTGGCACTACGGGTACGCGCGCACCCTGCGGAAGGTGCCGGTGCCCGAGCACGACGGCGTGGACCGCACCTACCCGCCACGCGCCGAGTTCCCCGCCGACTACTTCTACGACGTCCCCGACGGGGCCCGCCGCTGGATCGCGGCTCTCGACGCCGACGGGCACGGAATCGCGCAGACCTCCACGGCCCTGCTGCGGGGCCGCAAGCTCTTCGTGTGGGGCACCGGCGCGGGCGGGCGGCGCTGGCAGCGCTGGCTCACCGAGCCCGGCACCGGCGGCTACGCCGAGATCCAGGCGGGCCTCGCCCGCACCCAGCTGGAGCACGTACGCCTCGACGCGGAGAGCGAGTTCGCGTGGCTGGAGTCGTACGGGCCGCTCACCGCCGCCCCGGACGTCGTGCACGGCGCCGACTGGGCGGCGGCCCGCGGCGAGGCGCAGGCGCGGCTCGACCTCGCGCTGCCCGCCGCCGCCGTGGACGCCGCCTACGCGCGGTGGCGGCCCTGCGCCGACGCCGAGCCGCAGGAGACGCTGGCCGTCGGGTCGGGGTGGGGCGCCCTCGAAGTCCTGCGCGGGCAGTACAAGCTGCCGGGCACGCCGTTCGCCGAGTCCACGCTCGGCCCCGAACAGGAGCCGTGGCTGGAGCTGTTGCGCAGCGGGGCCGTGCCGGAGCCCCGCCGGGTCGGGCCGCCGGGGCCCACCCTGGTCGCCCCGCACTGGCGGGACATGCTGGAGACGGCTCCCGCGCGCCCGCACGCCGAGTACCACCTGGGCGTCGCCCAGTGGCACGCCGGAGACCTCGCCCAGGCGGTCCGCAGCTGGGAGCGCGGCCTGGAACTCGCCCCGTCCCGCTGGCCGTTGCTGCGCTGCCTCGCCGTCGCCGACCAGGAGTCCGGCCACGTGGAGCGCGCCGCCGACCGGTACGCCGAGGCCTTCGACGACCTGTGCGCCGAGCGCCGCGACGACGGCGTGGTGTGGTCCGCGGCGACCGCGGCCCTCGGCCGCGAGGCCATCGCCGCCCTCGTGGCCGTGGGGCGCCCCGAGGCGGCGCGCGGCGTCTGGGACCGTCTGCACCCCCGCACCCGCCGCACGGGCCGGTTCCGCCTGATCGAGGCCCAGCTGCTCCTCGCGGAGGGCGAACTCGCCGCCGCCCGCGCCGTCTTCGACGAGGACTTCGAGGTGGCCGACCTGCGCGAGGCCGACGAGGTCGTCGGTGAGGTGTGGGCAGCGGTGTCGGACGAGCCCCTGCCGGAGAGGTACGACTTCCGGATGCGTCCCTGAGGGGCTGTGCGGTGAGGGTCCTTGCGTCTCTTCCGACCGCCCGTCCGCCCGCGCGCCCTCGCCCGTCCCGGTGCGCCCCAGGACGGTCCGGGACGACGGCGACGGGTGGGCGCGGGGTGGGCGCGGGGTGGGTGCGGGGCGAGGGTCAGTCGGGGGTGGGGGCGTTGCGGTCGACGTACTCGAAGACCGAGCCGTCAGGGTGCATCGCGATGAGGTTGCGGCCCGCGGGCGTCGGCACGGGTCCGGCGACGATGTGCGCGCCGGAGGCGGTGAGGGTCGCGTGCGCCTCGTCGACGTCCTTGACGGCGATGGTCGCGGCGACCTTGCGCAGCACCTCCAACTCCGCCTCGGGGCCGCTCATGAGCAGAAAGCAGCCGACCGAGGCGACGGCCACGCCGCCCCGCTCGAAGCGCATCGCGGTGCTGCCCGTCAGCCGTTCGTAGAACGTGACGGACGCCTCCAAGTCGCTGACGCAGACACGCAGCACGGTTCCCAGGATCTCCATGGGGACGAGCCTAGTTGGCGCCGCGCGGACACGAGATCGTTTCCGGTTCTCGGGCCCCCGGGGACCGCCGCCGTTACGCACCGCCACCGCCGGGTACCCGTCCGCCCCGACCGCTTCGGACAGGAAGGACGAGAAGATGCCGGTCCAGGACAAGAACGCACCACTGACGGACAGGACCCTGGGCGACGCCCTGTCGCAGGTCGTCCGCGACGCGGTGCACGAGTCCCTGCGGCAGACGGTGCGCGAGGAGCTGCGCCGCGAACTGCGTGAGGAACTGCGCACGGAGGTCTCCGGGGTGGCGCGCAAGCAGCGCCGCAAGGCCGCGCTGTACGCGTCGTCCGGCGTCGCCGCCCTGTACGCGGGCGCGGGTGCCGCGCTCGCCCTCGGCCTGGCCATCGCGCTCGGCCTGCCGGGCTGGGCGGCCGCGCTGATCGTGACCGTGCTGCTCGCCGTGGCCGCCGTCCTGATGCGCAACGCGGCCCGCTCGCCGGGGAAGGCCCACGGGGCGCGTGAGGCTTCCGAGGGACTGCCGACCCCGCCGGTCCCGGAGGCGCCCGTGGCCCCCGAGGCACCCGCACGGCCCGCGTCGGCCGGGCCCCCGGCGGCAGCGAATCCCCCGGCCGCCCCTGCCGCTCCGGCGACCCCCGCCGCCCCCGTGACCCCGGCGGAGCCCGCACCTCCGACGCCGCCGACTGCTCCCCAGGGCGGCACGCCGCCGACCGGCGCCCCCACCAGTGGCACCGCCGACTTCCCGACGGTCCCGCCGTCCCGCGCGCCCCTCAGGCCGCCCAACCCGCCCGTCTGATCACTTCCGCCGCGATGTCACCCACCGCCCGGCCGTCCGTCGGCACGCGGTGGGTGTCCGGCGGCACCAGTTCGTCCAGGTGCCGGGCCATGAACGCGCTGCGGCGCAGGTGCCGGTCCAGCTCCGCGCCCACCTCGCGCTCGCCGAGGCGCTGTTCGGCGGTGGCGTCGGTGGCCGTGAGCAGGATCCGGACGAGCCGGGGGCGGGCGATGGCCTCGGTGAACAGCCACTCCTCGGAGGGCAGGACGCTCGCCGTGTTCGTGTGGACGAGGCGGTGGCAGCCGAGGTCGGCGTAGTTCGCCCAGAGGGCGGCGAGGTTGCGGCACGTGAGCCGGGAGCGGTGCGGGTCACCCGCCGGGGCCGGGTGGACCGCGTCCAGGAAGTCGCCCTCGATCAGGGCGTGGCCGACGTCGGCGGCCCGCAGCCGGGCCGCGATCTCCCAGCCGACCGAGGACTTGCCCACCCCCGAACGGCCCCCGATCAGCACGACGTCCGGCCCCGAAGCCGTGCTGGGACCGGGCGTCGTGGCGTCAAGCAGTCGTGGTGGCACCGGCCGTCGTGGCGTTCACGGCAGCCGGGGTGGCGCCCGCAGCAGGGGTGGCCGCGGCCGTCGCGGCGTCCCCCGGTCGACCCGGTATCCCTCATCGCGTCCATGAGCGCGAGCATGCCCGCGCCCCACGCCCCCGCGCGCCCTCACGCGACCCGGTACTCCTCCACATCCGGCGTCCGCAGGCACAGCCCGTGGCCGGTGCCGCCGCCCGGGCGGACCGTGCCGCCGGTCGGGTCGAGGACGCCGTCGAAGACGATCGACTCGACCCGGACGTGGTCGTGGAACCACTCGATGTGCCGCAGGTTCGGCACGCAGGCCGCGACCGTCGCGTGCGCGTGCGGGGCGCCGCGCGCCGACACCTCCAGGCCGTGGGCCTCGGCGAGCGCGGCGGCGCGCAGCCACGCGGTGAGGCCGCCGCAGCGGGTGGCGTCGGCCTGGAGGCAGTCGACGGAGGGGATCATCCGCGCGAAGTAGGGGAGGCCGTACCCGTAGGCGCCCGCCGCGATGTCGCAGACGAGGGCGTCCCGCACCAGCGCGAGCCCCCGCAGGTCGTCGGAGGACACCGGCTCCTCGAACCAGCCCACGCCGTGCTCGGCGAGTGCCCGGCCGATCCGGACCGCCTGCTTGCGGGTGTACGCGCCGCCCGCGTCTACGTACAACTCCGCCTGCCGCCCGATCACGTCGCGGGCCCGCCGCACCCGCGACACGTCGCGCGCCGCGGCCCGCCCCCAGGCCTCGCCCACCTTGATCTTGACGCGCGGTATCCGCTGGCCGTGCACCCAGCCGTTGAGCTGGGCCGCCAGATGCGTGTCGTGGTACGTGGTGAAGCCGCCGCTGCCGTAGACCGGCACGTCGTCGCGGGCCGCGCCGACGAGGCGGACCAGCGGGACCTCGAAGAGGCGTGCCTTGAGGTCCCACAGGGCGATGTCCAGGGCCGAGATGGCGCGGGCGGCGAGCCCTTCCCGGCCGGTGTCGCGCACGGCCTTGGTCAGCGCGTCGTGCGCGGCGGGGATGTCGAGGGCGTCGCGGCCCGCGAGGACGGGCGAGAGCTGTTCCCGTACGAGGTCGACGGTGGCGGCGGGCGCGTAGGTCCAGCCGGTGCCGGTGGCGTCGCCCCCGGAGACCTCCGCGACGACGATCGTCGTGGTGTCCCACGCGAACGTGCCGTCGGCCTCGGGGGCGTCCGCCGGAATCGTGTACGCCGACACCACGGGTGGCTCCACGCTGACGTATCCGGACTCGGCCATGGGGCACACGCCCTTCGCTGCGGTGTGCGGTCCGGGTAACCCGGGGGCAGGGCGGCAAACGGCGGGCGTTTCGCCCCGGGCGTCCCCGGGCACGCGGGAGTTCCGTTCCGGAACACACCGGACGTACCGGACCACGCCGGAGGCACACTGTGAGCCGAACTGCCAGCCGACCGCACGTCGTCATCGTCGGTGCAGGCTTCGCGGGGTTCCAGGCCGCCCGCACCCTGTCGCGGCTGACCCGCGGCCGGGCCGACATCACCCTGCTCAACCCCACCGACTACTTCCTGTACCTGCCGCTGCTGCCCCAGGTCGCCGCGGGCGTCCTCGAACCGCGCCGCGTCACCGTGTCGCTCGCGGGCGCGCTGCGCCACGTACGCCTCGTGCTCGGCGAGGCCGACGGCATCGACCTGACGCGCCGCGCCGTGCACTACGCCGACCCCGAGGGCCAGGACGGTGAACTCTCCTACGACCGCCTGGTGCTGGCCGTCGGCAGCGTCAACAAGCTGCTGCCCGTGCCCGGCGTCGCCGAGCACGCGCACGGCTTCCGCGGACTGCCCGAGGCCCTGTACCTGCGCGACCACGTGACGCGGCAGATCGAGCTCGCCGCGGCCGCCGACGACCCCGCGACGTGCCGGGCGCGCTGCACGTTCGTGGTGGCGGGAGCCGGTTACACGGGCGTCGAAGTCGCCGCGCACGGCGAGCTGTTCACTCGATCCCTGGTGCGGCGGCAGCCGCTGCGGACCGGCATCGAGCCGCGCTGGGTGCTCCTCGACATCGCCCCGCGCGTCCTGCCCGAGCTGGACCGGCGGCTCTCCGACACCGCGGACCGCGTGCTGCGGCGGCGCGGCGTGCAGGTCCGCACGGGCACGTCCGTGCAGGAGGCGACCCGCGAGGGCGTGCTCCTCTCCGACGGCGAGCTTCTGCCCACGCGCACGCTGCTGTGGTGCGTGGGCGTCCGGCCCGACCCGCTCGTCGCCGGGATCGGCAGCCCCCTGGAGCGCGGCCGGCTGCGCGTCGACCCGTTCCTGAACGTGCCGGACCACCCCGAGGTGTTCGCGTGCGGCGACGCGGCGGCCGTGCCCGACCTCACCGAGAAGGGGCAGTACACGGCGATGACCGCCCAGCACGCCTGGCGCCAGGGCAGGACCGCGGGCCACAACGTCGCCGCGTCCCTCGGCCTCGGCAAGCGCCGCTCCTACCGCCACCACGACCTCGGCTTCACCGTCGACCTCGGCGGCGTCAGCGGCGCCGCCAACCCGCTGGGCGTCCCGCTGTCCGGCCCCCTCGCCGGCGCCGTCACCCGCGGCTACCACCTGGCGGCGATGCCGGGCAACCGCGTCCGGGTCGCCGCGGACTGGCTCCTGGACGCCGTACTCCCGCGCCAGGGCGTGCAGTTGGGCCTCGTCCGGTCCTGGTCGGTGCCGCTGGACACGGCGTCGCCGGAGACCGCGCGGGTGGCGGGCGCGCCGGAGCGGACGCGGAAGTAGCGACGACGGGCGCAAGGAGCGACGACGGGACGAACGGCCCCGCGCCCCGAGGGGTTTGGCCCGCGCCCGCGGGGTCACCCGGACCAGGAGGTGGCCATGACCCAGACGTCGAGAAAGCAGAGTACGAACCAGAAGAAGGCCGACGCGGACAACGTGCCCGGACCCGTCGTCGTGCTGCGCTGCGCGCGTGAGCAACTGGCGGAACTCACCGGTCTGACGGTCGAGTCCGTGTCGTCCTTCGAACGATCCGAAGAGGGCTGGGACCTGGCCGTCGAGGTCCTCGAACTGGCCCGCGTGCCGGACACGATGAGCCTGCTCGCGACCTACGCCGTGACCCTCGACCCGCAAGGCGACCTGATCGGGTACCGGCGTGTGCGGCGCTACGAGCGAGGGCGGGCCGACCCGCCCCGGCCGGGCGGCGGCTGACCCCCGCCCCACCGGACGGCGACCGGCCCGCCCCGGACGTTCCCGGAGACCTCAAGGCAACCGACACCCCAGGCAAGACCGACACCCAAGGCAAGGAGGACCGGTCGGCATGACCGTCGTCCCAGCACAGCAGTCCGGCGGCGCAGGCGGCACCAGCGGCCTGTACGACGTCATCGAACTCATCCTGGACCGCGGCCTCGTGATCGACGCGTTCGTCCGCGTCTCGCTCGTCGGCATCGAGATCCTGAAGATCGACGTGCGGGTCGTGGTCGCGAGCGTCGACACGTACCTGCGGTTCGCCGAGGCCTGCAACCGCCTCGACCTGGAAGCGGGCCCGCACAAGAGCCCCGGCCTGCCCGACCTCGTCGGCGAGATCACCGAGTCCGGCGCGCGCGGCAAGTCCAAGGGCGCGCTCTCCGGCGCCGCGGAGACCATCTCCGACGCGTTCCGGCAGGCCCGCGAGGAAGGCCGCGCCGACGAGGAGCCCGCCCGGCCGCGCGCCCGGCGCACGTCGTCCCGCAGGAAGGAGGAGCAGGAGTGACCACGTACGTCTACGGCATCGCCGCCGCGGCGCACCCGGCGCTTCCCGACGGCATGGACGGCATCGGCGACCCCGCGCAGAAGGTGCGCGTCCTGCGCCGGGACGGCCTCGCCGCGCTCGTCTCCGACAGCCCCGACGACCTGCGGCCCAAACGCCGTGACCTGCTCGCGCACCGATCCGTCCTGGACGAGGCGGGCGCGGGCGGCCCGGTCCTGCCGATGCGCTTCGGCAGCCTCGCGCAGGACGACGACGCCGTCCTCGCGGTGCTCGACGACCGCTGCGAGCACTACGAGGAGCGGCTGCGCGCCCTCGAAGGCAAGGCCGAGTACAACGTGAAGGCCGCCCACGACGAGCAGGCCGTGCTGCACCAGGTGCTCGCCGACAGCCCCGAGCTGCGCGCCATGGTCGAGGCCAACCAGCGTGCGGGCGGCGGCAGTTACGAACAGAAGCTGCGCCTCGGCGAGCAGGTGACCGCGGCCGTGCGGGCCCGCGAGGCCGGTGACGGCGCCGAGGTCCGGCGCGCCCTGGAGCCGCACGCCGACTCCGTGAGCGCGGGACCCGACGGCAGCGGCTGGCTCGCGAACGTGTCGTTCCTGGTGAGCCGCGACCGCGCCGACGGATTCGTCGCCGCCGTCGAGGAACTGCGCCGGGACCACCCCCACCTGGAACTGCGCGTACACGGCCCGCTGCCCCCGTACAGCTTCGTCGACCCGGGCCCGGCGCGGCCCGCCGACGATCCTGCGGGCGTGGGCTGAGGCGGTGAGGTCCGTCCATGGGACTCGTCGGCGAACTGCTCGCCCTGCCGCTGGCCCCGGCCCGGGGCACCCTGTGGGTGCTCCGGCAGGTGGCCGCGGAGGCTGAGCGGCAGTACTACGACCCCTCGGCCATCACCGAGGAACTCGCCCTGCTCGCCGAGCGGTTGGACGCCGGTGAGATCACCGAGGACGAGTTCGACCGCCGCGAGGACGAACTCCTCGCCCGTCTCGGCCACGGACCCGCCGGCGGCGTGGCCCGGGCGGACGACCGACCGTCGGCACCGTCAGGGCAGTGAGGACAGGAACGTCATGAATCGACTGGCAGTGGGCCTCGCCGTGGGCGCGGGGTACCTTCTCGGACGCACGAAGAAGGCGAAACTCGCCTTCGCCGTGGGCACGATGGTGGCGGGCCGCAGGCTGCAGCTCAGCCCCGGCGCGCTCGTCGGCGCGGTGACCCGGCAGCTGGAGGACAACCCGCAGTTCAAGGAGATCGGCGACCAGCTGAAGCAGGACCTGCGGGGCGTCGGCAAGGCGGCCACCGGCTCGCTGCTCGACCGGCAGCTCGAAGGCCTCGCCGACCGGCTGCACGACCGCACCCTGGACGTGCGCGACCGGCTCTCGGGGGTCACTCCCGACACGGACGGCGTGCCCGGCGCCGACGAGGCGCCCGACCAGGCCGACGAGACGTCCGACAAGGCCGCAGAGACGTCCGACAAGGCCAAGGGCGCGGGCAAGAGCGCGGGCGGTACGGCCAAGGCCGGCGCGCGAAAGACGGGTTCGGCGACGAAGAAGGCCACGTCGGCCGCCCGGGGCGAACGCAAGACGGGCCCGTCCCGCAAGACCCAGGGCTCGCGCGGCACGGACGGCGCCCGCGGCTCGCAGCAGCGCGGCACGGGCACACAGCGGCGCACCGCGAAGAAGGCCACCCGGACGCGGGGAGGCAGCGATGACTGACACCCGCGAGGAGACCCGCGAGCGGACCCGCGAGGACACCGGCAACGGCTCCGGCAACGGCTCCGGTGACAGCGCCGGTGCCGCGAACATGCTGCGGTCCGCCGCTCACAGCCCGGCGGCGGACCGCCTGAAGGACGAGGCCAAGGCCTACGCGATGGCGCAGGCCGAGCGTGCCCTGATCGGGGTCGGCCGCAAGCTCGGCGAGACCACCGTCAAGCTCAACGACATCGCCGACGGCCGCAGCCCCGGCCTCGGCAAGCTCGCCCTCGAAGGCGGCCGCAAGCTCACCCAGGGCAAGGGCCCGCTGCGCAGCGCCGCGGAACTCGGCGGCAGCCGCCTCAAGGACTCGGTCAAGGGAGCCGTGCGGAACCTCACCGGGCGCCGCAAGAAGGGCGGGGGCGGCCAGAAGCCGACCGTCATCCTGGAGTACGTCGACGTCGGCGTGCCGGTACGCGAGGCCTACGACCAGTGGACGCAGTTCCAGGACTTCGCCACGTTCGCCAAGGGCGTCAAGAGCGCGAGCGCGGCAGGCGACACGGACTCGGACTGGCAGCTCAAGATCTTCTGGTCGAGCCGGAGCTGGAAGGCCCACGTCACCGAGCAGGTGCCGGACCAGCGCATCTCCTGGACCTCGGAGGGCGCGAAGGGCACCACGAAGGGCGTGGTCACCTTCCACCCGCTCGGCGAGCAGCTGACCCGCGTCCTGCTCGTCGTGGAGTACTACCCGAAGGGCCTGTTCGAGAAGACCGGCAACATCTGGCGCGCCCAGGGCCGCCGGGTCCGCCTCGACCTCAAGCACTTCGCCCGGCACCTGTCGATGCGCGGCGAGGCGAGCGACGGCTGGCGCGGCGAGATCCGCGACGGCGAGGTGGTGCGCGGCCACGACGAGGCGGTGGCGGAGGAGGAAGAGGAGAAGACGGCGGGCGCGGACGACCCCGAGGGCGCGTACGAGGGACACGAGGAGGAGGACGGGGGCGAGGACGGCGAGGGGGCGTACGACGAGGACGCGGAGGACGAGGACGAGGACGAGAGCGACGACGAGGACGAGAGCGACTACGCGGTGGACGCGGAGGACGCGGCGGACACCGACAGGGCCGACACCGACCCGGAAGCGGTCGACGACGAGGACCTGGCGGACGAGAACCTGGCCGACGAGGAGGAGAGCGACGACGAGGACCTCTACGACGAGGACGGCGATGACGAACTCGTCGCGGCCGACGGCGCCCGGAACCGCCGATGACGACCGCGAGCCGCTTGCCCGAGCCCTACCCGCAGGGCGGCGCGAACCTCGCCGACATCCTCGAACGCGTCCTGGACAAGGGCATCGTCATCGCGGGCGACATCCGGATCAACCTGCTCGACATCGAGCTGCTCACGATCAAGCTCCGCCTCGTCGTCGCCTCCGTGGAGCGCGCCAAGGAAATGGGCATCGACTGGTGGGAGGACGACCCGGCGCTGTCCAGCGGTGCGCGCCGGACCGCGCTCGCGCGGGAGAACGACGAACTGCGCCGCCGCGTCCAGCAGTTGGAGGCGGCCGTGGCGGCCGACGGCCGCGCCGCCCTCGACCGCGGCGGCGCCACCGCAGCTGACGGCACCGGGCAAGACGGCACCGGGCGAGACGGCCGAGGAGAACGCGAACGTGAACGATGACCTGCGCTATGTGTACGCCGTGTGCCGCCCGTTCGCCGCGCCGCTGCACGCCGACCTCACCGGCGTGGGCGGCGCGCCGCCGCGCCGGCTCGCCCACGAGGGGCTGGTGGCCGTCGTCAGCCCCGTCCCCGAACGGGACTTCGGCCGGGAGGCGTTGCGCGCGCACCTGGAGGACCTGGCGTGGCTCGCGGAAACGGCCCGCGCCCACCAGAACGTCGTCGCCGCCCTCGCGACCGTGACCTGTCCGCTGCCGCTGCGGCTCGCGACGGTCTTCCACGACGACAGCGGTGTACGCGCCATGCTGGAGGACGAGTCCGAGCGGCTGCACCGCATCCTGGACCGGATCGACGGCCATGTGGAGTGGGGCGTGAAGGTGTGGCTGGGCGCCGCAACGGGGGACGGGGACGGGGGTGTGGGCGGGGACGCCGACGCCCCCGGGGCCGACGCAGCCTCGGCCCCGCGCGCGCCGAGGTCGGGGCGGGACTATCTGCGCTGCCGCAGGGCCGGGAACGCGGCGCGCGAGGAGGCCCTGGCACGGGCCGAGGTGTTCACGCGGCGCCTGCACGGCGACCTCGCCCGGTACGCGGCCGACGCCCGGCTGCACCCCGTGCAGAGCGGTCCGCTCACCGACGCCGGAGCGGGCCGGAACATCCTCAACTCCGCCTATCTGGTGCCGCGTACGTGGTCCGAGGAGTTCCTGGAGCTGATCGGCCGCACGCAGGGCACGAGGCCGGGGCTCCGCGTGGAGGTGACGGGGCCGTGGGCCGCGTACTCCTTCACGGACGACCCCGGTCTCACGGATGACCCCGGTCTCACGGACGACCCCGGCGCGGGGGAGACACCGCACGGCGGGGAGGGCGCGGCACGTCAGGACGTGGGTGGGGCGCCGTGAGCGCGGCGGCCGACCGCTTTGGGCGCGCGTCCGTCCAGCCGTTCGCGCGCCGGGAGATCGCGCTCGTCGACGTGCTCGACCGGCTGCTCGCCGGCGGCGTGGTCATCACGGGCGCCATCACCCTGCGCATCGCGGACGTCGACCTCGTCCGCATCGACCTGAAGGCGCTGATCAGCGCCGTCAACGCCCAGGTGCCCTCGCCGTGGCCGACGGCCGCGGACGGCGACCGGGGCGCGGGCGACCGGCGTACCGACCCGGAGGCGCCATGAGCAAGAGGGAACGGGAGGCCTCATGAGGACGATGGACCTGGAACCGGACACCGTGGAGCGCGACCTCGTCGCCCTCGTCCTGACCGTCGTGGAGCTGCTGCGCGAGCTGATGGAGCGGCAGGCGATCCGCCGCTTCGAGTCCGGTGAGCTGACGGAGGATCAGGAGGAGCGTGTCGGCATGACGTTGATGCTCCTGGAGGACCGCATGACGCGGCTCCGCGAGCGCTACGGGCTGCGGCCCGAGGACCTGAACCTGGACCTCGGACCCCTGGGCCCGCTGCTGCCCAGGGCGTGAGCCCGGCCCCGCCCAGGGCGTGAGCCCGGCCCCGCCCAGGGAGTGAGCCCGGCTCCGCCCAGGGAGTGAGCCTCCCCGGCGCCGCCCCGCCGCCCGCGCCCCCTGGCGGAGGTCACCTCATGCGGGCCACCTCACGCGGGTCGCCTCAAGCCCGGCACAGCAACTCCCCGTGCAGCACCACGAACCAGCCGTCCTCCGCCCGCCCCCACTCCCGCCAGGCCGCCGCGACCGCCGCCAACTGCTTGTGGTCCGCGTGCCCGGACGCCGTCGCGCGCTCCGCGTACGCCGACGCCACCGTGCGGTCCGCCCACAGCTCGCTCCACCAGGCCCGCTCCTCGGGCGTGCTGTAGCACCACGTGCCCGCCGACGCCGTGACCTCGCTGAAACCGGCCTCCCGCGCCCAGGACTTGAGGCGCCGCCCGGCGTCCGGCTCGCCACCGTTGGACCGGGCGACCCGCCGGTACAGGTCGAGCCAGTCGTCCAGGCCCGGCACGTGCGGGTACCAGGTCATCGCCGCGTAGTCGCTGTCGCGCACCGCGACGACGCCGCCCGGGCGGCACACCCGGCGCATCTCGCGCAGCGCCCGCACGGGGTCGCCCACGTGCTGGAGCACCTGGTGGGCGTGCACGACGTCGAAGGTGTCGTCGGGGTGGTCGAGGGCGTGCGCGTCGGCTACCGCGAACGAGACGTTGTCCAGGCCGCGCCCGGCGGCCATGGCACGCGCCCGGTCGAGGATTTCGGGTGCGCGGTCGACACCGGTGACGTGCCCGTCAGGGACCAGCGCGGCCAGGTCCGCGGTGATGGTGCCGGGGCCGCAGCCGACGTCCAGGATCCGCTGATGGGGGCGGAGCGAACCGAGAAGGTAGGCCGCGGAGTTGGCGGCGGTGCGCCACGTGTGGGAGCGCAGGACGGACTCGTGGTGCCCGTGCGTGTAGACGGCGGTCTCGGCGTGGGTGTGGTGAAGGGCTGACATGACGGCACTGTAAGCCGCTCGTGTCGAAGTGTGAGACCCCCGTCTCACCATGCGGTCAGTGGCGGTCAGTGGGGGGCTCTGGCGACGTGGGTCACGTGGCCAGCGAGGGCCGGTACACGGTCAGTGCCTCCGGCAGCTTGTCAAGAAGCAACTCGCCCTCGGCCGAGGAGAGTTCGCCGTCGTACGCGATCTTCGTGCCGGGGGCGAGCCCGTCGAGGCGCAGCTGGCGCGGGCGGGCCGCGGTCTGGACGGGGGAGCGCTCCACCGGAGCCGTCAGGGCCGCCGCGAGCAGCCGGGAGCCCGGCTTGCGGCCGCCGTGCACGATGCGCACGTCGAGCAGCCCGTCGGCGAGGTCGAACCGCCGCGTGGGCGTCGGACCGAGCCGGTTGTACACGCAGTTCCCGGCGAACAGCAGCCACAGCGCCCGCTCGGTGCCGCCGATCTCGGCGCGCAGCGGATGCTGGTCGGAGCGCAGCACGCGCGCCGCGGCGAGCACGCCCGCGGGCCAGCCGCCGATCCGGGGCGACCACCGCTCCCGCTCGCGCACCAGCTCGGGGTAGACGCCGAGGCTGAAGGTGTTGAGGAAGTGCCCGGAACCGGTGCGGGAGCGGAAGCGCCCGACGTCCACCGCGACCGCGTCGCCCACCTCCACGGCCCGCGCCAGCTCACGAGGCCCCTCGACCCCGAGGTCGGCCGCGAAGTGGTTGAGCGTGCCGCCGGGAAGGACCGCGAGCGGCACGCCGTGCCGCAGGGCCACCGACGCGGCCGCGTTGACGGTGCCGTCGCCGCCGCACACCCCGAGGGCGCGGGCCCGGGCCGCCGCCTTCTCCAACTCGGCCACCAGGCCGTCCGGCGCGCAGGTCACCACCTCGGCGTGCGGCAGGACGTCGAGCAGCTCACGCACGCGGTCGGCGGTCTTCGCGCCGCTGTTGGTGACCACGACCAGGCCGCGCCCGCCGGGCAGGGCCGGGGCCTGAGCGCGCGGCCGGCCCGGCAGCGGCAGCTGGGACCGGGTCGGCACCAGGCCGCGCACGGCGTACGCGGCACCCGCGCCCAGGGCCGCACCGGCGAGGACGTCGCTCGGGAAGTGCACGCCCGTGTAGACGCGGGACAGCGCGACGGCGCCCGCGAGCGGGGCGACGACCGCGCCGAGCCGGGGCGACTCCAGGGCCACCCCGACGGCGAAGGCCGCCGCGGACGCGGCGTGCCCCGAGGGGAAGGACGTGGTCGCGGGCTGCCGCTTCAGCCTGCGCACGAGCGGCACCGGGTCGAGGGCCGGGCGGGTCCGCCGCACCGACCGCTTGCCGAGCGTGTTGATCGTCGCGGACGCCACCGCGAGCGAGGCCACGCCCCGGGCGGCGGCACGCTTGGCCCGCGGGCTCCGGGTCGCGGCGAGCGCGGCCGCCGTGGCGAACCAGAGGCGCCCGTGGTTCGCGGCGTGGCTGAGCCGCGGCAGCAGCCGGTCGGCGCCGGGCCAGTGCCGCGTCGCCACGGCGTCGAAGACCCGCCGGTCGAGCGCGATCATCCGGTTCCGGGGCCCGCGGGCCGGGGACAGGGGGCGGTCGGCATCTGAGGTCATGGGGACCGCATACCCCCCGGCGGCGATCTGCAACGGATCGACCCCTGCGAGGCCCCCTGGCGCCGCCCTGGCGCCGCGAGGCCCCCTCTGAATACCGCCCCGGCCCCGTGATACCGCCCTGAGGCCCCCTGATACCGCCTTGGCGGTAGGAATCCGTCCTGCGCACGGCCCCGAGAATCCGTTTGCCGTCACCGAGCGGCGCCCCGGAGAATCGCCCGCATGGGACATCTGGAAGCCGCGCACCTGGAGTACTACCTGCCGGACGGGCGAGCGCTGCTCGGTGACGTCTCGTTCCGGGTGGGCGAGGGCGCGGTGGTGGCGCTGGTCGGGGCGAACGGCGCGGGCAAGACGACACTGCTCCGGCTCGTCGCGGGGGAGCTCCAGCCGCACGGCGGCAGCGTGACGGTGAGCGGCGGCCTCGGCGTGATGCCCCAGTTCGTCGGCTCGGTCCGCGACGGCACCACCGTGCGCGACCTCCTCGTGTCCGTGGCGCAGCCCCGCATCCGCGAGGCCGCCCGGGCCGTCGACCGCGCCGAGCACGCCATCATGACCGTCGACGACGAGGCGGCCCAGCTCCAGTACGCGCAGGCGCTCTCCGACTGGGCCGAGGCCCGTGGGTACGAGGCCGAGACGCTCTGGGACATCTGCACGACGGCGGCGCTCGGCGTCCCGTACGACAAGGCCCAGTGGCGCGAGGTGCGCACGCTCTCCGGCGGCGAGCAGAAGCGCCTGGTCCTGGAGGCGCTGCTGCGCGGCACCGACGAGGTGCTGCTCCTCGACGAGCCCGACAACTACCTGGATGTCCCCGGCAAGCGCTGGCTGGAGCAGCGCCTGAAGGAGACCCGCAAGACCGTCCTGTTCGTCAGCCACGACCGCGAGCTCCTCGCCCGCTCCGCCGAGAAGATCGTCAGCGTGGAGCCGAGCCCCGGCGGCTCCGAGGTGTGGGTGCACGGCGCGGGCTTCGGGACGTACCACGCGGCGCGCCAGGAGCGCTTCGCGCGCTTCGAGGAGCTGCGCCGCCGCTGGGACGAGAAGCACGCCCAGCTCAAGAAGCTGGTCCTGGACATGCAGCAGTACGCGTCGCGCAGCGACGAGATGGCCTCCCGCTACCAGGCCGCGAAGACCAGGCTGCGCAAGTTCGAGGAGGCAGGACCGCCGCCCGAGCCGCCGCGCAAGCAGGAGATCACCATGCGCCTGCACGGCGGCCGCACCGGCGTCCGGGCCGTCACCTGCAAGAACCTCGAACTGACCGGCCTGATGAAACCCTTCGACCTGGAGGTCTTCTACGGCGAGCGGGTCGCCGTGCTCGGCTCCAACGGCTCCGGGAAGTCGCACTTCCTGCGCCTCCTCGCCGGAGACCCCGGCGAACACGACAACCCGGTGGCCCACACGGGGGAGTGGAAGCTCGGCGCGCGCGTGGTGCCGGGACACTTCGCGCAGACCCACGCCCACCCGGAGCTGTTCGGCCGCACCCTGCTCGACATCCTGTGGCGCGAGCACGCGAAGGACCGGGGCGCGGCGATGTCCCGCCTCCGCCGCTACGAACTCACCGGGCAGGCCGAGCAGCGCTTCGAGAAGCTCTCCGGCGGCCAGCAGGCCCGCTTCCAGATCCTGCTCCTGGAGCTGGAGGGCGCCACCGCCCTGCTGCTCGACGAACCCACCGACAACCTGGACCTGGAGTCGGCCGAAGCACTGCAGGAGGGCCTCGAGGCGTACGAGGGCACGGTGCTCGCCGTGACCCACGACCGCTGGTTCGCCCGCTCCTTCGACCGGTACCTCGTCTTCGGCGCCGACGGCCGCGTCCGGGAGACCCCGGAGGCCGTATGGGACGAGCAAAGAGTGGAACGGGCCCGCTAGCGCGCCGGGTAGCGTGGTGAAACCACGCCGTACGCAGCGCAGTGGGGGGAGACCGTGGCTGTCAGGACGCCCTTTCGGACCAGTGACGTGGACGAGGCCCGGGAGGTGTTGGTCACCGCCTACTACAGCAACTTCCTGGACGTGCTCGACCGACAGCGCTCCTTCCGCGCCGAGTTCGCCATCGGGCGGCTCGGCGCGGTCACCGTCGGCGGCCTGACCTGCCACACCGACGTGCGGGTGCGCCTCGGCGAACTCGGGTCGTACCACGTCAACATCCCGCTCAGCGGCCACATGACCTGGCGCCAGGGCTCCGGCGCTCCCGTGCTCACCACGCCCGACAGGGCCGCCGTCTACCAGCCGTGCGGCGACACCGTCGTCGACCGCTGGTCCGGCGACTGCCGGGTGCTCGCCGTGAAGCTGGACCGGGTGGCCCTGGAGGAGAGCCTGGAGACGCTGCTCGACCGGCCCGTCCGCGGCCCGGTGCCGCTCGACCCCGGCTTCGACACCGGCCAGGGGCCCGGCCGGGGCTGGACCCGGCTGGTCCGCGCGGTCGCCGACGACCTCCTCGACGAGTCCGCGATGCTGAGCGGATCCCTGGTCTCCGCGCCCCTGCAGGAAGCCCTCCTGAACGGCCTGCTGCTCGCCGCGGGACACCCCTACCGCGACCAGCTCACCGACCCCGTCGCCCGGTTGCGGCCCGCGCCGGTCAAACGCGCCATGGACGCCGTGCAGCAGCGGCCCGAGCACCCCTTCACCGCCGCCGTCCTCGCCGCCGAGGCCCGCGTCGGGGTGCGCTGGCTCCAGGAGGCCTTCCGACGCTACGTGGGGATGTCCCCCATGGCGTACGTACGCGACGTACGCCTGCAGCGCGTGCGGGACGAACTGCGCGCGGCCGTCCCCGACGAGCAGTGCGTGAGCGCCGTCGCCCACCGCTGGGGATTCACCCACCTGGGCCGGTTCGCCGAGCAGTACCGGACGCGCTTCGGGGAACTGCCGTCGCAGACGCTGCGCGGCTGAGGGCGCGCGGCGGCGCGCGGGCGGTGCGGCGGCGTGTCGCGGTGCGTTATTCGGACACTCGCCGCGCCGAGCGGATCGTGGGCCCGTGGGCACCCGCCTAATGTGTCGCTGTACCGGACGGGCCGGCCGTCGTCGCGGGAGCCCTAGCCTTCTTCCGGGGCGTCGGCCGTGGACGGAAACCCGGTGCGTCCGGCCCGGCGGAGTCCGCCGGGCCGGCTCGGACCGCGGGCCCGGTCATTCCCCTCGGTACCCACGCGGTGCCATCGGGCCCGCCCCTTCCGGCCCTCAATCCTGGATGTCCCGGCCCGTTCCGTCTTCACTGGAGTCACAAGCCCGCACGGGAGACGGAGTCACAAGCCCGCACGGGAGTCGGATGTCCTCACTGGAGACAGGCGTCTTCGCCGCGAAGGACACGGGAGACACACCGGAGGCGACATGAGCGCGACGGACACCACCTCACTGCCGCGGCGCCACGGCCGGGCCCTCGACCTGTTCACCGACCGGGTGCACGCCGTCCGCGCCGACCAGTGGGACGCGCCGACGCCCTGCGCGGAGTGGACCGTACGGGACCTCGTCGGTCACCTCGTCGTCGAGCAGCTGTGGGTCCCGCCGCTGGTCCGCGACGGCGCCACCCTCGCGTCCGTCGGTGACAGCTTCGACGGCGACGTCCTCGGCCCCGACCCGGTCGCCTCCTGGGACACCGCGGCCGACGCGGCCCGCACCGCGTTCGGCGAACGCGGCGCCCTGGACCGGACCGTGCACCTCTCGTACGGCCCGACGCCCGCGGCCGACTACTGCGCCCAGATGGTCACCGACCTCGTCGTGCACGCCTGGGACCTGTCCCGGGCGATCGGCGCCGACGAGCGGCTCCCGGACGACCTCGTCGCCGCCGCCGCGAACGAAGTGGCGCCGTACGCGGGCGAGTTGAGCAAGAGCGGCCTCTTCGCCCCCGCCGTCCAGCCCCCGCCGGGGGCGGACGCCCAGACCGCGCTCCTGAACCTCCTGGGCCGAACCCCTTGACTCCCGGCCGCCTGGATCCTGACCGCTCGACGGGCTCCTGACCCCTCGGCCCTGGAATCACCGGAATCACCAAAATCACCTGCCGGAGTCAACTCCCGGAACTGCCCGGCAACCCGGCCCCGTCGCCCCGCTCGAACGACAGGTCAACGCTGCCTGTCGTCAGGCCGCCCGCCAGGTCGCCGATGTTCACCATGCCGACGGGCCTGCCGTTCTCGACGACGGGCAGCCGGCGCACCGCGTGGGCCCGCATCAGGCCGACGGCCTCCGACACCGCGTCGTCGGGGGCGACCACCACCGGGTTCGGGGTGCACACGGACTGCGCGCTGACCGTCAGCGGGTCGACGCCGTCGGCCACGGCACGCAGCGTGATGTCCCGGTCGGTGAGCACCCCGATGAGCCGGCCGCCGCCCGTCACCACGACTCCGCCGACGTCCTCGGCGCGCATCAGCTGCGCGGCCTCCACGAGCGACGCGTCGGGCCTGACCGCCGTCACTCCCGGAGTCATGACTTCCCTCACGTACCGCTCCATTGGCGCTGACCCCCATTTCTGGCTGTTCCGGTCCGTCCGGCCACTGCGGTGCGAGCCTTCGCCCGCCCGGGTGCCCGTACGGCGGGATTTCTCACATCGAGGCTCCAGGAGGACCAGTCCGGGCCGGGGTGGGATCGGGGCCGTCGCCCTCGGGGGGTGTTTGCCTCTCGATGCGTGGGGCAGGCGGAAGGGCAGTGCTTCGGACCGGAGGCACGTCCGTGGGAGCGGTTTGCTCACTTCGGGTGTGCCCCGTGCGACGAGCGCGCGCCCTCCCACGGTGACCGTCCACACCAAGCACCGGCTCAAAGGGAGTTGCACGCGTCATGCGATCCGATGCAGCACGATCCCAGGATGCGACCCGCCACCACGGCGCGGTACGCCCCGCACACGCCAATCCCCCGCGCGCGCAGCGATCGCGGTCCAGGCGGCACCCCCACGACGACGCTCCCGACACCGCCGCGGCCTTCCAGCGGCTCTGCGAACTGCCCCACGGACCCGAGCGGGACGCCCTGCGCGACGAACTGGTGCGGGCCTGGCTGCCCATGGCCGAACGGCTCGCGGGCCGCTTCCGCAACCGCGGCGAAGCCCTCGACGACCTGCGCCAGGTCGCCGCACTCGGCCTGGTCAAGGCCGTCGACCGCTACGACCCCGAGCGCGGCAACGCCTTCGAGAGCTACGCCGTACCGACCGTCACCGGCGAGATCAAACGCCACTTCCGCGACCACATGTGGACGCTGCACGTGCCGCGCCGGGTGCAGGACCTGCGCAACCGCGTACGGTTCGCCTGCCAGGACCTGACCCAGACCACCCCGGGGCGCACCCCCAGCATCGCCGAGATCGCCGAGCGGGCCCAGATGAGCGAGGAGGACGCGGCGACCGGACTCGAAGCGCTCGACAGCTTCACCGCGCTGTCCCTGGACGCCGAACTCCCCGGCAGCGACGACGGCTACGCCCTGCGCGACACCCTCGGCGGCCCCGACCCCGCCCTCGACGTCGTCGTCGACCGCGAGGCCGTCAAACCGCGCCTCGCGCAACTGCCCGAACGCGAGCGGACCATCCTCTACCTGCGGTTCTTCCGCGACATGACACAGAGCCGCATCGCCGAGCACCTGGGGATCTCCCAGATGCACGTGTCCCGCCTGATCAGCCGCTGCTGCGGGCGGATGCGCGAGGAGGTGCTGTGCGAGGCCGCCCACCGCGCGGCCGCCGCCCGGTGCGAGGAGCAGGCCCGCGCCGCCCGCGTCACCCCGGGCGCCGCATAGCCAGGGCGATGTGCCGGGACATCACATCCACGGCGCGCGCCTCCGCCATCGAGAACGCGAGGCGCGCGCCGGTCCTGAACAGGCTGAGCACCCCCTCCACCGGACCGCCGGGCTCCGCCGTGAGCGGCACGCACAGCAGGGACGTGACGTGCGCGCGCACCAGCACCGGCGCGCCGCTCGCGTCCCGGCCGAAGCTGTCCGGCGGATCCGGCCGCACCTGCAGCGTCGGTGCCCCGCACCGCGCCGTCTCCATCACCAGGGGGCAGTCGGCCGGGTCCTGCGCGAGGACGTCGGCGACCGGGCCGCCCTCGGGGCCGAGGACCGTGCGCCGCCGCGGCTGCGCGCCCTCGTCGGCGATCACCCAGTCGGCGAACCGGCCGTGCAGCACCTCCGGGACCCGGGCGAGCACCCCGGTGGGGTCCCCGCTCGGCGCCGTGAGCAGCGCGACCGTCATGGCGTCCGTCAGCTCGAGGAGTTCGGCGTTCCGGGTCGCCTCGGCGAGGTCCGGCGTCTGCCCCCGTACGCTCCGGGGCAGCGGCTCCCTGGTGTCGGGGGGCTGCAGGACGACGAGGACGACCGTGCGGGGCTCGTTGCCCGGCCGCAGCGCGGTCAGCGTCGCCCGCACCGGAAGCCGGGGCTGATGCTGCAACCGGACCGTCAGGCTCCGGTCGCCCTCCCTGCGGGCCACCGCGGCGGCCTGGGAGCGGAACGCGGTCCGGTCGGACGGCGTCAGGAAACCGGCGAACGGCCGCCCCGTCGCGTACCCGCCCCGCACCCCCGTGAGATCCGCCGCCGCCGTGTTCAGACGCCGCACCACCGTCTCGCCGTCGACCAGCGCGACCGGCAGCGGGAACCGCTGGAAGACGGCGCGCAGCAGCCTCTGGTCGTCCCACACCGCTGTCGCGCCCACCGCCGGGCCGTCCGCGGCCAGCCGCTCGAAGTCCGGCCAGAGCCGCTCCGCCACGTGATCGAGTTCGAACAGCGCCGCGTCGAGCATGGTGCCCAGGTCACCCGAGGGGACGGCACGCGATGCCTTCAACTCCGCGACCCGGCGCACGAAGTCCGCCAGGTCCTCACTGAATCGGTCGGTGTCCGCCATGCCACGAACGTAGCCGCTGGGACCGTTTTCCGGGGGGTTCACCGGGAACCCGGACACCAGGGGAGAGGGAACACGGGGCGGATGTGACCGGAACCTGGAAACCACGGAAACACGGAACCCCGGCCCCTGGAAACACGGAACCCCGGAACCCCGGAAGCGCAGCCGCGACTGCACGCGACTTCACGCAGTTTCGGAGGACAAGAGGAGACGACGAGGAGGTGTGTCAGCATGCCGGTGCTGCTCGGAACGGACGGGCCGGAAGCCGCCCTGCCGGCCCGCAGGCTCTCGGAACTGGCCGAACAGGCGCTGCGCTGCACCACCGAGTGCTGCGGCGCGGGCGCGACCGTCACGGAGGGCGGCCAGGTGCAGCCGGCCGCCGTCACCCACCCCGACCTGTCCGGCCTCGTCTCGGCGCAGCTGCGCTCCGGCGACGGGCCGATCCCCACGGCCCAGGAGCGGGGCGCGCCGGTGGACGCGGGGGACCTGCTGCACGACGACCGCTGGCCGGAGTACCGCGCGCTCGCCCTGGACTCCGGGGTCCGTGCGAGCATCACGCTGCCCTTCAAGCGCTCCGGGCTCACCCTCACCCTCAGCCTGTTCAGCTTCCGCCCCTGGACCCTGGACGACGCGGGCTGCGGCCCCGCGCAGGCGCTCGGCGACCTCGCGGCGGCGGGCCTGGTCCGCGACCGCCACTACCGCGCCGCGCTCACGGAACTGGACCACCTGGGCGAGGCACTGCGCACCCGCCCCGTCGTCGATCAGGCGTGCGGCATCATCATGCACATCGTGACCTGCGACTCCGACCGCGCCTTCACCCTTCTGCGCCGCATCTCCCAGCAGTCCAACCGGAAACTCGCCGAAGTGGCGGCGGCGCTGGTGGAGACGCGGGGCAGGGGCCTTGAGGCCGAGCTGACGGCCCTCGTCGAGTGAGGCGCGGGGCGCGGACCCGGTCACCCGGCCGGAGGCCACACCGCGCGGATGCCGCACCCCCACGCTCGAATGACCTCATGCGCACTTCCGTCCCGCACCTCGCCCTGACCCTCACCACCGCCGCCTTCTGCACCCTCGCCGCCGCCCCGTCCGCGTACGCGGGAGACGCCACCGCCGACGTCACCCCGAAGCAGCTCGCCCCCGGCGAACAGATCACCGTCTCCGTGTACTGTCCGGACACCGGCGGAGCGCCCCCGCAGACCATGACCGCGAGCTCGCAGGCCTTCGAGCAGGGCAGCGTCCAGCTCCAGCGCGTGCCGGGCGGCCAGGGGCTCCCGGACGAACGGCAGCACCAGCAGGGCGATCCGTACGGCCCCACCGACCCGCAGGGACTCGCCCCCGACAGCGAGTCCGGCCTGGACCCGGGCCCGGACACCGGCATCGAGCCCGACCTCGGGACCGTGCCCGGCGAGGAGGACGACCCCGGGGCGGGCGCGGGCACGGGAGCCGATCCGGGCACGGGGGCGGACCCGGGCACGGCGACGGGCGACGAGACCGGGATGAGGGACGACGCCGAGAACGGGGACGGTGCCGGGGTCGCCTACCGGGGCACGGCCCGCATCGCCGCGGCCGCGTCCTTCGAGGGCGTCGGCCCGAACGCCGTGGGCCCCGAGTCGCAGTGGGCCGTGGACGGCGCCTGCCACGACGACGGCCGGTGGAAGGCGACGTTCACCGTCACCCGTACCGCCCACACCCCCACCCACCGGCCCACTCACCACCCCACCCATACGGCCCCCGCCGCCCACGGCGTCCACGCCGGGCGTGACGGCGGCTTCACCGACTCCCCGGCCGCACTCGCCGCGGGCGGCCTGCTGGTCAGCGGGGCCCTGGGCGCCGCCGTGCACCGGCTGCGCCGCGACCGGGCGTCCGCCCGCTGACCGCCGGTCTGGTCAAGTGGCCGACCACCGGAAGGTGGAGCGGCGCCGCCGTGGGTACGCAGACACCCGACGGCACACGAGAGGTGACGGCAGCGCTCGGAGGTACCCATGCGGCGGACGGACCACGAGGGTCGCGGCCGCGTCCGGTACGGCCCGCCGCTGCCGGAGCCCGGGCTCCCGGTCCTCGCGGAGCTCACCGCCGTCCTCGCGTCCGCCGCGGGCCGCTCGCACGCCCAGCCGCCCGGCGGCGACCCGGCGCTGCTCGACGCGGCCTGCGGCTACTGGACCCGGCGCGGCCTGCCCGCCGAGCGCGACCACGTCGCCGCCGCGCCCGGTGCCGCGCCGCTGCTGCTCGCGCTCACCGCGGCCGTCGGCGGCGACGTCCTCCTGCCGCGCCCGTGCGCCGCCTGGTGGGAGCCCCAGGTACGCCTCCTCGGCCGGTCGGTGTACCACGTGGCGACGCCCGCCGAGTGCGGCGGCGTCCCCGATCCGTACGCCCTCCTCGAAACCGTCCGCCGCGTCCGCGCCGAGGGCGGCTCGCCGCGTCTGCTCGTGATGTCGGTCGCCGACGACCCGACAGCCACGGTGCCGCCGCCGGAGGTCGTGCACGAGGCCGTGGAGGCGGCGGCGGGCGAGGGCCTGCACATCGTCAGCGACGAGACCTGGCGCGACACCCTGCACCGCCCGCACGAGACCGTCCTGGTCGGCCCCGCCGAGATGGCCCCCGAACGGGTCACCGTCGTCTGCGACCTGTCCGGCGCCTTCCTGCCGCCCGCCCTGCCCGCGGCCGTCGCCCGGTTCCCCGCGGGCGGCCCGGCGGCGGCCCTGCGCGCCCGTGTCCTGGACGTCCTCACCGCGCTCGGCGCGTCCCCGGCCGCGCCGGTCGCCGCGGCGGCCGCGTACGCCCTGGGGGAACCCGACGAGATCACCGCCCGCCTGAGCGCGGCGACCCGGCTGCACGCCCGCGTCGCCGCGGCGCTCCGGGAGGCGGTGGTCGCGGCGGGCGGCTTCGCGCGGCCACCGCGAGCGGGGCGGCACCTGTACGCCGACCTCGGGCCGCTGCGGTCCGACCTGGCCGCGCGCGGTGTGACCGACGCGCAGGAGCTCGAGGACTTCCTGGGCGCACACCTCGCCATGCCCGCCCCCGGCGGCCACCGCTTCGGCGACGACATCGCCGCCTTGCGCGTCCGCCTGTCCACGGGGCCGTTCCTCGGCACGGACCCGGGGGAGCGGATGGCCGCGCTCGCCGCCCCCGACCCCCTGGAACTACCCCACGTGGAAAGGGCGTTGACCTTGTTCGAAGCGGCCTTCGACGACCTCCGTGCCGAAGCACAGCGATGGGAGCCTCCTCGGTGACGCAGCAGACGCGGCAGCAGCCACAGGACAGCGAACAGGCAGAGCAGACGCAGCCGGCGCGGCGGGCCCGTGCGGCCCCGGAGGGGGGAGGCGGGGGAGGCGGGACCGGGGCGGAGCCCGCGGAGGAGGCGCGGGGCGTGGGGGAAGCGCCGGGCGAGGGTGCCGCGCCCGCGCCCCGGGCCGTCCCGCTCCGCACCCCCGGCACCGTCCGGCTGTGGCCCAAGTCCTTCGCCGACCGGCTCACCGCGCCGCTGCCCGGGCTGCGGGCCTTCGCCCGGTTCGCCCGCGAGGGAGTGCTCAGGCCGCCGCCCGCCGCGCTCGCCGACATCCCGCGGCTGCCGTACGCGCCGGGCCCGCTGCCCCGCGTCGACTCCCGCACGGTCGCGGTGACCTGGGCCGGGCACGCCAGCTGGGTGCTGCGCGTCGGCGGGCTCACCGTCCTCACCGACCCCGTCTGGTCCCGCAGGATCCTCGGCACCCCCGCCCGCGTCACACCCGTCGGCGTCCCCTGGACCGCACTGCCCCGCGTCGACGCCGTGGTCATCAGCCACAACCACTACGACCACCTGGACGCCCCCACCCTCCGCAGGCTCCCGCGCGACACCCCCGTCCTCGTACCCGCGGGCCTCGCCCGCTGGTTCACGCGCCGCCGGTTCACCCGCGTCGTCGAACTCGACTGGTGGGAGGGTGCCCGACTCGGCGGGGTCCGCTTCGACTTCGTACCGGCGCACCACTGGTCCAAGCGCGGACTGCGGGACACCTGCCGGAGCCTGTGGGGCGGCTGGGTGCTCACCGACATGGACGGGCAGCGGGTGTACTTCGCCGGGGACACGGGCTACGGCCACTGGTTCGGGCGGATCGGGGAGCGCTACCCCGGGATCGACCTGGCGCTCCTTCCCATCGGGGCGTACGAGCCGCGCTGGTGGCTGCGGGACGTGCACTGCGACCCGGAGGAGGCGGTGCGGGCCGCGCTCGACGTGGGGGCGCGGCGGATGGCGCCCATGCACTGGGGCACGTTCCTGCTGTCGGCCGAGCCGGTCCTGGAGCCGCTGGTGCGGGTGCGGGACGCCTGGGCGGCGGCCGGGCGGGAGCGGGGGGACCTGTGGGATCTGCCGGTGGGCGGGTCCCGGGTGCTCACCGGCTGAGGCCGGCCGCCGCGTTCAGCGGGCCGTCGAGCGGGCCCTGCGCAGGCGGCGCCACACCGTCGGGGCGAGGCTGATGACGACCGTGAGGCCGACGGCGAGGACCACGCCCTGCCAGGGCTCCTCGAACAGGGAGCCGCCGAGGATGCCGATGAGCTGGTACGTCACCGCCCAGGCCAGACAGGCCGGGAGGTTGCCGCGGGCGAACCGGCGCAGCGGCAGCTTCGCGAGGAGGCAGGCCAGCATCACCGGGAGGCGGCCCGCCGGGACCAGGCGCGACAGGACGAGCACCAGGACGCCGTGGTCCTGGAGCTTGTCCTGGGCCCGGACGAGCCGCTCCTCCGGGGCCCGGTCCCGGATGGCCTCCAGCCAGCGCGAGCCGTTCTTCGACCGCATGCCGCGCTGCCCGAGCCAGTACAGGCCCATGTCCCCGGCGAACGCCGCGAGCGACGCCACCCCGAACACGATGAGCAGCGCGAACGGCGACGTGTCGGTCTGGTGGAAGGCCACCACCGCCGCCGAACTCACCAACGCGCCCGTCGGCACCACCGGCACCAGCGCGCCGAGGACCACCAGCAGGAACAGCGAGGGATAGCCCACCGCCTGCTGGGTGGACTCCGGCGTCACCGTCGCCGCGGCGGCGAGCATCATCGGGCGACCTCCGGCCGCACGGACTCGCCGTGCCCCAGCCGGTGCACGGCCACGCCCGGCGCGCGGCGGGCGGCCTGGCGCACGAACTCGTCCCCCGGACCGTGGAATTCGTGCGGCCGCACCGCGTCCATGCCGATCGGCCAGTACGTGCCGTAGTGCACCGGCACCGCGCTGCGCGGCGCGAGCCGTGCCAGGGCCTCGGCGGCGCGGGCCGGGTCCAGATGGCCGTGCCCGAGGTAGGGGCCCCAGCCGCCCACGGGAAGCAGCGCCACGTCGACGGGCCCCACCTCCTCGGCCATCGCGTCGAACAGGCCGGTGTCCCCGGCGAAGTAGGTACGGGCGCGGCCCTCGACGACGTAGCCGAGGGCGGGGGACCGGTGGGGGCCGAGGGGGAGGCGGCGGCCGTCGTGGAGGGCGGGGACGACGCGCACGGCGACGCCGCCGCTGCCCCCCACGGGGATCTCGTCGCCCGGCACGACCTCCGTGAACCGCAGGTGGGACAGCTTGCGCAGGCCCGGCACGGAGCGGGGGGCGCCGCGCGGGACCAGGACGCGCGTACCCGGCGCCAGGCGCGCCAGGGACGGCACGTGCAGATGGTCGGCGTGCAGATGCGACAGCAGCACGACATCGGCGACGGCCGCACGCGCGGGCGGGAGCGCGCCCCTGCGGCGGCGCAAGTGCGCAAGCCGGCGCACGAACAGCGGATCGGTCAGCACACGGATGCCCGAGTCCTCCACCGTGCACGTGGCATGGCCCCACCAGGTGACCGTGACGTCGGCACGCACCCGTTCCTCCTTCGTGTGACTGTCTCCGAGCCTACGGCCAGGAGTAGTGTCGACGGCTGACGCCAGAGGTGAGGGGGACGCCATGGGAGATGCCGGCGGGGGGAGCGCCGCCCGCGCGGTGCGGGTCGCGGCGATCGCCAGCCTGACGCCCCTGGAGGAACTGGACGCCGACCCCTTCCTCGTGGACTCGCGCAGCCAGCACGCCATGTGCGCGAAGTGGGCCGCTGCCCAGGGATATGTGGTGACCCGTGAGCTCGTCGTGCGCGGGCTGCGCGCCGACCACGCCGTCCTCTGGAACGACGTCGACGCCGGACTCGTCGACCTGTTCGTCGTCCCCTGCCGCCGCGTGCTCGAACTGGCCCTGCGGTCCGCCGACGAGTTCACCGCGGAGTGCGCGCGGCGCGGTGTGCGGATCGAGACCGCCGGGTTCGCGGAGCCGGCGTACGACTCGGGGATGAAGGCGCGGGTGCACCGGAGGCTGTCGATGCCCACGGCGGGATACGACGGCTGCTGACCCGGGCCCCTGGGCCCGCACCGGCCCCCCGGCCCTCGCTCCCCGGGCCCCGCCTGCGCGCGGAGAGGCGCGGGCCGGCGTGGCCGAGGCGTCGGCCCGGGGCGAGGACGTCCGGTCGGGCCACGCGGCCTGTGACACGCTGGGGGCAGGGTCAGAGCATGTGAGGTGGGCGGACGCAGTGCGCGATGGTCGATGGCGGGCAGTGGGACGCGCACTGTGGCGCGTGATCGCCGTGTGGGCGGTGAGCACGGTCACGATGCTCGTGCTCGCCGGCATCCTGCCGGACTTCAAGCTCCAGTCGGACGACGGCGACAGCGCCACCCGCATCGCGATCACCGCCGCCCTGGGCGCGGGCGCCTTCGGCCTCCTGTCGGCGCTGGTGTGGCCGCTCCTGGTGCGCGCGCTGCTCCTCGTCCCCGCCCTGGTCCTCGGCCTGCTCAACTTCTTCCTCAACGGGTCGCTGCTCCTGCTCGCCCTGCGCCTCATCCCCGACGGCCGCGGCGACGCCAACGCCGAGACCGCCGTGGTCGTCGCCGCCGTGATGTCGGCCGTCGCCTCCGCGACCGGCGGCGCCCTCGCGGTCCGCGACGACGACGCCTACCGCCGGCGCCTGTACCGCCTCGCCGACCGAAGACGCCGCCGCGCCACCGCCGCCCAGGGCCCGAGCACCCCCGGCATCCTCTTCCTCCAGCTCGACGGCGTCGGCCACGACGTCCTCCGCGAAGCCGTCAGCAAGGGCCTCATGCCCACCGTCGCCCGCTGGCTCGGCGCGACCGGGCCCACGACCGCCCCCGCGCGTGCGACCGGGACCGGCGCGGTGGCCGGAACGGGGCCCGGGGCCGGCGCCGAGACCGGGCCGCCCCCCACCCACCGCCTCACCCCCTGGCGCACCGACTGGTCCAGCCAGACCGGGGCCAGTCAGCTCGCCATCCTGCACGGCAGCAACTTCGACGTCCCCGCCTTCCGCTGGTACGAGAAGGACACCGGCGAGGTCATGGTGTCCAACCGGCCCGCGTCGGCGGTGGAGCTGCAGCGTCGCGCCGTCGCCCGGACCGGTGATCCGGGGCTCCTCGCCGACGACGGGGCGAGCCGCGGCAACCTGTTCAGCGGGGGCGCCGACCAACTCGCCCTGGTCCTGTCGATGGCCGCGCGGCGCGGCAAGCGCAACCGCTCCCGCGCCGGGTACTTCGCCTACTTCTCCGACCCCGCCAACGCCGTCCGTACGGCCCTCTCCTTCGTCGCCGAGGTCGGCCGCGAGATCGGCGAGTCCACCCGGGCCCGGCTCCGCAAGCGCCGCCCCCGCGTGAGCCGCGGCGGGCTCTACCCCTTCATCAGGGCCTTCGCGACCGTCGTCGAGCGCGACGTGGTCGTGGCCGCCGTCATCGGCGACATGCTCGCCGGACGCGCCGCCGTCTACGCCGACCTCGTCGCCTACGACGAGGTCGCCCACCACTCGGGCCCCACCAGCGGCGACGCCGAGCGGGTCCTGCGCCGCCTGGACCGCTCCCTCGCCCTCATCGAGCAGGTCGCCGACCACGCCCCCCGCCGCTACCGCATCGTGCTGCTCTCCGACCACGGCCAGAGCCCCGGCGAGACCTTCCGCGCCCGCTACGGCCTGTCCCTGGCCGACCTGGTGCGGGCCGGGTGCGGGCTGCCGGTGCCCCGCAGGGCGCGGCGTACGCACAGCGGTGCCGAGGCCCGTTCGGCGGTGCGGGCCGCGCTGCGCCGTCCCGTCGAGGAGGGCACGGACGAGCACCGGCCCGGCCGCCGCGCCGAGCCGATCGTCCTGGCCTCCGGCAACCTCGGCCTGGTCTCGTTCCCCGACGTGCCCCACCGCATGACCCGCGAGGAGATCGACCGGCGCCACCCGGCGCTCCTGCCGACCCTCGCCAACCACCCCGGCGTCGGCTTCCTGCTCGTCCGCAGCGCCGAGCACGGACCGCTCGTCCTCGGGGCGCGCGGCGCCGAGACGCGTCTCGACGAGGATCCGGACGGCCCCGGCCCGCTCGACGACTTCGGGCCCGGCGCCGCCGACGCCGTGCGCCGCACCGACTCCTTCCCGCACACCGCGGACATCATGGTCAACTCCTGGTACGACCCCGAGGACGGCGAAGTGCTCGCCTTCGAGGAGCAGATCGGCTCCCACGGCGGGCTCGGCGGTGCCCAGTCCCGCCCGTTCCTGCTGTCCCCGCTCGCGCTGTCCCCACCCGTCCCGGACGGCGGTGAACTCGTCGGCGCGGAGGCCGTGCACGCCGTACTGCGGCGGTGGCGGGAGGAGGAGTGCGGGCACGGGGGGCAGATGAAGAGCGCGGAGTGCGCGACGAGCACGGCGGGCGCGACGAGCACGGTGGGCACGGCGGAGATCGTCGTCGGTCCCGACGTCGGCCCCGTCACCGCCTCCGATCCCGCGGTCACCGCCTCCACCGGCGCCGCGGACGATTGCCTTCCGCAAGGCGGCCCTCCCACAGCTTTTCCGGCCGCCGACCACGCCGTACAGGACAAAACTTCTTGATTTTGCGCAGCGTGTGCCGTGCCCGACCATGGGCGGGCCCCCGGCGATCCCGGGCGCACGGCACAACGAGAGGCGCACCACCCCATGCACGACACCGGAACCGTTTCCCCGTCGGCTCCGGCCCCTGACCTCGGGGAACTTCCGGCAGAGAGAGACAAGCACGCCCGCCGCTTCGGGCTTCCCGTCGCCACCTGCCTCGTCATGGGGAACATCATCGGCGGCGGCATCTTCCTGCTGCCCGCCTCCGTCGCGCCCTTCGGCACCATCAGTCTCGTCGCGTTCGCCGTGCTCACAGTGGGCGCGATCTGTCTGGCGCTGGTCTTCGGGCGGCTCGCGAGCCGTGACCCGCGCACCGGCGGTCCGTACGTGTACGCGCGTGCCGCGTTCGGTGACTTCGCGGGGTTCCTCGCCGCCTGGTCGTACTGGATCACGACGTGGGTGTCGAACGCGGCGCTCGCCGTCGCCGCCGTCGGCTATCTCGACGTGCTGATACCGGTGGCGGACCACAAGTGGACCGCCTGCCTCGCCGCGCTGACGCTGCAACTCCTGCCCGCGCTCGCCAACTTCGCGGGGACCCGCTACGTCGGTGCCGTCCAGCTCGTCGCCACCGTCCTGAAGTTCCTGCCGCTGCTGCTCGTCGCCTTCGGCGGTCTCTTCTTCTTCGACAGCGCGAACCTCGGGCCGTTCCGGGCGGGCGACGAGAGCCCCGTCGGGGCGGTGTCCGCGTCCGCCGCGATCCTGCTCTTCTCGTACCTGGGCGTGGAGTCCGCCGCCGTCAGCGCGGGCGAGGTGCGCGACCCCCGGCGCAACGTCGGGCGCGCCACCGTCCTCGGCACCCTCGGCGCCGCCCTCGTCTACCTGCTCGGCACCCTCGCCGTGTTCGGGACGGTCGCGCACGACAAGCTCGTGGCCTCGACCGCGCCGTTCTCGGACGCCGTGAACGCCATGTTCGGCGGCTCCTGGGGCGGCACGGCCGTGGCGCTGGCCGCGCTCGTGTCGATGGTCGGGGCCCTCAACGGGTGGACGCTCCTGAGCGCGCAGGCGCCGTACGCCGCCGCGCGCGACGGGCTCTTCCCGAGCGCGTTCGCGCGCAAGCGGCGCGGTGTGCCGACCGTGGGTGTCCTGGTCACCGTCGTCCTCGCCTCGCTGCTCACGGTCTACAACTACACGGCCGGTCCTGCGGGCGTCTTCGAAGTCCTCGTGCTCGTCACCACGTTCACCGCCACCGTGCCGTACCTCCTCGCCACCGCCGCACAGATCTACTTCCTCGCCTCCGGGCAGGGCGAACGCGTGCACCGGGGCCGCCTGGCGCGCGACGCGGTGCTCGCCGCGCTCGCGTTCGGCTTCTCGATGTGGCTGGTCGCGGGCGCCGGGTACGCGGCCGTCTACCAGGGCGTGCTGTTCCTCTTCGCGGGTGTCCTCGTGTACGCGTGGATGGCGGCCCGCAAGAAGCGGACCGCCGTCCGGTGAGCGCCTCCCCGGCCGTTACCGTGCCAGCGGGGCCATCACCCAGCGCTGCGTCCTGACGCCGTCCTCAGGGCCGATTTCGATCAGCTTGCGGGCGGCCGGGTAGGCCTCGTTGCCCTCGATCTCGTAGCCCACCTGGAACGTGCCCGGCACGTCCCTGACCTCGGGCCGCTGCTCCCGCGCCACGGCCGAGGGGTAGTCGGCGCCGGGCTCGGCGCCGCGGACCGCCAGCTCCGCGAGCAGCCGCTCCTGCGCGGCGGCCAGCGCCTCGTCCGGGTCCCTGGGCGCGGGGGCAGCGGCCGCCCCGCCGCCCCCGGCCTGCGGCGGCGCGACCTGGCTGCTCGGCTCACGCCGGGCGCTCGCGACCGCCCGGGTGGACAGCTGCGCCTGCACGACCGTGCCGTCGTTGTCGAGAGCGACCCGGATCAGGCCGCGGTCCGGCGTGATGACGGAGACGCCGTCGAAGGCCTGCCGGAACGTGACGTGGGTCGCGATCGTGGTGTCGGTGCCGATCTCCGAGCCGTCCTTGGTGCCGGAGTTCTGCATCAGGTCGTGCACGCTGTCGAGGATCAGCTCGGCGCCGTCGGCGTGCTCCTCGGCGAAGGCGCGGGCCCGGTCGATCGCCGGCTCGGTGGGCAGCGGCGTGGTGTTGCGCGTGTTGGGCTCGGCAAGGCGCACCCAGCGCACCGCGAGCGGGCCCGTGGAGACGACGCGGTCGCCGGAGCCTGCGCTGAGCACGCCCTGGCGGTCGACCTCCACCTCTTCGAGGGCCGCGCTCGGGAACGACGCGATCTGCCCCGCCCGGGCCAGCTCGGCGCTCGGGTCGCGCGGCGCGAGCTCGACGGTCTGGGTGCCCTCGGGCAGCGTGGTCAGCTGCTCGGAGAGCGACGCCTCCCGTGCGTTGTACCAGCGCCACGCGTACCAGTTGTCCGACACGGCGTCGCGGTAGAAGTTCCGCTCCGTGTTGAGGCGGTTCACGGCCTCGGCCTGGGTGGCGCCGACCGCGCACACGGACGGGGCCTGGTTCTTGTGGATGTCCCAGCTCGCGTTCAGCCAGGCGTCGCAGTACGTCTGCCCGGACCGCCACTTGTCCCAGAACTTCCTGCCGTAGTCCGGGTGGTCGATGCTGGTGGTCTCGAAGCCGAAGAGCATCCGGAAGCCGAGGTTCGGCCCGGCCCAGGTGCGGATCGGGGAGTGCCCGGCGAGGACCCGCAGCGAGAAGCAGGTCGACCAGAAGATGTAGCGGCACTTCTCGTTGCCGAGCGCCATCCGGTGGGAGGTCGCCGTGGTGCGCCCGTCCCAGGCGGCACCGAGCGGCGCGTAGAACACGCCGTTGCCGTCCATGTCGCCGTGGCCCGAGTGGTACACGGCGCACACCGCGTCCATCCCGTAGCGGTCCTGCCAGTTGTCGTAGGTCTCCTCGTACGCCCAGACCTGGACGCCCCCGTCGGCGAACCAGAAGTTCCGGTCGTAGAACTGCTGGAGGTACGCCAGCCAGCCGGTGGCGTCCTCGTGGGTGTAGAACAGCGGCGACGCGTCGGCGAACTTCTCGATGCTGAACGCGCCCCACCAGCCGAACGTCGAGTCCCGTTCCCCGGCGGCGCCGGGCTTCTCGGGTTCGAGCGGCGACGGACCCCGGTCCCTGTAGATCATGCGCATGCCTAACCCCCTGGATGGTCTCCCCGACGCGCGCCCGGGCATGGCGCCGCGCAGCCGTCACATGGCTGAGTCCGCACGGTCGAGGGGCCTAAAAGTGTCACCAGGCGGGGGCCTTGCCCAGTTGCCATTCCGGCCATTGGCACCCCGTACCGCGCATGCCGCGTGCCCCACACGCCCCGGTGGCGGGGCGCGTGGGGGGGTACAGGGCCGGGTGTCCGAGGGGGACCGGCGCACCGCACGGAACACGCCACGGTGTCTCACCGTTCGTACCGCACCCCGCGCACCAGCGCGGCCCCCTCGAACACCCTGGGTGCTACGTGCCGTAGTACGCGTGCAGGACCGACAAGGTCGACTCGTTGCCCTTCCTGTCGGTGATCTTGGCGCGGAACGAGATGCCCTTGCCCGCGGCGGGGTTCTTCACCGTGACGCGGCCATCGGTGACCTTGAGCTCCTTCCAGGTGCGTCCCGAGTCGTAACTGGCCCACACATGAAGCGACTTCAGGTTCGCCCCGGCCGCCGCGCCCTGCACGGTCACCGGCATCCGCTGCGTCCGGCCCGCGGGCGCCCGGCTGGTCAGGTCGAGCCGGGGAGCGAACCGGGCGGTGGACACGGGCAGTTGCTTCGGTCCGCCCCGCTCGGAGCGGAACGTCCAGCTCGCGTCGACACGCGTGGAGGCCGCCGAGAGGGCCGCCGAGCGCTTCACGGAGGTGGTCAGCCGGTATGCGGCGTCCGCGTCCGGAACGTCGAAGGCTCCGTCCTCGCCGGAGAGCGGGTCCTCGTTCGCGCCGACCTTCCTGCCGTCGCGGTACAGCTCCGTCTTCACCGACGTGAGGTCCGTCCAGCCGGCATTGCCCTTCCCGTCGGCGAACAGCGGCAGGTCCCCGTACAGCTTCGAGCCGTCCCGGAACACGCCCTCACCCGCACCGACACGCGGGCCGAACACGCCGACGCCGAACGACTCCTGATAGCTGCGCCCCGCCTTGTAGGCGCGCGGCTCCTTGAACCAGTAGTAGGCGTCGACGAGCGGGTTGCCCTCTTCGTCGACGCCTCCGTACTGCTCGAAGTTGAGACCCCACGTCACCTTGCCGAGCGCCGACAGATGCAGCGTCTTGGTGCGCGGCAGCTTCTGCACCGGCGGGACCATGGAGATGCCGCCCACATCCGGGAGATAGCCCGCCGCGCTCAGGATGCCCTTCTTGTTCGCCGACGACGCACCCATCCTCACCTTCACGGTCGCGAAGTCAGTGGGCTTGAGGTGCTTGACGAAGCCGGTGGCGAGCTTGGTCACCTCGCCGCCGAGGAACATCTCGTACGCGGTGTCGGCGCCCTTGCGCCAGGTGCCGAGCCACTGCTGGCCGAGGCCGTCGGGCACGGCGGGGCCGAGGTGGGCGGTGCGCATGTTCTGGAAGGCGCTGACGCGCAGGGCGCCCATCTCGTAGCCCTGGTAGGTGTAGCGGGCGTCCATGAAGGCGAGCTTCGCACCGCGGTCCGGGACGGTGATGTCGACCGGCCTGGCCTTGCGGGCGTCGAGCGTGACCGTCAGCTTCCTGTCGACGGTCAGCTCGGGCCGGACCAGCCAGTCGATGCCCTTGTCCCCGTTCTGCGGATCGACGTAGACCGCGGAGTCCAGGAGGTAACTCCCCTTGGTCACGCGCACCGTGACAGTGCCGGACGGGTCGTGCGGGAAGAGGTTCGTGCCGGTGCCGGCGCCGGTGATCGCCGACAGCATCGTCTCGTGGTGCGGCGTGGGCCGCCCGTCACGGCCGATCGACTTCAGCGTCACGTCGTACGACTCGACCTCGCGGTCGACCGCCGCGGCCGTGCGCACGCTCTGGCCGCCGCCGTTCGCCACGATGTACGCGGAGTAGGAGCCGTCGACCGTGCCGCCGAGGCGCGTGTCGGCCGTGAGGTCGACGGAGGCCGTGCCGCCCGCCGGGACGGTGACCTTCTTCGCACCGAGCGTGAAGAACCCAGTGGGCGCCGGACGCCCCTTGGGGTCGAGGGCCGACACGGTCAGGTCGAGGGTGACGTCCTTCGTGCCGAGGTTCTTGTACGTCACCTTCTTGGTGACGGGCTTGTCGTCGGTGTGCGGCCACAGCTGGGTGCCGTAGTTGAGGGACACCGGGTCGGCGATCACCGTCTGCTTGATGGCCCGGTCCACGGCGATGCGGCCCGAACCCTGCTGGAACGCCGTGTACGTGCCGGCCTTGGTGGACGCGGTCAGCGCGCCTTTCAGTTCCGGCTGCTTCCAGTCGGGGTGCTGCTGCTTGAGGAGGGCGGCGGCGCCCGCGGCGTGCGGGGTGGCCATCGACGTACCGGAGATCGTCAGATAGCCCTCGGGCTTCTGGCCGACCTCCTTCTCGATCTCGCTGCCGGGGGCGGCGGCCGCGGTGATGCCGACGCCGGGCGCGGTCACGTCCGGCTTGATCGCGCCGTCGCCGACGCGCGGGCCCTGGCTGGAGAAGGGCGCCAGCTTGTCGTTGTCGTCGACCGCGCCCACGGTCAGCGCCGCGTCCGCGCTGCCCGGGGAGTTCAGGGAGCCCGGATCGCCGGCGTTGCCCGCCGCGACCGCGAACAGGATGCCCTTCTCGGCGGAGACCTTGTTGATCGCGGCCTCCACCGGGTCGACACCCGGGGTGTCACCGCCGCCGAGGCTCATGTTCACCACGTCGGCGCCCTGCGCGGCGGCCCAGTCGATGCCCGCGATGATCCCCGAGTCGCTGCCCCGGCCGTCGTCGCCGAGGACCTTGCCGCTGAGGACCTTGGCGCCGGGCGCGACGCCCTTGTACGCCGGGTTCTTGGCGCCGGTGCCCGCCGCGATCGACGCCACGTGGGTGCCGTGCCCGTACCGGTCATCGGCGTCCGGCGACGGCGTGAAGTTCTTCGCCCCGACGACCTGCTCCTTCAGATCGGGGTGGGTGGCGTCGACGCCGGTGTCCAGGACGGCGATCCTGACGCCCTTGCCGTCGTACCCGGCCTCCCACGCCTTCGGCACGCCGACCTGCTTGACGGACTTGTCCAGGCTCACCCGCCGGATGCCGTCCAGCCACAGCCGACCGACCCCGGCGGCCGTGGTGCCTCGCTCGTCGGTGAGCGCCTTCCACAGCGCGGCCGCGTCCCGCTCCGGCGTCGTCACGGCGTCCGCGTTCAGGGACGTGAAGGTGCGGCGCACCGCCGTGTCACCTGCCGCGCGCACGTCGGCGCGGGCGTCGCGGGCCGCGGTGCCCCGGTAGCCGACGATGAGCTTCAGGCCGTTCTTCCGCGCCTCGCGGTGTGCCTTCCGGCTCAGCTCCGTGACGTCGAACAGGCGCTGGTCCACCTTGCCCGCGCGGATGAGCCGCTGCGCGTCGTAGGGCAGGACCAGCGTGTGCCCGTCGAAGGAGCGGGTGCGCACGGGTATGTGCTCGCGCCCCTTCGCGGGCCGGAACCCGGTGACCCGCCCCTTGGCGTCGACGGTGACGCGGTCACCGGTGACCAGGGTGAGGCGGTGGCCGGAGCCCGGCTTCCCGGCGGTCGAGCGCGGGGAGGCCGAGCCCGGGCCCGGGCCGGAGGCGGTCGTGCCGGTGGCCCGGCCGTCCGGCGCGCCCTGCGGGTCCGCCGCCGGGCCCGTCATGCCCGTCACCAGCGCCACGGCCGCCGCCGCGGCGACGGTCGCCGCGTACGCTCTTCGCCGCCGGGGCGCCCCGCCCGCCCCGCGTCCAGCTGTCGTTCCCTCAGTGTGCTGGTGCAACGTGTCCCTCACGATCGTCGCGTCCGGCCGAGGCGCTCGGTCGTGCGCCTCAACTCACCTCTTCAGACGCACGGTTGAGGGCATCGCGTTGCATGGCGTGCCCGGGACGTGCGGGGCGGCCCCGCGGCGGCCGGTCCCCCCTTCGGCCGTGCGCGGCCGCCCGGCGCGCGGACCGGCCCCGGAGTGTGATCGGATGGACCCCAAGGAACTTCACCGAAGGGATTTGGCATCGTGGCTACCACGCGCTCCGCACACACGGTCTGGGAAGGCAGCCTGACCGAGGGCTCAGGCACCGTGACCTTCGACTCCTCGGGCATCGGGCAGCAGGCCGTCTCCTGGCCGTCCCGCGCCGAGCAGGCGAACGGCAAGACCAGCCCGGAGGAGCTCATCGCCGCCGCGCACTCCAGCTGCTTCTCCATGGCCCTCTCCCACGGCCTCACCGGCGCGGGCACCCCGCCCACCAAGCTCGTCACGTCCGCCGACGTGACCTTCCAGCCGGGCACCGGCATCACCGGCATCCACCTCACCGTCGAGGGCGAGGTGCCGGGCCTCGACGAGGCCGCCTTCGTCTCGGCCGCCGAGGACGCCAAGGCCAACTGCCCGGTCAGCCAGGCGCTCACGGGCACGACGATCACGCTCTCGGCCAAGCTGGCCTGAGCCCCCGCACGACCGCCGCGAAGCCGCCGACCGGAGCCACCGGCCGGCGGCTTCGCCATGTCCGGCGCCGGACGCGCGGGAACCGGGACCCGGCACTCCGGCCGGCTCGACCCGCCCCGCCCCGCCCGGCTCTGCCCGCCCTGCCCGCACCTGCCCTGCCCCGACTCCCCTCGACCCGCCTCGACCCGCCCGGGCCTGCCCGCCCCAGCCGGGCCCGGCGCTCCGCCCGCACACCCCGCCCCCGTACGCGGCATTGACAAGAGCCCGCTCAAGTTTTGTGCTGGAGGGCGAAGTAGCGCCGCGTCGGAAGGGGTTGTTGGACATGGCACGTGCGGTCGGGATCGATCTCGGGACGACGAACTCGGTGGTGGCTGTCCTGGAGGGCGGTGAGCCCACCGTCATCGCGAACGCGGAGGGCGCCCGCACCACTCCGTCGGTCGTCGCCTTCGCCAAGAGCGGGGACGTCCTCGTCGGTGAGGTCGCCAAGCGCCAGGCGGTCACCAACGTGGAGCGCACCGCCCGCTCCGTCAAACGCCACATGGGCGACGGGAGCTGGCGCTTCCCGGACAGCGGGTCCGGCACCATCGAGGGCTCCCGCTACACCGCCCAGGAACTCTCCGCCCGCGTGCTGCAGAAACTCAAGCGGGACGCCGAGTCCTACCTCGGCGAGGACGTCACCGACGCGGTGATCACCGTGCCCGCGTACTTCGACGACGCCCAGCGCCAGGCCACCAAGGAGGCCGGGGAGATCGCGGGCCTGAAGGTCCTGCGGATCATCAACGAACCGACGGCCGCCGCCCTCGCCTACGGCCTCGACAAGGGCGACGACCAGACCGTCCTCGTCTTCGACCTCGGCGGCGGCACCTTCGACGTGTCGCTCCTGGAGATGGGCGACGGGGTCATCGAGGTCAAGGCCACCAACGGTGACACCCAGCTCGGCGGCGACGACTGGGACGAGCGGATCGTCGAGTACCTCGTGCGGCAGTTCAAGAACGCGCACGGCATCGACCTCGGCAAGGACAAGATGGCCCTGCAGCGCCTGCGCGAAGGCGCCGAGAAGGCGAAGATCGAGCTGTCCTCGTCCAGTGAGACCGACATCAACCTGCCCTACGTCACCGCGTCCGCGGAGGGCCCCCTGCATCTCACCGAGAAGCTCACCCGGGCCCAGTTCCAGGAGCTGACCGCCGACCTCCTCGACCGCTGCAGGCGCCCCTTCGACCAGGCCGTCAAGGACGCGGGCGTCGAGCTCGCCGAGGTCGACCACGTCATCCTCGTCGGCGGCTCCACGCGCATGCCGGCCGTCGGCGACCTGGTGCGGGATCTCACCGGCAGGGACCCCCACAAGGGCGTCAACCCCGACGAGGTCGTGGCCCTCGGCGCGACCCTCCAGGCGGGCGTGATCCGCGGCGACGTGAAGGACGTCCTGCTGCTCGACGTGACGCCGCTGTCCCTCGGCATCGAGACCAAGGGCGGCATCATGACCAAGCTCATCGAACGCAACACCACCATCCCCACCCGCCGTTCGGAGACCTTCTCCACCGCCGAGGACAACCAGCCCTCGGTCGGCATCCAGGTCTTCCAGGGCGAGCGCGAGATCGCCGCGTACAACAAGAAGCTCGGCGTCTTCGACCTCACCGGGCTTCCGCCCGCGCCCCGGGGGGTGCCGAAGATCGAGGTCACCTTCGACATCGACGCCAACGGCATCATGCACGTCTCCGCCAAGGACGAGGCCACCGGACGCGAGCAGCGCATGACCGTCACCGGCGGTTCGGCGCTGCCCAAGGACGACATCGACCGCATGGTCCGTGAGGCGGAGGCGCACGCCGAGGACGATCGCAAGCGCCGCGAGGCCGCCGAGACCCGCAACCAGGCCGAGCAGCTCCTCTACCAGACCGAGCGGTTCCTGCGGGACAACGGCGGCGAGGACGGCCGCATCCCCGCCGACACCAAGGCCGAAGTGGAGTCCGCGGTAGCCGAGTTGAAGCCGCTGCTCACCGGCGACGACACCCTCGCCATCCGGGCCGCGGCGGAGAAGCTCGCCGCCGTCAGCCAGCGCATGGGGCAGGCGATGTACGCGGCCGCGCAGGCGAACCAGCCCCCCGGTCAGCCCGGCCCGGAGGGCGGCGGCGCGCAGGACGCCCCGCCGCAGGGGGACGGCGCCGGGGCCCGGGGCGGCGCCGACGAGGGCGTCGTCGAGGCGGAGATCGTGGAGGACGAACCGGAGGGCGGCAAGGGGGCGGACGACGGCACGGGCCCGGGCGGTGGACCCGGGCGGGGCGGCGGCAAGGACGACCGGCCGCCCCGGACCTGACGAAGGCCGGCACCCGAAAGGCCGCCCCGGCCGCCGCTCCCGCGGGTGCCCGGCGCCCCGCTACGCCTTCGACTGGAGGTACTTGACCGTCGCCGGATCGGCCGGAAGCAGGGTCTCGATGGCCAGCTCGGCGACGGTCACGTCCATCGGCGTGTTGAACGTGGAGATCGACGACACGAAGGAGAGCACCCGGCCCTCGTGCTCGATCCTGAGCGGCAGCGCGAAGGGCACCACCTGCCCGTCGGCAGCCGTGTCCTCGCCGGGATCGGCCACGGGGTACGCCGCCACCTCCTCGTACAGCGCCTTCAGCTCCGCCGACCGGTGCAGGGCGATCTGCCGCCCCATCTGGTGCAGCAGATGCTCGCGCCACTCCCGCAGATTGCGGATCCTCGGCGCGAGGCCGCGCGGGTGCAGCACGAGGCGCATCGCGTTGGGCGGCTGTTGGAGCAGGTCATCGGGGATCCCGTCGAGGAGCATCGCGATGCCGCTGTTCGCGGCGACCACCTGGTACGTCGCGTCGACGACCAGCGCCGGATACGGCTCGTAGCCCTGGAGCAGCTGTTCCAGACCGGCGCGCAGCGTGGCCATCGACGGGTCGTCGAGGGGGGTCTGCTTGAAGCGGGGCGCGTACCCGGCGGCGAGCAGCAGCGCGTTGCGCTCGCGCACGGGCACGTCCAGGTGCTCGGCGAGCTTCAGGACGAAGTCCTCGCTGGGCCTGGCGCGGCCCGTCTCGACGAAGCTGATGTGGCGCGCGGAGGAGTCCGCGCGCAGGGCGAGGTCCAGCTGGCTGACGCGCCGCTCCTCGCGCCAGGCGCGCAGCAGCGCGCCCACCTCGGACGGCTCGGCCGCCCCTGACGGCGCGGGCTTGCGCGGGCCCTTGGCGCGGCCGGTGCCCGCGTTCTGGGGACCGACTTCACTGTTCCGACGGCGAGGCGCGACAGTTGGCATGGCACAGACGGTAATCGAGGAGGAGCACATGACGAATCCGTGGGACCCGCTGTCGTGGGAGGCAACCGCCGCGTACCGGGCCCGGGTGCGCGGCTGTCTGCTCGGCGGCGCGGTCGGTGACGCGCTCGGGTACGCGGTCGAGTTCAGTTCCCTCGACGCCATCCGCGCCGCGCACGGACCGCGCGGCCTGCGGGGGCCGGTGGTCAACGCTGTGGGCCTCAGCCGGATCAGCGACGACACCCAGATGACGCTGTTCACCGCGGAGGCCCTGCGGACCGCGCACGCCCGCGAGCGCCGCAAGGGCATCGGGGGCGCGGCGCCCGCGCTGGTCCAACAGGCGTATCTGCGCTGGCTGGACACCCAGCACAAGCCGGGCCCCGACCCGCGCCCCGGGCCGACGCAGGACGCGCGGCCGGACACCCCGCCAGGGCCACCGGACCCCGCCGACCTCAGCTCCCAGGCCTGGCTGTACGCCCGGCGCGCCCCCGGCAACGCCTGCCTGAGCGGCCTGGCTCAGGGGTACGTGCCCGACCCCGCCCTCGAACTCGGCCCGCGCGGCCGCGTCAACCCCGATTCCAAGGGCTGCGGCACCGTCATGCGCTCCGCGCCCTTCGGCCTCACGCGCGCACCCGCCGACCGCGCCTTCGAACTCGCCGCGCGCTGCGCCCAGATCACCCACGGCCACCCGACCGGCTACTACGCGGCGGGCGCGCTCGCCGCGATCGTCGCGCATCTCGTCGAGGGCGACTCGCTGGAAGGCGCCGCCTTGCGCACCCTGCGGCTGCTCGCCCGGTACGCCGGGCACGAGGAGACGTCCACCGCCCTCACTGCCGCCGTCGACCTGGCCGCCGCGGGCGAGCCGAGCGCCGAGCGCGTGGCGTCCCTGGGCGAGGGCTGGATCGCCGAGGAGGCCCTGGCCATCGGCGTGTACGCCGCCCTCGTCACCCCCGTCGTCGAGGACGCGCTGCTCCTGGCCGTGAACCACTCGGGCGACAGCGACTCCACCGGCTCCGTCTGCGGCAACCTCGTCGGTGCGCTGCGCGGCGACCACGAACTGCCCCAGGAGTGGGTGCGGTTGACCGAGGGGCGCGCGGTGATCGCGGCGGTGGCGGACGACTTGGCGGGGGAGTGCGTGCGGCGCTGAGGGCCCGCTGGGCGGGAGCGGTCGCGCGGCGGGGGCTTCGGTGCCGCGGCCGGATGTGTGCGGCGGCGGCCCGCGGGGGCGTGCTGGCGCCGCTCCGCCCGGCAGGTGCTGTGGCACGCTGGCACGACAAGGTCCCCACCCGCACAAACGCAGGAAGGAGCGCGGCCATGCCTCTCGAACCGCTCTCGCAGAAGGAGATCGAGGACCGGCTCGCCGAGCTTCCCGGCTGGTCGCTCGCATCGGGCCACGCGGAGGCCGGTGCTGCTGCCGCCTCCGCCGGATCCGGTGCCGCCGAGGTGAAGCTCACCCGCGCCTACCGCCTCCCCTCGCACTTCGCGGCCACCGCGTTCGTCGTGCACGTCTCCCAGGTCCAGGAGGAACTGGGCCACCACGCCGAAGTGACCCTCGGCTACAACACCGTGGCGCTTGCCGTGAACACCCACAGCGCGGGCGGCGCCCTCACCGACCTCGACTTCGAACTGGCCCGCAGGGTCGAGGCGCTGGCGACGGGCCACGGAGCGGAATGATGCGGTACGGAACGGGGCGGCGGGGCGGGCAGGCGCGCGCCGCCGCGGCAGGACGCGCACTGCCGCCAGGGACGCTTCCCGGAGGGCCGGGGGTACGTCCCGGCGTGGCCGTGCGGCGCTCGTCGGGTCCGGTCACGGCCATGCGGCGCCCACCCGGTTCGCGGCCCGCGGGAAGCCTTCCGCCCGGACCGGGGCCCGGCCGGGGCCGCGCGGGGAACGGAGCGGGTGCCTGATGCTCGACTACGGCAAGGAGGCGGTGCGGTACGACGCGTCGCGCGGGGGTGAGCCACGGGCCGTGGCCGCCGCCGAGGCGGTGTGCTCGCTGCTGCCGGCGGGGACGGGCGCGCTGCTCGACGTGGCCTGCGGCACGGGCCTGGTCACGCGGCGGCTCGTGGCGCGGCCGGGGCTGCGGGTGGTGGGTGTGGACGCGGCGTACGCCATGGCGCGGATGGCGGCAGACCGCGTGCCCGGCGGCATCGTGCTCGGGGACAGCCGCAGCCTGCCGTTCCGCGACGGGACGTTCGACGCGGCGTCGGCGGTGTGGCTGCTGCACCTGCTGCCCGACCCGGACGAGGCGGCGGCCGTCGTGGGCGAGTGCGCGCGGGTCCTGCGGCCCGGCGGGGTCCTCGTCACCACCGTCGACAAGGCCGCGGCGCACGACGTGGGCAGCGACATCGACGCGGTGCTCGCGGGCCGCCCCGTCAGGGCACCGGTGGACGGCGCGGCCCGCGTCGAGCAGTACGCGGCCGCGTACGGCCTCACCCGCGCGGGCCGGACCCGCTTCCTCGGCCACGGCCAGGGCCGCAGCCCCCGCAGCACGATCGAGGACCTGCGCCGGGGCTGGTTCACCAGCGTCCCGCCGGACAGCCCGCTGGCAGCCCGCTTCGAGCGCCGCCTCGCGGAGCTACCGGACCAGGGAGCCCGGCGCCCCGACCCGCAGTTCACACTCCAGGCGTTCCGCAAGTCGCCGGGCTGAGGCTGAGGCACCGGCGACGGCCCCTCCCGGACGCTTCTTCCACCATTTGCCGAAACGGCAACGCGACTGGCCGGAACCGGCGCACGGGGAGCAGGCTGGCGTCGTAACCACGAAGGGTGCGGAAGCGCCGAGAACGCAGGAGAGGCGGCGGTGACGGTGGCGGAGCGTGAGGGCGTGGCGCAGAGGCATGAGGACGGCCACGGGGATGGGCGTGAGACCGCCCGTGACCATGGGGCCGGTCATGGGCACGGCCTCGGGGCCGGGCACGGTCATGGAGCCGGTCCTGGGCACAGCCACGGGACCGGTCATGGGCAGGGGGCAGGTCACGGGCACAGCCACGGGCACGCCGACATCGACTGGGCCGTCATGGCCCCCGTTCTGGAGCAGAACGCGGAGGTCACGGCCCCCGTGTACCGCGAGGTGGCGGCCTGGCTGCGGGACCTGCGCGCGGTACGCGAGGGTGAGCGCCCCGCTGGTGACGGGGCCGCTGCTGGTGAGGGAGGTCGCGCCGACGAGGGTTCCGCCGACGGCGACCCGTCCCTGATCGTCGACGCGGGCAGCGGCCCCGGCGTCGTCGCCTGCCTGTTCGCCGAGGTGTTCCCGCAGGCCCAGGTGATCGCGGCGGACCCCGAGGAGGCGCTGCTCGCGCGCACGGTGGAGCGCGCGGCGCGCCTCGGCCTGGCGGACCGGGTGCGTACGCACCGCGCGGAACTCCCCAACGGCCTCGGCGAGTTGCCGCCCGCCGACCTCATCTGGGCGGCGCGTTCCGTGCACCATGTCGGCGACCAGGTGGCCGCACTCGCGGCGCTCGCGGACCGGCTCGCGCCCGGCGGCACGCTCGCGATCCTCGAAGGGGGCCTCGCGCCGCGCAGCCTGCCGCGCGACTTCGGCATCGGCCGCCCCGGGCTCCAGGCCCGCCTGGACGCGGCCAACGAGGAGTGGTTCGCGCGGATGCGGGCCGACCTGCCGGGCGCGAAGGAGGCGACGGAGGACTGGGCCGCGCTGCTCACGGCGGCCGGCCTGCGTCACGTGGCGACGCGCAGCTTCCTAGTCGACCTGCCCGCGCCGCTGCCGGACGCGGCCCGGGACCACATCATCACCACGTTCGGCCGCTACCGCGACTTCGCCGCCGACTCCGAGAACCCGATCCTCGACTCCGACGACCGCGCCACCCTCGACCGCCTCCTCGACCCGCAGGACCCCGAGAGCCTGCACCGGCGCGCCGACCTGTTCCTGCTGACGGCGCACACGGTGCACGTCGCGGTCCGGGAGGCGTGAGGCCGGGGCCGGGGGCGGGCGAGATCGAGGCCCGCGCCCCGTCACCGCCCCCTCACCCCCCAGCCGCCCTCACGCCCTCACCCCCGCAACTCCTCCAACCGCACCAACGCGTCCCGCACCTCCGCCCGCTCCTCCTCCGTGAGGTCGACCCCGGCGGCCCGCTCCAGGAACTGCCCCGCGAGCGCGTCCTCGCCGAGCCGCTGGGCGATGTCCCCGCGCAGCACGAGCAGCCGCAGAAGCTGCGCGGGGGTGGGCCGTTCGTCGGTCAGGGCGAGGGCGCGGTCGATGACCTTCGCGGCGCCCGCGAGGTCCTCCTTGGAGTCGGCGAAGACGTCCGCGATGTGCAGGGCCCGCGCGAATGTCTCCTTCGGCGCGGGCCGGTGCGACTGATCCTCGCTGATCTGCCGGCCGACGCGGATGCTGTTCCCCGCCGGGTCGGTCATCAGGAACTGCCGCACCCCGTACGACATGTCCTTGAGCGGCCCGATGCGCGGCAGCCCACGACTGGGGATCTTCCCGTACGCGGCCTTGAGCCCCGCGCGGAACGCGGCGTGCAGGGATTCCACGTCGTCCGTGAGGATGTAGCAGCCCGAGATCGACTCGGCCGGGTCGTACTGCTTCATGCCGAAGAACTGCAGCTCCACGGTGCCGCGTTCGACGACGGCGTACGCGTAGGGGCTCTTCTGGAGGTAGGTCGTCTCGAACCCGAGGGCGGTGTAGAAGTCGACGATCGGCTGGACGGTCACGCAGGGCAGGAGAGGGATGGTTTTCTCGGCCATGCCGGACAGTCTAGTCAAAGTTGAATAGGCTGCGTGAGGATTGCTGTCCGAGCGCCGACCGGGCCTGTGAACGCGCCGGAGGCGGTCTCGCCCGGGACGAATGGCGGACGCATTTGCCCACTCTCGCGTATCGGCGCACGTGTTGAGGGATCGTGGAGGCAGGGGAGCAGGACACCTGACCCAGGGGGGCGCATGGCGAACGAGCTGATGCGGTGGGAGTCGGACGAGGGGCCGGTCGTCGTGGAGGTGGACTCCAAGGATCCGGGGTACAGGTCCGTGTCGCGGCGGGACGGCAACGGCGAGATCCACGACGTGGAGGGCCGGTTCGAGTCGGCGCTCGACAACGTGCGCGGTGCCGCCCTCTCGGCCCTGCGGACCTTCCGCACGCAGGCGCTCGACCCCGATGAGATATCCCTGGAGTTCGGCGTCAAGCTGAGCGCCGCCGCGGGCGCCGTCATCGCCAAGACCGCCGCCGAGGGGCACTTGACCGTCAAGCTGACCTGGTCCCGCGAGGGCGCGCAAGGCGAATAATGGCGGACATGCAACGACCGGCACGCGCTGGCCGCCCGCGCGGGCCTCGCCGGCACCGTGCTGGAGGACGACCCGGTAAAGGCGGTGTCCCGGTACGAGGAAACCCTGGCGGAGTGCCGCAGGGCGCTGGGCGAAGGGCATCCGCTCACCATCGACGTACGCGGCAGGCTCGCCGCCGCCGCGCGCGGGGCGGGCGACCAGGAGCGGGCGCAGAGCGAGGCGGAGTCGGCGCTGGCCGCCTCCGCGCTGGCGTTCGGGGACGACCATCCGCGGACCATCGAGGCCATGAGCGATCTCGCGTCCGTGTACGAAGGCTCCGAGCCCGGCCGGCCCCGGGCGATCGATGCGTACGAGGAGGCGCTGGCGCACAGCACGGCGGTGCGCGGCGAGACGCATCCGGAGACCCTGGGCCTGCGGGACCGGCTGGCGGCGGTGCACGTGGCGGGCGAGAACTGGCAGCAGGCGATCGCGCTGTACGAGGAGTCGCTCGCCGGCTGGACCGCCGAGCTGGGCGACGACCACCCGCAGACCCTGCTCACGATGGAACGCCTCGCGGACGCGCTCAGCTCCGCGGGATTCTGGACCAGGGCCATCGCGCTGCGCGAACGCGTCCTCGACGCCTGGATCAGATCCCTCGGGGACGGGCACGTCGGCACCTGGCTGTCGTACGACCGGCTCGCGGGCGCCCTGCGCGAGGTCGGCGACGTAGGGGGCGCGTTGGCGCTGTACGAGACGGTGCTGGATTTCAGGACGGCGGCGCTGGGCGGACACCACCCCGACAGCGTGGCGACCCTGGAGGCCCTGGCCCGCGTCCACCTGGACGCCGACGATCTGGACCTGGCCCTCGACGCGTACGCGCGGGCACTGGAGCTGCGGCGCGGCGCGGCGGGCGAGCTGCACCCCGACACGCTCGCCGCCGTCCGCCGTGTCGCCTCGCTGTCCGTGGAGGCCGGCGACCCGCAGGGCGCCGTCGTGACGTACCGCAGGGCGGTGGACCGCTGTGCCGTCGTGGGCGATGTCCCGCAGGCGGTCGCCCTCCTGGAGTGGGCCGCCCGGCACGTCGCCCCCGCACTCGGCCCCGACCACCCCGAATCCCTCAGGGTCCGCGAAGAACTGGACCACCTGCGCAGACCCCGAAGGGCCGACGCGGGTGGTCCACGGAACTCACCCGTCCGTGCGGACCGGCACGGACTTCCAGGGCTACATCTCCGCCGGGTCCGGCCCGAGCCGCCGGTCCTCGTTCAGGGCGCTGATCGCCGCCATGTCCTCCGGGTCCAGCTCGAAGCCGAACACGTCGATGTTCTCCTTGATGCGGGAGGGCGTCACCGACTTGGGGATGACGACGTTCCCGAGCTGGATGTGCCAGCGGAGCACGATCTGCGCGGGCGTGCGCCCGTGCTTCTGGGCGATGGCGATGATCGCCGGGACCTCCAGGAGGCCCTTGCCCTGGCCGAGCGGGGACCAGGCCTCCGTGGCGATGCCCTGCTGGGCGTGGAACTCGCGGGAGGCGCGCTGCTGGAGGTGGGGGTGCAGCTCGATCTGGTTGACCGCCGGGATCACCGACGTGGCGTCGATGAGGCGCTCCAGGTGCTCCGGAAGGAAGTTGGAGACGCCGATGGACTTGGCGCGACCGTCGGCGAGGATCTTCTCGAAGGCCTTGTACGTGTCGATGTACGTGTCCGCGGACGGCACGGGCCAGTGGATCAGGTACAGATCGACGTAGTCCAGGCCCAGCCGCTCCAGGGACGCGTCGAAGGCGCGCAGCGCCGAGTCGTACCCCTGTTGGTCGTTCCAGAGCTTCGTCGTGACGAAGAGCTTGTCGCGGTCGATTCCGGAGGCGGCGATGCCCTTGCCGGTGCCCACTTCGTTCTCGTAGACGGCCGCCGTGTCGATGCTGCGGTACCCGGACTCCAGCGCCGTCGCCACGGCCCGCTCCGCCTCGTCGTCCGGCACCTGCCAGACACCGAAGCCCAGCTGCGGCATCTCGATGCCGTTGTTCAGGATGATCGGGGGGACCTTGCTCACGAGCTCTCGATCCTTATACGTCGTCGGGTGGTACGTCCATGGTCAACGATCAGGGCCCGTGTCGCATTCCTGGCGTGGCGTTGCCGCTCTCCGGCGCCCTGAGAATGGCTAGATATAGCTCCGACCTTATCGGTCCGAACCATTGACCGCGTCCCGTCATGACGCAACTCTGTTGCACGTCGCTGAACACAGGCCATCCATGTGAACACCCTGGGCGCGTGCACGGCATTTTGTCCCAGTGACTCCTGAACCCCCACTTTTCAGGAAGGGTAGGAACACGCACATGAACACTCACGAGATGGAGACGTCGGAGGTCACCGCCGTCTCTCCCGAGACCGGGCCCACCGGCTGGCAGACCCCCGAGTTCACGGTCGTCGAGACCTCGCTCGAGGTCACCGCGTACCGCCTCGCCGACCGGTAGACCCGCACCGATGCTGCTCCAGGTGCTCGGCACCGCGGCGGGCGGCGGACTCCCCCAGTGGAACTGCGCGTGCCCCGGCTGTGCCGGGGCACGCGCCCACCCGGAACGCCGCCGCCTGCACGCCTCGCTCGCCCTGCGCGCGAGCCCGGGCCGCTGGTACCTCGTCAACGCCACCCCCGACATCGGCGAGCAGATCGAGTCCTGCCCCGGCCTGCTCCCCGACGCGGGGCCGGGGGCCGACACCCGCCTCTCCCCGCTCGCCGGCGTCGTCCTCACCGACGCCGAACTCGACCACACCCTCGGCATCGCCCGGCTGCGGGAGGCCCGCGACGGCGTCGACGTGCTCGCCACCGCGCCCGTGCTCGGCGCCGTCCGGGACCGCCTCGGGCTCGGCGCCGTGCTCGGCCCGTACACCGAGGCGCGCTGGAACGAACTCACGGAATCCGGGCAGCGACTGAACCGCCATTCAGGAGTGCGGGTCGCCGCGGTGCGGGTTTCGGCCAAGCGGCCGCGCTACGCCGCCGACCTCGGCCCGGACGACGGCCCCTGGTCCGTCGCCCTGCGCCTCACCGACACCGGGACGGGCCGCACCGTCCTGTACGCCCCGGCGCTCGCCGCCTGGACCGACGCCTTCGAGGAGGCCGCCCGCGAAGCGGACGTCGTCCTCGTCGACGGCACCTTCTGGGACGAGGAGGAACCCCGGCGGGCCGGATTCAGCGACCGCACGGCCACCGGCATGGGCCATCTGCCCGTCGCCGGGCCCGGCGGCACCGCCCACCGGCTCGCCGGGCTGCCCGGACGCTGCCTCTACACGCACCTGAACAACACCAACCCGCTCGGCGACCCGGGCGCCGAGCAGCACGAGCAACTCGCCGACTGGGGGCTCGAAGTCGCGCAGGACCGGATGGTGATCGAGCTGTGACCACGACCGTCAAGACCGAGACGGGCCCCGGAGCGGACTCCGGCCGGGCGCCCTGGACCCCCGACGAACTCACCGAGCGGCTGCGCGCCGTCTCCGCCGCGCGCTACCACGACCGCCACCCCTTCAACGTCCGCATGCACGAAGGCACCCTGACCCGGGCCGAGTTGCGCCGCTGGATCGCCAACCGCTTCCACTACCAACGGCACATCCCCGTCAAGGACGCCCTGATCCTCGCCAAGTTCGACGACCCCGCGCTGCGCCGGGGCTGGTCGCGGCGGATCAGGGACCACGACGGGGAGCGCCCCGGCGAGGGCGGCATCGAGCGGTGGCTCAGGCTCGGCGAGGCCGCGGGCATCGCGCGCGAGGAGTTGTGGGACACCTCCCGGGTGCTGCCCGGGGTGCGGCTCGCCGTCGACGGGTACGTCAACTTCTGCCGCCTGCGGCCCGCGCTCGACGCCGTCGCCGCCTCGCTCACCGAGCTGTCCGCGCCCGACCTGATGCGCACCCGCATCGCCGCGTTCGAGCGGCACTATCCGTGGATCGACACCGAGGGCCTCACCTACTTCCGGGGCCGGGTCGGCCAGGGCGGCCGTGACGGCCAGGAGGCGCTCGGCCTGGTGCGCGCCTGGGCCCGCACCCGCGAGGAGCAGGAGCGGGCCGTGGCGGCGCTCGCCTTCAAGTGCGACGTGCTGTGGTCGCTGCTCGACGCGGTGGACGGGGCCGGCGGCAGCGAGGGTCTGAGGGAGGAGGGCGGCCGTGCGTGAGACCTTCGTGAACGGTCACGCGCCGGTCGCCGAGGGCCCGGTCGGCGCGTACAGGCCGGGCGCCGCCGAAGACCCGGTCGGAGCCGAGGGTCCGGGCGCCGCCGAGGACGAGCCGGTACGCCCCGACTGGCGCCCCGTCCTCGCCCGTTCCGTCGTCCTGCGCCACGACCGGGTACGCGGTGGCGACCTGCTGCTCCTGCCCGAGCGCGTCGTGGTGCTGCGGGGCGCGGCCGCGAGCATCCTGGCGCTGTGCGACGGGGAGCGCGACGTGGCCGGGATCGTCGCGGAGCTCGAGCGGCGCCACCCGGGCGCGCCGGTCGGCGCCGAAGTCCCGGTGTTCCTGGGCCGGTTGCGGGCGCAGAGGTGGCTGCGATGACCCCCGCGCCCGAGCCGCCCTGGGCCCTCCTCGCCGAGCTGACCCACGGCTGCCCGCTCCGCTGCGCCTATTGCTCCAACCCGGTCAAACTGAACAGTCGGTCAGCTGAACTGTCCGGCGACGAGTGGGGCGACGTGCTGCGTCAGGCCGCCGACCTGGGCGTCGTCCAGACGCATCTGTCGGGTGGCGAGCCGCTGCTGCGCCGCGATCTGCGGGACATCGTCGCGGCGGCCGACGCGGCGGGCATCCACACCCAGCTCGTCACCAGCGGCGTCGGCCTGCACGAGGCGCGCCTCGCCGGGCTCGTCGACGCGGGCCTGCGCAGCGTCCAGCTGTCCGTGCAGCACGCCGACCCCGCCCGCGCCGACCTCATCGCCGGGGCCCGGGCCACCGGCGCGAAGGAGCGCGCCGCCCGCCTCGTCCGCGAGGCCGGCCTGCCGCTCGGCCTGAACGCCGTCCTGCACCGCGCCAACCTCGACGCCCTCGACGCCCTCGTGGAGCTGGGCCTCGCCTGGGGCGCCGACCGGATCGAGCTGGCCAACACCCAGTTCTACGGGTGGGCGCTGCGCAACCGCGACGCGCTCCTGCCCGACCCGGAGCAGGTGGCCCGCGCCCGGGCGACCCTGGAGCGCTGGCGGGTACGGCTCGGCGGCCGGATGGAGCTGGTGTGGGTCGCGCCCGACTACGTGGACGCCACCGCCAAGCCCTGCATGGGCGGCTGGGGCGCGGTGTCCCTGACCGTCACGCCCGACGGCACGGTGCTGCCCTGCCCGGCCGCGGCGGAGCTGCTCGGCGCGGACGCCCCCAACGTGCGGGACCGGCCGCTGGACTGGATCTGGCGGGAGTCGCCCGCGTTCACCCGCTACCGGGGCGAGGACTGGATGCGTGAGCCCTGCCGCTCCTGCGAGCTGCGCACCGTCGACTTCGGCGGCTGCCGCTGCCAGGCGTACGCCCTGACCGGCGACGCCGCCCGCACGGACCCCGCCTGCCACCGCTCACCCGACCACGGCGTGGTGCGCGCCCTGGTCGACGCGGCGCGCGGGCCCGCACCGGACCACCCCGGCTACGCCTACCGCGAGGGAGGAACCTGATGCGCCGTCACAGCTCACCCACCTCACCGACACCGCGCCCACCGCAACCCGCCCGCCCGCGCCGCAGGGCCGCCCGCGCCGTCCTCGCCGCGGTCCTCGCCGGGTCCGCCGCCCTCACCGCGCAGGCGGCGCCCGCGTCGGCGCAGGGCGCACCCGGCGCGGATCGGGCGCCCACCGCGCGGCCCCAGGCGACGGACTGGTCCGTCGCCATGGTCGAGTCGACGACGACCCGGTTCACGCCCACCACCATCGGCGGCTGGTCCTACCCCGTCGGCCTCTACCTCTTCGGCCAGTACCAGACGTACCAACGCACCCACGACGCGCGCTACTTGACGTACATCAAGAGCTACGTGGACCGCTTCGTCGACGCCGAGGGGAACATCGGGCAGAAGTTCAACAACCTCGACAGCATCCAGGCCGGGCGGCTCCTGGTGATCCTGCACCACGAGACCGGCGAGGACCGCTACCGCGTCGCCGCCCGGAAGATCCGCGACCGCCTGAAGACCTACCCGCGCACCCGGGACGGCGGCTTCTGGCACGCCGACACCGCGAGCCGCGCGCACCAACTCTGGTCGGACGGCGTCTACATGGTCACGCCGTTCCTCGTCGAGTACGGCAAGGAGTTCGGCGACGAGGCGTACACCGACCGCGAGGCCGTCGAGCAGCTGAACGTGTACGCGCGCCACCTCCAGGCCGACAACGGCCTGTTCCAGCACGCCTACGACGAGTCGCGCACCGCGACCTGGGCCGACAAGGACACCGGGCGCGCACCGGAGCAGTGGTGCCGGGCGATCGGCTGGTACTCCATGGCCGCCGTCAACGTCCTGGACGCCACCGCGCGCAGCGACCCGGGCCGCCCGGAGCTGCTCGGGCACGTGCGCACGCTGGCGGCGGGGATCGCGCGGGCCCAGGACCCCGCCACCGGACGCTGGTTCCAGGTCGTCAACAAGGGGACGCGGGAAGGTAATTGGACGGAGACGTCCTGCTCGAGCATGTTCACCTTCGCGCTGTCCCGCGCCGCCGAGAAGGGGTACGTGGCGCCGTCGTACCAGAGCGTCGCACGCCGCGGGTACGCCGGAGTCCTGAAGAAGATCTCACTCGGATCCGACGGTCTGACCGACCTCACGGACATCTCCATCGGCACCAACGTCGGCGACTACGCCTTCTACATAGCCCGGCCCCGGCAGACCAACGACTTCCACGGTCTCGGGGCCTTTCTGATCATGAACGAGCAACTCAGGAAGAAGAGGTGACCCCCTCATGACCCCCTCCCGCAGAGCCCTGCTCGCCGCGGCGCTCGGCACCGGCGCGGGCGCGGCCGCCACGGCGGCGGGTCTGTCGCCGGCCGCCGCCGCGCCCGCCGCGGACTGGCGGTTGCGCTGGTCCCCGTCCGCCCGCGACGTCGGTCTGCGCGCCTTCGAGACGCTGGAGGACGACCGCGCGAACTCGCACCCGGCCGCGAAACCGCACATCTTCGCCGAGGGCGACAACTTCCGCTTCACCATGCACACCGTCGACCGCGACACCAGCGACGACCGGCAGCGCCACGAGGTCACCGGCTGCCGCAACGGCGACTCGTTCCTGAAGTGGCAGAAGGGCCAGACCTGGCGCGTCACGTACCGCATGTTCCTGCCCGCCACGCTCAGGGCGACGACGAGCTTCACGCACATCATGCAGATGAAGCAGCCCGGCGCGGGCAGCGCGCCGATCGTCGTGCAGTCCCTGCGCCGGGTCGACGGCAAGCAGACCATCGAGCTGAAGATCTTCGAGCAGGACATCCTCGTCGGCCGCACCGACCTGGCGCCGCTGCACGACAAGTGGACCGACGTCGACTTCCAGATCAAGATCGGCGACGGCTCGTCGGGTTCCGTGCGGTGGATCCTCAAGAGCGGCACCACCACCGTCATCGACAAGTCGAAGTCCGGCATCGACACCTTCCTCGCCGACCGGGTGCGGCCCAAGTGGGGCATCTACCGCTCCCTCGGCGACAGTTCGGGCTCGCTGCAGAACACGTACATGCTCCTGACGGGCATGCGCGGCTACCAACTCGTCTGAGGAGAACGACCACGATGCGTCGCAAGATCGGCGTCCTGGGCGGCCTCGCCCTCACGGCCGCCCTCGGCATCGCCCCGCTGCCGGCACGATCCACGCCGCTCCTTACGAGTGCCTGGGCCGGGGCAACCCGCAGAGGCCCACCGACGTGATGGCCGCGACCGGCGTGAAGTGGTTCACGCTCGCGTTCGTCCTGTCCGACGGCGGCTGCGACCCGGCCTGGGACGGCGGCAGACCGCTCAAGGGCGGCTCCGACGAGTCCGCCATCGAGTCCATCCGGGCGACTCGTGCGGCGGCATCGGCCAGCAGCCGTACGCGTTCGCCAAGATCGTTGCTCGGTACGGTGGCTGACGCTGCGTCATATCGAGCGCCGGTCACCCTCTCACCCCCCCCCACGCCCACACCCCCCATGGAGGTTCTCGTGCACGACAGCAGGAGCAGGAGCAGGAGCCGTCTGGCCCGGAAGGTGGCGCTCGCCGCGACGGCCGCGCTGACGGCGGGACTCGTGGTGTACGTCCCGTCGGTGTCGGCCGCCCCGGCCGCGCCCGCCGGCGAGCCCACCGACATCAAGACCGTCTCCAGCGGCTGGACCATACCCTGGGGCACGTCCTGGCTGCCCGACGGCAAGTCGGCGCTTGTCACCGAGCGCGACGACTTCCGGGTCTGGTCGATCTCGGCCGACGGCTCGGCGAAGAAGCAGGTCGGCACGGTGCCCGAGTCACAGACGACGGGCGGCGAGGGCGGCCTCATGGGCGTCGCCGTGGACCCCCAGTGGGCGACGAACCACTACGTGTACTTCATGCACACCTCGTCCGAGGGCAACCGCGTCGCGCGCATGACGTACGACGGCTCCTCGCTCAGCGGCTACACCGTGCTGCTCAAGGGCATCAAGAAGGCCAAGTACCACAACGGCGGCCGCCTCGCCTTCGGCCCCGACGGCTATCTGTACGCCACCACCGGCGACGCCCAGAACAAGCCGCTCGCGCAGGACAAGAACTCGCTCAACGGCAAGATCCTGCGGATGACCAGGGACGGCAAGCCCGCCCCCGGCAACCCCTTCGGCACTTACGTGTACAGCCTCGGCCACCGCAACCCGCAGGGCATCGCCTTCGACCCGCAGGGCCGCCTGTGGGAGGCCGAGCTCGGCGACGCGAGCAAGGACGAGCTGAACCTCATCAAGCCGGGCAAGAACTACGGCTGGCCCACCTGCGAGGGCAACTGCAACGTCTCCGGCATGACCAACCCCAAGAAGACCTGGGGCGTCGCGGAAGCCTCGCCGAGCGGCGTGGCGATCGTCGACGGCGCGGTCTACATGGCGGCCCTCAAGGGCCGGCGCATGTGGCGCATCCCCATCAACGCCGACAACGAGAACGTCGGCACGGCCAAGGCCTTCTACGTCGGCCAGTACGGCCGTCTGCGCTCGGTGACCACCGTGCCGGGCGCGAAGGCGCTGTGGCTGTCCACGACCAACGCGGACGGCAACGGCGGACAGCCGGACGGCGCGGACAAGATCTTCCGCGTCACCATCGGCTAGCCGGAAGGGACCCCGGCCGGTCGCACGACCACCGGCCGGGCGGGCGGTGGCCGCGCGCCGTGGGGCGCGCGGTCGCCGTCCGGCCCGGCCGGGACGGGAACGGTCCGGGGCCGCACCGGCCCCGGACCGCCGACGCACAGCGAGGGGACGGGACATGAGCAGACCACCGATCAGATCACGCACATGGACCGGAGCCCTGGCCGCGGGCCTCGCCGCGCTCGCGGTGCTCGCGGTCTTCGACGGCCGGCCCGCCGGAGCCGCGCAGTTCCCCGCCGGAGCAAGCACGACGCCCCCCACGTCCGTGCCCTCGCCGCCCTTGCCCGCAGCCGAGTTCGACGTCCGTGACTACGGCGCCAAAGGCGACGGCTCCAGCAACGACACCCCCGCCATCCAGAAGGCCGTCGACGCGGCCAACGCCGCGGGCGGCGGCACCGTGCGCCTGCCCGGGGACGGCAGGGCGACGTACGAGTCCAAGAACACCCTGCACATGAAGAGCGGCGTGACGCTCCGGATCGACAAGGGCGCGACCCTCTCCGGCAACGGCGCCGACGACTACGACCCGCCCGAGCCCAACGAGTGGGACGACTACCAGGACTACGGCCACAGCCACTTCCGCAACGCGATGATCCACGGCGACCGGCTGACCGACATCGGCTTCGTCGGCGAGGGCGTCATCGACGGCGACGGCGCCCTGATCACCGGCGACCCGAAGTCCGGCGAGGCCGACAAGATCATCTCGCTGACGCGGTGCAAGGGCCTGCGCATCGGCGACGGGCTCACGCTGCGCGAGGGCGGCCACTTCGCGGCGCTCATCAACGGCTGCGACGACGTGGTCTCCGACCGCCTCACCATCGACACCGCGATGGACCGCGACGGCTGGAACATCATCAACACCACCGACGTGACCATCACAGGCGCCCACCTGGACGCCAACGACGACGCGCTCGCGTTCAAGAGCGACTACGCGCTCGGCGCGAAGCTGTCCAACGGCCGGGTGCGCGTGAGCGATTCCTACCTCTCCGCCGGATGCTGCAACGCGCTCATGTTCGGCTCGGAGACCTGCGGCGACTTCACCGACTACCGCTTCGAGCGGATCAGGATCGAGGGCTCGGAGAAATCCGGCCTCGGCATGGTGTCCATGGACGGCTCGAAGATCTCCGACGTCCACTACAAGGACATCACCATGACCGGCGTGCGCTCACCGATCATGCAGAAGATCGGCAACCGCAAACGCTGCGGCAACAACCCCGGCGTCGGCTCGATCAGCGACATCACCTACACGAACGTCAAGGCGACCGGGGCGAGCCCGTCCTTCTCGCCGACCCTGTGGGGCGAGTCCGGGCACAGCCGCATCAAGGACGTCACCTTCACCGACGTCGACCTCACGGTGCCCGGCGGCAACGGCACCATGCCGACGGACGTGCCCAGCAACAAGTCCACCGACTACAACCCGAAGAGCATCGGCACCCGGCCCGCGTACGGCTGGTACATCCGCCGCGCCGACCGGATCACCTTCGTCGACAGCGAGGTCCGCTTCGGGTCGGACGACGGCCGCCCGGCCGTCATCGCCAACGAGAGCACGGGCATCCACTTCACCGGCCTCACCGCACAACGCGGTTCGTCGAGCCCGGCCGACCTCGTCTTCCAGAAGACCCGTGGCTACTGCGTCCGCGACAGCGCCGACACCGGCGGCGGCGCCCTGCGGATCAGCCAGAGCGGGTCGAGCCAGGACTGCGGCTGACCCGCGCCCCCAGGACCGGCGCCCCACGAGCGGCGCCGGTCAGGAGCGGCGCCGGTCAGGAGTGCTGCCGGTCAGGCGTGCCGCCGGTCAGGAGTGGTAGAGCGCCTCCACCTCGTCCGCGTACGCCTGCTCGATGGCCTTGCGCTTGAGCTTCAGCGAGGGCGTGAGCAGACCGTGCTCCTCGCTGAACTGGTGGGCGAGGATCCGGAAGGTGCGGATCGACTCGGCCTGCGAGACCAGGGTGTTGGCGGCCACCACGGCCCGCCGCACCTCGGTCTCCAGGTCGGGGTCGCGGACCAGGTCGCCGGGGGGCATCGGGGGTTTGTCGCGCATGGACAGCCAGTGCTCGACGGCTTCCGCGTCGAGGGTGACGAGGGCGGCGATGTAGGGGCGGTCGTTGCCGACGACGATGCACTGGGCGACCAGGGGGTGGTCGCGTACGCGTTCCTCCAGCTGGGCGGGCGAGACGCTCTTGCCGCCGGAGGTCACCAGGATCTCCTTCTTGCGGCCGGTGATGGTGAGGTAGCCGTCGTCGTCGAGGGAGCCCAGGTCGCCGGTGGCGAGCCAGCCGTCGTGCAGGGTCGCGTCGGTGGCCTTGGGGTCGTTGAGGTAGCCCTGGAAGACATGGCCGCCGCGCAGCCACACCTCGCCGTCCTCGGCGATGTGCACGGTGGTGCCGGGGATGGCCTGGCCGACCGTGCCGTAGCGGGTGCGCTCGGGCGGGTTGGCGGTCGCGGCGGCCGTGGACTCGGTCAGGCCGTACCCCTCGAAGACCTGCACGCCCGCGCCCGCGAAGAACAGGCCGAGGCGCCGGTCCATCGCGGAGCCGCCGGACATCGCGTGCCGCACCCTGCCGCCCATGGCGTCGCGGACCTTGGCGTAGACGAGCTTGTCGAAGACCTGGTGCTGCATCCGCAGCGTCGCCGAGGGCCCCGGTCCGGTGCCGAAGGCCTTGGCCTCCATCGCGTCGGCGTACCGCACCGCCGCCTCCACCGCCTTGTCGAACGGGCCCGCCCTGCCCTCCCGCTCGGCCTTGCGGCGGGCCGCGTTGAAGACCTTCTCGAAGATGTACGGCACGGCCAGGATGAACGTCGGCCGGAACACGGCGAGGTCGGGGATCAGGGCGGCGGCGTTCAGGCTCGGTTGGTGGCCGAACTTGACGCGGGCGCGCACCGCGGCGACCTGCACCATGCGCCCGAAGACGTGCGCGAGCGGCAGGAAGAGGAGGGTCGAGGGCTCGTCGCCGCGCTTGCCGCGGAACACCGGCTCCCAGCGCTCGATGAGCGTGTCCACCTCGAACATGAAGTTCGCGTGGGTCAGGACGCAGCCCTTGGGGCGGCCGGTGGTGCCGGAGGTGTAGATCACGGTGGCCACGGAGTCCGGCGTGACGGCGCGCCGGTGGCGGTGCACCACCTCGTCGTCCATGGCGCGCCCGGCCTCGGTGAGGGCCCGTACCGCGTCACCGTCGAGCTGCCACAGACGGCGCAGCTGCGGCAGCCGGTCCACGACCGAGCCGATGGTCATGGCGTGGTCCTCGTGCTCGACCATCGCCGCCGAGACCTGCGCGTCGTGCAGCATCCAGAAGACCTGCTCGGCCGACGACGTCGGATACACCGGGACGACCTGCGCGCCCACGGTCCACAGGGCGAAGTCGAACAGCGTCCACTCGTAGCGGGTGCGGCACATGATGGCGACCCGGTCGCCGAACCGCACGCCTTGCGCGAGCAGCCCCTTGGCGAGCGCGAGGACCTCGTCGCGGAACTCCGCCGACGTCACGTCCTCCCAGACCCCGTCACGCTTGCGGCCGAGGACGACGCGGACCGGATCCTCAAGGGCATGGTCGAACACGGCGTCGGCAAGGCCGCCCACCCGTGGCGCCGACGCCATGGGAGGGTTCGTGAACTCGCGCAATGGTGCTCCTTGTGGCGCTCCGCACAGCGCCGGTGACGGTACCCCACCCCGATCCCTTCCGGGAGGGGGGTGGGAAGCGCCCATAGGCGCACGATCGTCACAGGTCAGCAGGTGAAATGCGGCCACAAGGGTAAGGGCGGGACAGATTACTTACGGCTGAGTAAGTTTCGGTGGCGTAATCTCCACCGAATCTGTACCGGGCGATTACCCCTGGAGCTGCTTCACGGGAGCGGGCTCCGCGGCCGCCGACAGGGCCTGACCTGCGGGGCGTCCGGGTTTGGTCCGGACCATGAGGAGGACCGCGAGGCCCGCCGCGACCCCCACCGCACCGGCCGTCAGGGACGCCCCGTTGAGCCCGGCGGCGAAGGCCTCCCGTACGTCGTGCGCGGCCACCCGGCCGGTCAGCGCGGACGCGCCGCCCCCGGCGGCCGTGTGCGCCGCGTCCTGCCCGATCGCGTCCCCCATCCGGGACGTCAGGACCGTGCCGAACACCGCCACGCCGAGGGCGTACCCGAGCTGCCGGAACGTGTTCACCGCGCCACCGGCCATCCCCGCGTTCCGCTGCGGCACCGCGGCGAGCGCCGCCCCCGCGAGCCCCGGCGAGACCAGGCCCGTCCCGATGCCCGCCAGCGTCAGCCCCGGCACCAGGGCGCGCCACGACGACCCGGCGTCGAGCACGGCCATCGCCAGGCCGCCCGCGCCGATCAGAAGCAGCCCGCAGCCGATGACGTACCGCGCGGGCGCGCCGTGCAGCAGCCGGCCGCCGAGGGCCGCCACCACGAACGACGTGGCAGCGAGCGGGAGCAGGACCAGGCTGCCGCGCACCGGGCTCATGCCGAGCACCGTCTGCAGCCAGATCGAGAGGTAGGGGATGACGCCGAACGCCGCCGCGTTGTAGCCGATCGCGCCGATCAGGACGCCCGTGAACGCGGGCTTGCGCAGCAGCCGCAGGTCGATCAGCGGGTGCGCGACGCGGCGCTCGACGGCCACGAACGCGATCAGCGCGAGCGCCGCCACCGCGAAGGTCGCACCGGTGCGCGCCGACGTCCAGCCCTCGGCGGAGGCCCGCACCGCCCCGAACGTGAGCGCCCCCGCGAACAGCGCGAAGGTCACCGTGCCCGCCCAGTCCACGCGGCGAGTCGCGGACCCCTTCGACCGGGCCGACTCCGGCACCATCCGCAGGGTCAGCCACACCGCGGCCACGCTCACCGGCAGGTTCACGAAGAAGATCCACCGCCAGCCGGGGCCCTCCGTGAGCAGCCCGCCGAAGACCGGCCCGAGCGCTGCGGCACCGCCGCTGACCGCGCCCCACACGCCGAGCGCCATCGAGCGCCGCTTGCCCTGGTAGGCGGCCCCGAGCAGCGGCAGCGTCGTCGCGAACATCGCCGCGGCGCCGAGCCCCTGCACGGCCCGCGCCGCCACCAGGACCTCCGCGTTCGACGCCAGCCCGCAGCCCAGCGAGGCGAGGGCGAACACGACGGTGCCCGCGACCTGTGTCCGTCGGTGCCCCAGGACGTCGGCGGCGGCGCCGACGCCGAGCAGCAGCGCGGCGAGCGCGAGCGCGTAGCCGTCGATGACCCACTGCAGATCGCTCAGCGACGCGTCGAGCGCCCGCGCCATGTCGGGCAGCGCCACCACCACGATCGTCACGTCCAGCAACAGCATGAATGTGCCCAGGCACACCGCGGTCAGCGGCCCCCATGCGCGCATCTTCGTTCTCCCAGCAACGTTGTGAGGTGCTTCGTTCGACGTCGTACGATCCACCGCGAGCGGACTATCGCGGTGGCTGTCAGACGTGGGGCGTCCGAATCCGACATCGAAGAGGCGGCAGCGGATGGAAAGCCACACCCCGGGCTCCGTGGACGAGCTGGACCTGAAGCTGCTCCAGGCCCTGGAGACCGACGGCCGGGCGTCCTTCAGCAAGATCGCGAAGGTGCTCGGCGTCTCCGACCAGACCATCGCCCGCCGCTACCGGCGGCTGACCGCCGACGGCGGCCTGCGCGTGGTCGGCATGCGCAACGCCGAACGCCTGGGCCGCGACCACTGGATCCTGCGCCTGCGCTGCGCCCCCGACGGCGCCACCACCATCGCGAACGCGCTGGCCCGGCGCCCGGACACCTTCTGGGTGGGCCTGACCTCCGGCGGCACCGAGGTGGTCTGCCTGACCCGGCCGCGTACCCCCGGCGACCGCGAGGACCTGCTGCTCGGCAAGTTGCCGCGCACCCCGAGCATCGTCGAGATCCGCGCGCACCAGCTCCTGCACAGCTTCTTCGGGGGCCCGCGCGGCTGGCTCGGCAAGCTCGCGCCGCTGACCGAGGAGCAGCGCGCCGCCCTCACCCCGGACCACCCACGGCCCGGCCGGGGCCCGGCGCGCATCGCACCGCAGGACGAAGCCCTGGTGAAGGCCCTCGAAGCGGACGGGCGCGCCACCTGTCCCCAACTCCAGCGCGCCACCGGCCTGTCCGAGTCGGCCGTGAAGCGGCGGCTCGCGGCGCTCCTGGACTCGGGAGGTGTCTTTGTCGACATCGAGTACAGCCCGGAGATGCTGGGCTTCCACACGGCCGCGATCCTGTGGATCACCGCAGCGCCCGGCGCGCTGCACTCCGTGGGGGAGGCGCTCGCCGGTCACTTCGAGATCGCCTTCGCCTCGGCGACGGCGGGACCCTCGAACCTGGTCGCGACAGCCGTCGCCCCTGACACGGCGGGTCTCTACGGCTACATCAGCGGCAGGCTGGGGCAGTTGGACGGCGTCCAGCACGTGGAGACGGCGCCGTTCCTGCGCCGCGTCAAGCAGCTGACGTACCGCCCGGGCCGCTAGGCCTGGTCCGCAACGTCCCGCCCGCCAGGATCGCCGCCGCCAACGCGTCCGCCGCCCCCCGCGCAGCCGCTCCCCGCTCGCCGTGCCGCAGCACGAAGTCCACCGCGCCCAGCTCGGGCAGGCCCGCCCGGTCCGGGAGCCGGGTCAGGCCCTGGGGGATCAGGCCGCGGGAGTGGGCCATCACGCCGAGGCCCGCGCGGGCCGCCGCCACCAGGCCGTTGAGGCTGCCGCTGGTGCAGGCCACGCGCCAGGGGCGGCCGCTGCGCTCCAGGGACTCCAGGGCGAGAGCGCGGGTGATGCCCGGTGGCGGGTACACGATGAGGGGCACCGGCAGGCCGGGGTCGAGGCGGAGCCGGGGCGCGCCGATCCACACCAGGTCGTCGTGCCAGACCAGTTCGCCGCGCGGGTCACCGGGGCGGCGCTTGGCGAGGACCAGGTCGAGCTTGCCCGCGTCGAGGCGCTCGTGCAGCGTGCCGGACAGTTCGACGGTCAGCTCCAGGTCGACCTCCGGGTGCCCGCGCCGGAAGGACTCCAGGATGTCGGTGAGCCGGGTCAGGACGAAGTCCTCCGACGCGCCGAAGCGCAGCCGCCCGCCGGGGCGCGCCCCGGTGAAGTACGCGGCGGCCCGCTCGTGTGCCTCCAGGATGCGGCGGGCGAAGCCGAGCATCGCCTCACCGGCCTCCGTCAGCTCCACGCTGTGGGTGTCCCGCGTGAACAGCGGCCGCCCCGTCGCGTCCTCCAGGCGCCGCACGTGCTGGCTCACCGTCGACTGGCGCAGGCCGAGACGGCGCGCGGCCTGCGTGAAGCTGAGCGTCTGGGCCACCGCGAGGAACGTACGCAGCTGAACGGGGTCGTACACCCCTCCAGGCTATCGCGGAACGTGATGACAGTCAGAGCGGTGTACGGGATTCCCGATCGCGGCCGGGTGGAGGAGCATGGAGAGGGCACGTGCCGCCCCGAGCGGGCGGGGCGTACGACGAAGAGCACGGGGGCCGCACCGCCCCGTGCGGACCCGAGCGCATGGAGCACTGTGAAACGCCCGTCCTGGCCGTCCTGGATGCCGATCGACCCGTACATCGCGGCACTGCTCGGCACCGTGGGACTCGCCGCGCTCCTGCCCGCCCGCGGCACCGCCGCCGACGTCGCCTCGGGCGTCTCGACCGCCGCCGTCGCGCTGCTGTTCTTCCTGTACGGAGCCCGGCTCTCCACCCGTGAGGCGATGGACGGCCTGCGCCACTGGCGGCTCCACCTCACCGTGCTGCTCTGCACGTTCGCGGCCTTCCCGCTGCTCGGCCTGGCCGCCAAGGGCCTGGTCCCGTACGTCCTGACGCCCGCGCTCTACAGCGGCCTGCTGTTCCTGACGCTGGTGCCCTCGACGATCCAGTCGTCCATCGCGTTCACGTCGATGGCACGCGGCAACGTCCCCGCGGCCATCTGCGCGGGCTCGTTCTCCTCGCTCGCCGGCATCGTGCTCACGCCCCTGCTCGCGGCCTGGCTGCTCGGGAACAGCGCGGGCGGGTTCTCCGCGGACTCGCTCCTGAAGATCGTGCTGCAACTGCTCGTGCCGTTCCTCGCGGGTCAGTCGCTGCGCCGCTGGGTGGGCTCCTTCATCGCCCGCAACAAGAAGGTGCTCTCCTTCGTCGACCGCGGCTCGATCCTGCTCGTCGTCTACACCGCGTTCAGCCAGGGCATGGTCGAGGGCGTCTGGAACCAGATCACCCCGGCCCGGCTCGGCGCGCTGCTCGGTGTCGAGGCGGTCCTGCTCGCCGTGATGCTCTCGCTGACCTGGTACGGCGCGAAGAGGCTCGGGTTCGGGCGGGCCGACCGGATCGCGATCCAGTTCGCGGGGTCGAAGAAGTCCCTGGCCGCCGGGCTGCCCATGGCCAGCGTGCTGTTCGGCGCCCAGGCCTCGCTCGCGGTCCTGCCGCTGATGCTCTTCCACCAGATGCAGCTCATGGTCGGCGCGGTGATCGCCAAGCGCCGCTCCCACGACCCGGAGGCCGTCGAGGCGCGCGCCGTGGACGCCGGGGCCGGGCCGGTCAGCTCTCGCGCTGGAAGCGCAGCGACACGAACCGCGGCCGGTACAGCTCCACGTTCCGGTTGACGTGGGCCTGCGCGTTCGCCGCCGCCGGGTCCAGCCAGTTGACGTCGTAGCTCACCACTAGGCGCCCGGCACCGCTCACGGCCGGGTGGGCCTGCGGGTTGTAGGGCGCCGCGGCCGCCGTGTCCGGCGCGCCCGCGCCGCTGCCGCCGCCCCCGGCGCCCGCGCTGTCCTTCGGCAGCGGCGGCGCGAACGCCTTGGCGGGCCCGTGCCAGGGTCCGGTGGGGGAGCACGACCAGTACGACGTGACGTGTCTCAGGCCCTCGGTGCCCGCGGCCATGGTGAGCAGGACGTACGTCCCCTGGCGGCGGACCACGGTGAACGCGCTGCCCACGCCCTTGTGGTCGCCGTTGCCGAGCACCGGGCGCGGCTTGCCGGCGCGGGTGAAGTCCGAGCCGTCCCAGTACTCCCAGGCGGTGGGGTCGGCGAGGGCGCCGTGGCGGACGCGGGCGACGTAGGCGTGCGAGGAGGGGCGGGCGTTGGCCTGCGCGTCGGTGCCGCCGAAGACGTACGTCCAGTCGCCGTCGTCGACGGCCGTCGTGCCGTAGAGGACCCGCTTCTCGGGGTCGGCGACGCCCCGCTGGTCCGAGATCTGCGTGATGTTCTCGACCCGCAGGTCCGGCAGGGACAGCGTGGCGACCTCCGTGGCGGCGGGCACCCCGTAGATCCACGGGCCCGAGCCCGACGCGCGGGTCCACAGCAGCACCCGCAGGACGTCCTCGTCGGCGCCCGGCGAGCGCGGCTCGACCTTCGCGGCGACCGGCCAGCGCCACTGTCCCGGCGCCGGATCGGCGAACATCGGGGTCGTGAGCGTGCGCTCCAGGGCGCCCGAACGGTCCGTCACCACACCGGAGTTGCGCACCATCGGGGCGCTCGTGTCGCGCCACGCGTGCGGCTGCCCCTGCGGGTTGGGCGGCGCGTGCACCTGCCCGAGGAAGGTGTCGGAGAACAGCCAGAGCACCCGCCCGTCCGGCAGCTCCACCGAGTGCGTGCCGTCGCCGCCCGTCCAGTCGTCGGTGCGGGCGCCGTCGTCGCCGTACGAGGCGAACGCGCCGGTGAGCCTCCGCTCGGGCGTGGCCGACGCGACGGTGGTGGCCGCGCACGCCGGACCGCTCCTCCGGTCGTCCTCGCCGTCCGGGAGAGCGGTCAGGAGCACGGCGGCGCAGGCCAGGGCGAGCAGCAGGACGATCCAGGTCCTGCGCGCGCCCCGGCCCGGCGGTGGCCCGCCCGGGGCGGGCGGCGCGGCGTGCGGCTGTGTGGCTGCGGACACCCCCGGGACGCTAGTTCCCCGGACGCACCCGGTCCATGGGCAGCCAGGCCACGGTGTTCCACCTCACAGCGGCGGACGGGGCCCGGTCGGAGCCGAGCCGCGTCACCTCCTCGTCGCTCAGCGCCCGCTCGAACACGCCCACTTGGTCGATGGCGCCGGTGAAGTGGGCCCGGCTGTCCATGCGCTGCCCGATGTGCACGCCGAACGGCGAGTTGCGGCTGACGCTGCCCGGGATGTCGGGCCGGGACAGACGCTTGCCGTCGAGGAACAGGGACAGCTCCCCGCCGCCGCGGCGCAGGGCGATGTGGTGCCACTGGCCGTCGTTGTGGGCGCCCTCGGTGCTCAGGGACACCGAGCGGGGCGGGCTGCCGCCGTCGCGGGTGGTGATGAGGCCCGTGACGCGGTTGTTCGCGGGCTCGCCGCGCAGCCACACCTGCGGCTGGCCGGTGCCGACACCGCCCATCCACAACAGCGGCTGCTCACCGCTCGTCGCCGAGTAGCGGAACCACAGCGAGGCCGTGAAGTCGCGGCTGTGCAGCGGGAGCCGGGGGCTGTACGGCAGCCGTACGGCGTCGTCGACGCCGTCGAAGGCGAGCGCCTGGCCGCCGAACACGCCCTCCGTGGGGCGGGCGCCACCGAGCACCGCCGCGTCCCGGGCGCCCGGCGCCCAGTCGCTGGTGCGCGGGTCGGGGCCGCGGCGCGGCTTCAGCCACTCCTCGGTGAAGCGCGCGAAGCGGATCTCGTCGCGGGCGTCGACCGCACCGCCCTCGTACATCAGGCCCACCCGCTCGTCGTCGACGGCCACCATGTCCGAGTAGCCGGACCAGTCGGTGGTGACGACGGTGGAGCGGTCGAAGCTGTCCCAGGTGCGGCCGCCGTCGTAGGAGGAGCGGACCGTCATGGTGCGGCGCCGGTCCGGGTCGCCGGGGGCGGCGAGCAGCAGCCGGCCGCCGAAGCGGAGCGTGGAGCCCTGCACCTGCGGGGTGTACAGGTCGGGGCTCGCCTCGAAGGAGCCGGTGAAGCTCTCACCGCCGTCCCGGCTCACGACGTGGTCGCGGTGGCCGAGGTCGGTGCCGTCCTGCTCGCGCCCGGAGACGTAGATCGTGCCGTCCGCGCGCTCCGTGAGGGTCATCTCCGACGGCTTCTGCCGGAAGGTGCCGTCGCTCGCGGAGATCGGGTACGAGTCCGTGGCGCCGATGCGCCAGGTGTCGCCGCCGTCGTCGCTGACGACCAGCGAGGCGTGGTTCTCGGTGACGCGGCTGCCGTTCCACGACTCGGCGTTGACGGTCAGGACGAGGCGGCCCTTGTGCCGGCCGCTGCTGAGCTGGATGCCGTGCACGGGTCCTGTGGCGTACCAGGAGTTCCAGGAATCGGGCAGGATCTCGTCGCTCAGGTCCCGCGGCGTGGACCAGGTCTGGCCGTCGTCGTCGCTGTACTGCATATGGGGCGTGCGCTCGCACGGCACCTCGCAGTTCTTGCCGTCCGTGCGGCCCGGGTTGTACGTCTCGGCGAGCACGATGCGGCCCGTCTCGCGGTCGACGACGGGCGCGGGGTTGCCGTGCGTGTCGCCGCCGCCCTCGTTGATGACCCGCATCGGGCCCCAGGTCCTGCCGCCGTCGTGGCTGCGCTTGAGGACCAGGTCGATGTCACCGGCGTCGCTGCAGTCGTTGACGCGTCCCTCGGCGAAGGCGAGCAGCGTTCCCTTCGTCGTCTTCACGATCGCTGGTATCCGGAAGCAGGTGTAGCCGGGATCCTGGGAAGCCTTGAACAGGATCTGCTGCTCGAACGGAGCCCGCACCTCGCCCGCGGCCCGCGCCGCGCCGCCGAGCGCGGGCGGCAGTGCCAGGGCGGTGAGCGCGGTGGCGGTCAGCGCGGCGACCGTACGCCGCCTGGGGGATCGCAGGAGCTGGGGCAACCGGGGGGACCAGGGTGGTCTGAGGCGTACACGGAGTCTCGACGGCATGGTGCGGGCCCTTCATGTCGACCGGACATTCGGACATCCCACGTCCAACGTGCGCGTCACTGAAGCTACTTGGGGGCCTTGGAGCAACACAAGAAGCGTGCGCGTAACGGAATCCCGGCGGGGTGCCGGGCGCGGATGGCGTCAGATTACGGGGTAAGTACGATTTTTCCGGTGTTGACGCGCGACTCGATTGCCGCGTGTGCCGCGGCCGCGTCCGTCAGGTCGAACTCGGCGTGCACGACGGGCCGCAGCTCACCCGAGTGGAAGAGCCGCCACAGGTCCCGGCGCCACTGCTCGTACAGCCCGGGCCGGCCCCGCGCGATCAGGCCCGTCTGAAAGCCCGTCACCGACTTGGCCCCGACGAGGAGATCGTAGGCCGACAGGGTGCCGCCGCCCGAGCCGTACGCCACCAGCCTGCCGTGCGGCGCGAGCGCGGCCACGGCGGGGCCGAGCAGGTCCCCGCCCACCCCGTCCAGGCAGTAGTCGGCGGGCTCGCCCCAGTCCGGCGCGTCGTAAGGGACGACGTCGTCGGCGCCGAGGCCGCGCACGAAGTCGGCCTTCGCGAGATCCGAGACCGCGCCCACGACGCGCGCCGCGCCGTGGAGCCCGGCGAGGCGCACCGCCAGGTGGCCGACGCCGCTCGCCGCCGCCGTGATGAGCGCGGTCTCGCCCGCGGCGGGGCGGGCGGCATCGAGGGCGCCGCGGGCGACGAGTCCGCTGCGGACCAGGGCCACGGCGTCGACCGCGCTCGCGCCGTCGGGGACGGGGGAGGCCATCGCGGTGTGCAGCAGGGCGTAGTCCGCGTAGCCGTGTCCGAAGACCAGGCCCGTGACCCGGTCGCCGGGCGCGAAGCCGGTCACGCCGTCGCCCGTGCGGACCACGTCGCCCGCGATCTCGCCGCCGAGCGGGACGGGCGCGGCGCACTCGCGCACCTTGCGGACGACGGGCAGGGTCACGCCGACGGCCGCGACCCGGACGAGGAGTTCGCCCGGGCCTGGCTCGGGGACCGGTGCCTCCTCGACGAACAGGACCTCGGGGCCGCCTTGCCGCTCGTACCGGACGCGACGCATCCGCACCTCCACGCAGTCGTGTGAAATCGTTGGGAGTCCCAACGGTAATCGCAAACTCATGGGGAAGTCCAACGATTCTTGGATAGGCTCACGTCATGCCAGAGACCCAGCCGACGTCCGCGGCCCCGGCGCCCGCCGCTTCCCCTGCCGCGCCCACCGCGCCCGCCGCCATCCGCGCCCTCCCCAGCTGGCTGCTCGGCCGGGCCGCCGCCCGCGGCCGCGCGCTGGTCGCCGACGCGCTCGCCGCCGAGGGCCTGAAGATGTGGCACCACGTCGTGCTCGCCGCCGTCGCCGACCTCGGCCCGGTGGCCCAGGCCGACCTCGGCCGGGGCATCCAGCTCGACCCCAAGGACCTGGTCGGCGTCCTGAACGACCTGCAAGGGGCCGGGCTCGTGGAACGCACGCCCGACCCGAGGGACCGCCGCAAGAACGCCGTCACCCTCACCGCCGAAGGGCGCGCCCTGCTCCGCCGGTGCGCCACGGCGGCGCGGGCCGCCAACGCCGACCTGCTCGCGCCCCTGTCGGCGGCCGAGCGCGAGGCGTTCCTGGACATGCTGGAGAGGGTGGCGCGGGTCGACGGGTGAGCTGCCGGGGAGGGCTGCCCGGCTCGACGGGTGGGCCCGGGAGGCAGGGGCAAAAGGACGGGGACGGGGCGGCGCTGGGGCCCGGCCGGCGCAGGGGGCGCTCCCCGCCGGACCGGGACCCCGTCGCCGTGTCGCGGCGGGAGCGCCGGTCAGGTCCGGGCGGCCGCGGTCCGCAGGGCCAGGCGGTGCTCGCCCGCGTACACGTTCATGGAGGAGCCGCGCAGGAAGCCGACCAGGGTCAGGCCGGTCTCGGCGGCGAGGTCGACGGCGAGCGACGACGGCGCGGACACCGCGGCGAGCACCGGGACGCCCGCCATCACGGCCTTCTGCGCCAGCTCGAAGGAGGCGCGCCCCGACACCATCAGGACGGTGCGGGACAGCGGCAGCCGTCCGTCCTGAAGGGCCCGCCCCACCAGCTTGTCGACGGCGTTGTGGCGGCCCACGTCCTCACGCACGTCGATCAGCTCGCCGTCCTCGGTGAACAGCGCCGCCGCGTGCAGCCCCCCGGTCCGGTCGAAGACCCGCTGGGCCGCGCGCAGCCGGTCGGGGAGGCGGGCGAGCAGCTCGGGCGTCAGCCGGACCGGGGGAGCGCCCGCGGTCTCGTCGTCGATGGGCCAGCGGGCCGTGGTGCGCACCGCGTCGAGGCTCGCCTTGCCGCACAGGCCGCAGGACGAGGTCGTGTAGACGTTGCGCTCCAGGGTGATGTCCGGGAGGACGACACCGGGAGCGGTCGACACGTCCACCACGTTGTACGTATTGACGCCGTCCGCCGTCGCCCCCGCGCAGTACACGATGTTCCGCAGCTCGTCCGCCGAGCCGAGCACGCCCTCGCTGACGAGGAACCCGGCCGCGAGCGCGAAGTCGTCGCCGGGGGTGCGCATCGTGATGGCGAGCGGCTTGCCGTCGAGGCGGATCTCCAGGGGCTCCTCGGCGACGAGCGTGTCCGGCCGCTCGCTGACCGCGCCGTCGCGGATGCGGATGACGCGGCGGCGTTCCGTGACTCGTCCCATGTCGATCAGTCCCGGTTCTGTACGTGCTGGTAGCCGAAGCGGCCCTTGATGCAGAGGTTGCCGTGGGTCACCGGGCTGTCGTGCGGCGAGGTGACCTTCACGATCTCATTGTCCTGCACGTGCAGGGTGAGGTTGCAGCCGACTCCGCAGTACGCGCACACGGTCGTCGTGCGCGTCTGCGCGGCCTCGTCCCAGGTCCCGGCGGCCCGCATGTCGAACTCGCTCTTGAAGCTGAGGGCGCCCGTCGGGCACACCTCCACGCAGTTGCCGCAGTACACGCACGCCGAGTCGGTCAGCGGCGCGTCGTGCTCGACGGCGATGCGGGCGTCGAAGCCGCGCCCCACGACGGAGATCGCGAAGCTGTTCTGCCACTGCTCGCCGCACGCGTCCACGCACTTGTAGCAGAGGATGCACTTGTCGTAGTCGCGCACGTACAGATCGTTGTCGACCCTGGGGGACTCGCCCAGACGGGCCGCGTCCGGGCCGAACCGGTCCGGCTCCGCCTCGTACTCCTTCAGCCACGCCGCCACGCGGGGCGTGGTCGACAAGTCGACGGACGAGGCCAGGAGTTCGAGGACGAGGCGGCGGCTGTGCCGGGTCCGCTCGGTGTCCGTGCGCACCTCCATGCCGGGCTCGGCGCGCCGCGAACAGGCCGGGGCGAGCGTACGGGCCCCCTCGACCTCCACGACGCACACCCGGCAGGCGTTCTTCGGCTTCAGTGTGTCGCCCTCGCACAGCGTCGGCACGTCCTTGCCCGCCGCCCGGCAGGCGTCGAGGACCGTGCCGCCCTCGGGCACGCGCACGGGCTCGCCGTCGAGCGTGAACTCGACCAGACGGCGCGGCGGTTGCAGCGGGATGGCGGTCATGCGTACGCCCCCAGACGGTCGATGGCGGATTCCACGGCGTTCCACGCGGCCTGGCCGAGGCCGCAGATCGAGGCGTCCCGCATGGCCCGCCCGACGTCGCGCAGGAGCGCGATGTCGGCGGCCGCGGCCGCGCCCCTGCGGTCGGCGATGCGGTGCAGGGCCTCCTCCTGCCGGACCGTGCCCACCCGGCACGGCACGCACTGCCCGCAGGACTCGTCGCGGAAGAACTCGGCGACGCGCAGCAGCAGCCGGGGCAGCGGCACGGAGTCGTCGATCGCGAGCACGACCCCCGAGCCGAGTGTCGTCCCCGCCTCCCGCGTGCCCTCGAACGTCAGCGGGATGTCCAGCTCGTCGGGCCGCACGAAGCCGCCCGCCGCGCCGCCGAGCAGGATCGCCCGCAGCGTGTCCGGCGTGCCCGCGAGGCCAAGGAGGTCGCCGAGCGTGGCGCCGAACGGCAGCTCGTAGAGCCCCGGGCGGGACACGGCCCCCGACACGCAGAACAGCTTGGGGCCGGTGGACTTCGGGGTGCCGATCGCCGCGTACGCCGCCGCGCCCAGGGTGAGGACGGGCAGCACGTTCACGAGCGTCTCGACGTTGTTCTCTGCCGTCGGCTTGCCGAACAGCCCCTTCTCCACGGGGAACGGCGGCTTGGAGCGCGGCTCGCCCCGGTACCCCTCGATGGAGTTGAACAGCGCCGTCTCCTCACCGCAGATGTACGCCCCCGCGCCGCGCCGGATCTCGATGTCGAACGAGAACCCCTGCCCGAGGATGTCCTCCCCGAGGAGGCCCCGCGCGCGGGCCTCGCCGATGGCGTGCTCCAGGGTGCGCCGTGCCCGGGGGTACTCGCCGCGCAGGTACAGGTACCCGTGCCTGGCCCCCACCGCGTACGCCGCGATCGTCATCGACTCCACCAGCGCGTACGGGTCGCCCTCCATGAGGACCCGGTCCTTGAACGTGCCCGGCTCCGACTCGTCCGCGTTGCACACCAGATAGTGCGGGTGGTCCGGCTGCGCCGCCGTCGCCTGCCACTTCCGTCCCGTCGGGAACGCGGCGCCGCCCCGGCCCACCAGGCCCGCGTCCGTGACCTCGCGGATCACGGCCGCCGGGCCGAGCGCGAACGCTCGGCGCAGCGCCGTGTAGCCGCCGTGGGCGCGGTAGTCGTCCAGGGAGGCCGGGTCGACGACGCCGACGCGGCGCAGCAGGATGAGGGCGGGGTCGCCCGCTTGGGGAACGGCCTCCCCCCGTCGGCCTTCGGCCTCGTCCTCAAACGCCGGACGGGCTGAAATCTCCGCCGGGGCGGGGTGGGCGGGAGAGAGCCCGTCCGGCGCTTGAGGACGAGGCGCGGAGCGCCGATTCGGGGTCCGGGGCGGAGCCCCGGGGGCCCCGGCCCGTATCGTCAGGACCGCCGGTGCCCGCTCGCACAGCCCCAGGCACGGACTGTCCTCGACGGTCACCCCTGCGACGGCGCCGCCCCGTTCCGCCGAAGGCACAGCGCCGCGTACCGCACACGCGAGATCCGTACAGACCCGCACCACGGTCCGCTCCCGCGGCTTCAGCGAGAACATGGAGTAGAACGTGGCGACCCCGTACGCCTCGGCGGGCGGCACGGTGAGCCGTCGGCACAGGTAGTCCAGGCCGCCCTCGCTGATCCACCCCACGCGGTCGTTGAGCGCGTGCAGTCCGGGCAGCAGGAGATCCCGCCGGTCCCGGGCGGCCCGCCCGCCCCGGGCCCAGCGAAGATCGGCGTCGGAGCGGTCGTCGGCGCCTTCCCAGGCGGACTCGGGCGGCCCGAGGAGCGCGTCCACGGCGTCCCGTTCCTCGTCGGTCGGTTTGCTGTCGCCGAAGCGCAGGTCCACGTACCGTCAACTCCCCACAGTCAGCTTCTCGATGCGGATGGCGGACGCCTTGAACTCGGCGGTCCCCGCGATCGGGCAATGGGCCTCGATCGTCAGCTGGTTGGTGTCCACCTCGTCGGGAAAGTGCATGGTCATGAAGGCGAGCCCGGGCCGCAGGCCGGGGTCGACCCACACCGGCGCGACGACGGCACCGCGCCGCGAGGACACCCGCACCTCCTCGCCGACCACGACCCCGTACCGTTCGGCGTCCTCGGGGCACAGCTCGACGTACTCGCCGCGCCGCAGCGGGGAGGCGAAACTCCCGCTCTGCACACCGGTGTTGTAGGAGTCGAGGCGCCGGCCCGTGGTGAGGCGCAGCGGGAACGACTCGTCGGTGAGGTCGACGGGCGGGTCGTCGTGCACGATTCCGAAGGGGGCGCGCGGCCCGCGCCGGGCCGGGTCGGCCTCCCACAGCCGCCCGTGCAGGAAGCCGGCGGGCAGGCGGTCGAGGTCGGGGCAGGGCCACTGCAGGCCGTGGTGCTCGTCCAGGCGGTCGTACGTCATGCCGAAGTGGTCCGGCGAGAGCGACCGCAGCTCGTCCCAGACGGCCTGGGCGCCGGCGAACTTCCAGTCGTGGCCGAGGCGGGCGGCGACCTCGCAGATGATGTCGATGTCCTCGCGGGCCGCGCCGGGCGGCGTGAGCGCGGCCCGCACGCGCTGCACCCGCCGTTCGCTGTTGGTGGTCGTGCCGTCGGTCTCCGCCCAGGCGGCGGTGGCGGGCAGCACCACGTCGGCCATCTCGGCGGTCCTCGTCAGGAAGATGTCCTGCACCACCAGGTGGTCGAGGGCGGCGAGCCGCCGCGCCGCCTGCTCGCTGTCGGCCTCCGACTGGGCGGGGTTCTCGCCGATGCAGTACACCGCGCGCAGTTCGCCGCTCTCCATGGCCTCGAACATGTCGGTGAGCGTCATGCCGTAGCGCGGCTGGATGACGGTGTCCCAGGCCCGTTCGAACTTCTGCCGGTGCCCGTCGTCGAGGATGTCCTGGAAGCCGGGAAGGCGGTTGGGGATGGCGCCCATGTCGCCGCCGCCCTGCACGTTGTTCTGCCCGCGCAGCGGCTGCACCCCGGAGCCGTAGCGGCCCACGTGCCCGGTGAGCAGCGCCAGGTTGATGAGCGCCCGGACGTTGTCGGTGCCGTTGTGGTGCTCGGTGATGCCGAGCGTCCAGCACAGCTGGGCGCGCTCGGCGGTGGCGTAGGCGTGCGCGAGGTCGCGGACGGCGGCGGCGGGCACGCCCGTGACCTTCTCGGCGAGGGTGAGGGTCCAGGGCTCGACCAGCGCGGCGTACTCGTCGAAGCCCGAGGTGGCGCGCTCGATGAAGACCCTGTTGTGCAGGCCCGCGTGGATGATCTCGCGGCCGACGGCGTGCGCGAGGGCGATGTCCGTGCCCACGTTCGGGCCGAGCCAGCTCTCGGCCCACTCGGCGGTGGAGGTGCGGCGCGGGTCGACGGCGTACATCCGCGCGCCGCCCCGGATGCCCTTCAGGACGTGCTGGAAGAAGATCGGGTGCGCGAAGCGGGCGTTGGAGCCCCACATCACGATGAGGTCGGTGTGCTCGACCTCCTCGTAGGACGAGGTGCCGCCGCCGGAGCCGAAGGCGGCGGACAGGCCCGCGACGCTCGGGGCGTGGCAGGTGCGGTTGCAGGAGTCGACGTTGTTGGTGCCCATGACGACGCGCGTGAACTTCTGCGCCACGTAGTTCATCTCGTTGGTGGCGCGGGCGCAGGAGAGCATCGCGAAGGCGTCGGGGCCGTGGTCGGCGCGGGCGCGCCGGAAGCCGTCGGCGGCACGGGCCAGGGCCTCGTCCCAGGTGGCGGGGCGCAGCGGGGCGTCGCGGCGGTCGCGGACGAGCGGCTGTGTCAGGCGGGTGTACGACTTGCGGGCGCTCTCGCCCCTGCGGCTGCCCCCGGCACGGTCCGGCCGGGTTCGGGTGCGGTCTGGCTGGGTCACGCTACGGCGCTCCTCATGCCGTGGGCGAGCAGGTCCGAGAGGGCGTGCACGGTGCGCAGGGTGGGCACGCGCACGCCGGTGATCTCCGCGAGTTCCACGACGGCGGCGAGCAGCACGTCGAGTTCGAGCGGTCTGCCGCGTTCCAGGTCCTGGAGCGTGGAGGTGCGGTGGTCGCCGACGCGCTCGGCGCCCGCGAGCCGCCGCTCGATGGAGATGTCCGGCTCGCAGCCGAGGGCCGCGGCGACGGCCAGGGTCTCGGCCATCATGATCTCGATGACGCGCCGGGTGCCGCCGTGCAGACACATCTCGCGCATGGTGGCGCGGGCGAGCGCGCTGATCGGGTTGAAGGAGATGTTGCCGAGCAGCTTGATCCAGATGTCGCCGCGCACGTCCGGCTCCACCGGGCACTTCAGGCCGCCCGCGCGCATCGCCGCGCTGAAGTCGAGACAGCGCGCCGACCGGGTGCGGTCGGGCTCGCCGACGGAGAAGCGGGTCCCTTCCAAGTGCCGTACGACACCGGGCTCGGCGAGTTCCGTCGCCGCGTACACCACGCAGCCGACGGCGCGCCGCGGCGCGAGCACCGCGCTGACGGCGCCGCCCGGGTCCACGCTCTCCAGACGGTGCCCGTCGTGCGGCCCGCCGTGGCGGTGGAAGTACCACCAGGGGATGCCGTTCTGGGCGGCGACCACGGCCGTCCGGTCGTGCAGCAGCGGTTCGATGAGCGGCCCGCACGCCGCGTACGAAGTGGCCTTCAGACCGAGGAAGACGAAGTCGACGGGGCCGATGTCGGCCGGGTCGGCGGTGGCGTGGGCCCGCGCGGTGAAGTCACCGCGCGGGCTGAGCACCCGGACGCCGTACTGCCGCATGGCCGCCAAGTGCGGTCCGCGGGCCACGAGATGGACGTCCGCTCCCGCGCGGTGCAGGGCGGCTCCGACGTAGGCGCCGATGGCACCGGCGCCCAGGACTGCGACTTTCACGATGGCGCGCTCCGTTCGGTTGAGGGTTCCGACGGACCGGCAGCGCTCTCAGGCTGCGCTGGTCGTGCGTGGCCGAGAAGCCACACACGGTAGATGGAATATTGTCTACAGTATGGAAGTTGGGGCAGCAAGGGGTTGGGCGAGCCCTCTCTCGCCGGGGGGACGTCAGCTCGCGGCGGCCCCGAACCATGTGGGCAACTGACGCTCCAGTTCCCGCTGGTCCTCGCCGGCCCACGCCACGTGCCCGTCCGGACGCAACAGCACGGCGGGGGCGTCCAGTTCCTCGCTCGTGTCGACGACGTGGTCGACCCGGTCCGCCCAGCCCGCCACCGAGAGCCGGCCGGTCTGGTCGAGCAGCAGCCCGCGGCCGCCGTGCAGGAGCCCGTACAGCCGGCCGCGCTTCAACTCCACGTCCCGCAGCCGCCGGCCGAGCAGCTCGTGCCCCGCGCCGAAGTCGTAGCGGATCCCGATCGCGGTGATCTTCTCGATCAGGTGCCGGTTCACGTCGTCGAACTCCGTCAGCTCCGCGAGCAGCCGGCGCACCGCGAGGGCGCCCGGGTCGTCGGACATCAGGTGGATCTGCGCGCGGGTGTTGTCGAGGACGTCCGCGGCGACGGGGTGCCGTTCGGCTTCGTAGCTGTCGAGCAGCCCCTCCGGCGCCCAGCCGAGCACGGCCGCGGCCAGCTTCCAGCCGAGGTTGACCGCGTCCTGGATGCCGAGGTTGAGGCCCTGCCCGCCGGTCGGCGGGTGGATGTGCGCCGCGTCGCCCGCGAGCAGCGCCCGGCCGACCCGGTAGCGCTCGGCCTGCCGCGTGGCGTCGCCGAAGCGGGACAGCCAGCGCGGCGAGTGCACCCCCAGGTCGGTCCCGGCGAACGCCCGCAGCTGCCGCTTGAACTCCTCCAGGGTCGGCGGAGTCGTACGGTCCTCGGACACCCCGTCGGCGGGCACGATCACGCGGTACACGCCGTCCCCCATGGGCATCGCGCCGAACCGCTGCTGGGTCTTGCGGACCTCGGCCACCACCTCCGTCAGCGTCTCCTGCGACACGCCGAGCTCCATCGCGCCGAGCAGGGTCTCGACCCGCGCGGGCTCACCGGGGAAGCCGACGCCGAGCAGTTTGCGCACCGTGCTGCGACCGCCGTCGCAGCCCACCAGATAGCGCGAGCGCAGCCGCGTGCCGTCGGCCAGCTCGACGTCCACCCCGTCCTCGTCCTGGCTCAGGCCCACCACCTCGCAGCCGCGCCGGATCTCCGCGCCCGACTCGGTGGCGCGCTCGGTGAGGATCCGCTCGGTGATCTCCTGCGGGATGCCGAGGACGTACGAGTGCGCGGTGTCGAGGTCCTCGGGCCACACCGTGCCGAGACCCGCGAAGAAGCCGCCGACCGTGACCCGCTTCCCGAGCGGCAGGAACTTCTCCAGGAGGCCGCGCTGGTCCATCAGCTCGATGCTGCGCACGTGCAGCCCCTGAGCACGGGACTGCGGGGTCGGCTCCGTCTCCTTCTCCAGGACGGCCACCCGCACCCCGTGCAGCCGCAGTTCAGCGGCCAGCATCAGACCGGTCGGCCCGCCACCGGCGACGATCACGTCGAACATGGAACTCCCCATGAAATCCCCCATGAAACAAACAAAGGCATGCGTATGCCGTGAACTCTTGATTTCCGCAGGTCCTGGCCTGGGCCGGTCATTGTGCGCCACGACCAGGGCCTTGCCGCAAGCCCCCTCGTCCGCTATACCTTGAGAGTGGCAAGGAGGCGTTTCTCTCCTTGCCCTCTTGTTTTTGCGGCTCTTACGGCCGGCCGTCGGGCGCGGGCCGGAGCAGGGGGCCGGACACCGGCGCGTCTTCGAGGTCGCCGTCGCCGTCCTGATGCCGCAGAACCCAGTCGTCGAGGTCCTGCGCCGCCTCCAACGGCTCCCTGAGCAGGTACGACCGCCACCCGTCGGGTTCGCGGAGCGCCGGGTCGGACACGTCGCCGCAGGCGAGTTCGGCCAGTTCGTACGCCTCGTAGGCCAGGGCCAGACGGGCGCGGGCCGCCGGTGTCCACGGTGCGGCGGCCGCCGGGTCGCACGCGCTCATGACGTCACCCCCGGACGAAGTACAGGACCGTCATCGTCACCGCCGTGGTCAGCACGATGCCGCGCAGCAGCCGTGCCGGAAGGCGCCGCGCCAGGTGGGCGCCCCCGAAGCCCCCGGCCACCGCGCCGGTCAGGAGGGCGCCGAGGATCAGCGGGGTGTCCAGGGCGTCCGAGGCCACGAGGAACAGCGCCGTAGCGCTCAGGTACACCGCGGCGACCTGCGCGATCCGCATCGGGTTGCCCGCCGCGGCATCGAGTCCCAGGCCCACGCTCCACAGGGCCAGCATCATGATGCCTACGGCCCCGCCGAAGTATCCGCCGTACACCGCGAGGGCGAACTGCGCGGCGAGCACGGCCCGGGGGCCCAGGACGACCGGGCCCCCGGATCCCCTGCTCAAGCCGTCGAGGACACGGCGGCCGCAGGCCAGGAGCACCGTGGCGAAGGCGAGGAGCCACGGCACCGCCGCCTCGAACGACGCCGCGGGCAGCCCGAGGAGGAGTCCGGCGCCGAGGCCGCCGCCGAGCAGGCTCACACCGGTGAGGGCCCGCGTGGACACCGCTCCGACCGGGCCGAGTTCACGCCGGTAGACCCAGGCGCCCGCCACCGATCCCGGCACGAGGGCGACGGTCGCGGACGCGTTCGCCGTCACCCCGGCCGCGACCAGCGCGGGCAGCGCCACGAACGTGCCCCCGCCGCCCAGCGCGTTCAGAGCGCCGGCGGCGACCCCGGCGAGCAGCACCCACAGCGTCTCGGACATCTGCCGAGCATCGGCCCCCGAGCGGTCCGCCCACAATGCGTGATCCGCGTACCCAGCCTAAGGCCCTGACATAGGCTGACGAGAGTGCGCTACGACCTGGACGATCTGCGGCTCTTCCTCGGGATCGTGACGGAGGGCTCCATCACGGCGGGCGCCCGCCGTGTGCACCTGAGCCTGCCCTCGGCCAGCGCCCGGGTGCGCGCCCTCGAACACCACGCAGGGGTGGCGCTCCTGATCCGCGGCAGAAGGGGCGTGCGGCCCACCCCCGCGGGCGCGACCCTGGCCCGGCACGCGCGCGAGGTCCTGGCCCAGACAGCCCGGCTCGACAGCGCCGTCGCGAGCTACACCCGGGCCCCGGCCGCCCCGCTGACCCTGCTCTGCGGCGGCTCCGCGCGCTACCGGCTCGTCCCGCAGGCCCTCGTCACGTTCCTCGGCGCCCACCCGGACGTCGACGTCAGGGTGTCCGAGCACCGCACCCCGCAGACCCTGCGGCGCCTGGCCGACGGCGAGGCGGACCTGGGCGTCGTGGTCGACGACGAGGCCCGCGACTGCGGCCTGGTCACCGAACCCCTCGGGGACGACTCGCTGGTGGTCATCGGCCAGGCGGGCGGGGCGCTCGCCGGACGCGCCGCGCTGACCTACGACGAGGTCGCCGAGCACCCGCTCGTCGGCCTCGACGCGGGCTCCTCGCTGCGCCGCTGGATCGAGAGCCACCTCGGCCCGCACGCCCCGGTCGTACGCCACCGCACCACCGCGTCCGACCTCGGCGTCCTCGTCTCCCTCGCCGCCGCCGGCGTCGGCCGCGCCGTCGTGCCGCGCCGCGCTGTCGACCCCCGCCAAGCCCTCGACGTGGCCGCGCTGCGGGAGCCCTGGGCGCGCCGCCGCCACCTGCTGGCCCGGGGCGTCACGGAGGGATCCGCGTCGACGGCGGGACTGGCGCTGGGCGAGCACCTGCGGCGGGCGGCACTCGCGGAGGGGGCGTTCGGCGGGGATGAAGGGGAGGCGGACCCGTAGCCCGACCGCGTACCCGAACATGGCATGCCGCCGCCCCATCCCTGTCCACCCCCTTCCCAACAGCCTCCTGGATTCCTACCGTTCGGGATCATGAGGCCCCCCGTAGCGCCACCCGGCTGGACCCGCTGGCTCGTGCCGCCCGCCGCTCTGTCAGTGCATCTCTCGATCGGCCAGGCCTACGCCTGGAGTGTGTTCAAACCGCCCCTGGAGTCGGCGCTCGACCTCAGCGGCACCCAGAGCGCGCTGCCGTTCCAGCTCGGCATCGTCATGCTCGGCCTGTCCGCCGCGTTCGGCGGCACCCTCGTGGAGCGCAACGGGCCGCGCTGGGCGATGTCCGTCGCGCTCGTCTGCTTCTCCTCCGGCTTCCTGATCGCCGCGCTCGGCGCCGCGATCAGCCAGTACTGGCTGATCGTCCTCGGCTACGGCTTCGTCGGCGGCATCGGGCTCGGCATCGGCTACATCTCCCCGGTGTCCACGCTCATCAAGTGGTTCCCCGACCGCCCTGGCATGGCCACCGGCATCGCGATCATGGGCTTCGGCGGTGGCGCGCTGATCGCCTCGCCGTGGTCGGCGCAGATGCTGGAGACGTTCGGCTCCGACTCCTCCGGCATCGCGCTCGCGTTCCTGGTGCACGGCCTGACGTACGCGGTGTTCATGGCGCTCGGTGTGGTCCTGGTGCGGGTGCCGAGGTCGCGGGGCGCGCGCGTCCCCGGGGCTCCGGCGCCGCTGGAGGGGCCGCAGGTGTCGGCGCGGCAGGCCGTGCGCACCCCGCAGTTCTGGTGCCTGTGGGTGGTCCTGTGCATGAACGTGACCGCTGGCATCGGCATCCTGGAGAAGGCCGCCCCGATGATCACCGACTTCTTCGCGGACACCTCGACGCCCGTCTCGGCGTCCGCAGCCGCGGGCTTCGTCGCGCTGCTCTCGGCGGCGAACATGGCGGGCCGCATCGGCTGGTCGTCCGCGTCGGACCTCGTGGGCCGCAAGAACGTCTACCGCCTCTACCTGGGCGCGGGTGCGCTCATGTACCTGCTCATCGCCCGCTTCGGCGACGACTCCAAGCCCCTGTTCATCGTCTGCGCCCTCGTCATCCTCTCCTTCTACGGCGGCGGCTTCGCGACGATCCCGGCCTACCTGAAGGACCTCTTCGGCACCTACCAGGTCGGCGCGATCCACGGCAGGCTGCTCACCGCCTGGTCGCTCGCCGGGGTGCTCGGCCCGCTGATCGTGAACTGGGTGGCCGACCGCCAGGAGGAGGCGGGCAAGCACGGCCCCGGCCTCTACGGCGTTTCCCTCTCCATCATGATCGGCCTGCTCGCCATCGGCTTCGTCGCCAACGAGCTGGTACGTCCGGTCCACGCCCGCCACCACATCAGCGCACCGAAGGAGCCGTCCGATGACGACGCAGCCGACGCAGCCGACGCCGCCGAGCCCGCGGCCAAGTGAGACCCCGCCGAGGCGTCGCCCCTTGATCGTCGGTGCCTGGCTGTGGGTGGGGCTGCCCCTGGCCTACGGCCTCTACGAACTCGTACACAAGGCCAAACAGCTCTTCACCGGGTGACACGATGTGGCGAAGCATCCAAAGCGGACGCCCCATTCCTGTCGCATTACGTCACCTGTTACCCGTGAGTCGCTGAGCAGACTGGACGGTCACGCACTTCGCGTACGTCCCGCACTGCCTGCACCACGAGGGGATCCACCCATGCCCGGCTCACGCATCGCCGCCGTCGGCCACTACCAGCCCGCCAAGGTGCTCACGAACGACGACTTGACGGGCATGGTCGACACCAGCGACGAGTGGATCCGCTCCCGGGTGGGCATCCGCACCCGCCACATCGGCGGTCCCGAGGAGCCGGTCGACGAGCTCGCCGCGCACGCCGCCGCCAAGGCGCTCGCCTCCGCGGGCAGCGCGCCGTCGTCCGTGGACCTGGTCGTCGTCGCCACGTCCACGGCCATCGACCGTTCGCCGAACATGGCCGCGCGGGTCGCCGCCCGCCTCGGTCTCGCCTCGCCCGCCGCGATGGACGTCAACGTCGTCTGCGCGGGCTTCACGCACGCGCTCGCCACCGCCGACCACGCCGTCCGGGCGGGGGCGGCGAGCCGCGCGCTCGTCATCGGCGCCGACAAGATGTCCGACGTCACGGACTGGACCGACCGCACGACGTGCGTGCTCGTCGGCGACGGGGCGGGCGCGGCCGTCGTCGAGCCGTGCGCCGAGGGGGAGGAGCCCGGGATCGGTCCGGTCCTGTGGGGCTCGGTGCCGGAGATGGGGCACGCGGTGCGCATCGAGGGCACGCCGCCGCGGTTCGCGCAGGAGGGGCAGAGCGTCTACCGCTGGGCCACCACGCGGCTGCCCCCGCTGGCCCGCGCGGCCTGCGAACGCTCCGGCCTGGTCCCCGCCGACCTCGCGGCGGTCGTCCTGCACCAGGCCAACCTGCGCATCGTCGAGCCCCTCGCCGACCGGATCGGCGCGGTCAACGCGGTCGTCGCCCGCGATGTCGTGGACTCCGGCAACACCTCGGCCGCGTCGGTGCCGCTCGCCCTGTCCAAGCTGGTGGAGCGCGGCGAGATCTCCAAGGGGGACCCGGTGCTGCTGTTCGGGTTCGGGGGGAACCTGTCGTACGCGGGGCAGGTCGTGCGCTGTCCGTGAGGCGCGCTGTCGCTGTGACGGGTCCGACTGCCCCTGGTACTGGCCCCTGCGCTCGGTAAACTGTAGACAAAAGCCAATCCGTTCGGCTTGACTCGGCTAGACGTCGTCCAGGAGGGGGCCGGGATGTTGTCCGCAGGACTGCCACAGGGGACAGTGCCCAAGTTGGAGCGGCCGGGCCCGCTGCGCGAGCGGGTCTACGAGGCGCTGCTCGAACTCATCACCACCCGCGCCCTGCGCCCCGGCCAGCACCTCGTGGAGAGCGAGCTCGCCGGACACCTGGGCGTGTCACGGCAGCCCGTGCGCGAGGCGCTGCAGCGTCTCAACACCGAGGGGTGGGTGGACCTGCGGCCCGCGCAGGGGGCGTTCGTGCACGAGCCGACGGAGGAGGAGGCCGACCAACTCCTCACCGTCCGCACCCTCCTGGAGGCCGAGGCCGCGCGCCTGGCCGCAGCCAACGCCGGTTCCGCCGGGATCGCCGCCCTCGAAGAGCTGTGCGCCAAGGGGGAGTCGGCCGTCGCGGACGGCGACGTGGACCTCGTCGTCGCCACGAACGCGGCGTTCCACGCCAAGGTGATGGAGCTGGCCGGGAACGCCGTCCTGGCCGAACTGGCCGGTCAGGTCGACCGGCGCGTCCGCTGGTACTACACGCCCGTGGCCCGCCAGCGCGGCAGCCAGTCCTGGATCGAGCACCGCGAACTCATCGCCGCGATCGCCGCCCGCGACGAGTCACGGGCGACAGAGGTCATGCGGGCGCACACGGAGCACACGCGCAAGACGTACCACGAGCGCGAGACGCTCTGACCCGGTCCCGCGCGGGTGGCCCGTGAGCACGGCCGATCGCGCGGCGCGCCCGTCCTCAAGCGCCGAACGGGCTGGGAATGCGCCGGAGGATTTGAGCCTGCCCGCCGCTTGAGGACGTGGCGCGGAGCGCCGATAGCGGGGGTCCGGGGGCGGGGGGTCCGGGGCGGCAGCCTCCGGTTCCGGGAAGGGGCGGGGTCGGGGAAAGCTCCGCAGGGCCCCACCCCACCCACCTTCCCCACTCACCTTTGTCCTGAGACTGGAGAAAGTCAGAGGGAATTCGCTCGCAACTTCTTCCCAGCCCCGGCAACCGCTGCTACGTTCCCCTCGAAAGCCCAACGAACACACACGGGATTCGGCCGAAGAGGCGGGGAGGGGCGCGTGAGACGTATGACGGCTCGACCCGCCAACGCGCACCAGGCGCGGCTACTGCGGCTGCTGCGCGACGGAGGGCCCAACTCCCGCGCCCAACTGGGCGATCAGGTCGACCTCTCCCGGTCCAAACTCGCCGTGGAGGTGGACCGCCTCCTGGAGACCGGACTCGTGGTCGCCGACGGCCTCGCGGCCTCCCGGGGCGGCCGCCGCTCCCACAACATCCGCCTGGCCCCCGCCCTCCGCTTCCTCGGCGTGGACATCGGCGCGACCTCGGTCGACGTCGCCGTCACCAACGCCGAGCTGGAGGTGCTCGGCCACATCAACCAGCCCATGGACGTGCGCGAGGGACCGGTCGCGGTCTTCGAGCAAGTCCTCGCCATGGCGGCCAAGTTGCGTGCCTCGGGGCTCGCGGAGGGGTTCGACGGCGCCGGCATCGGCGTACCGGGCCCCGTCCGCTTCCCGGAGGGCGTCCCGGTCGCGCCGCCGATCATGCCCGGCTGGGACGGCTTCCCCGTGCGGGAGGCGCTCAGCCAGGACCTCGGCTGCCCGGTCATGGTCGACAACGACGTGAACCTGATGGCGATGGGCGAACAGCACGCGGGCGTGGCCCGCTCCGTGGGCGACTTCCTGTGCGTCAAGATCGGCACGGGCATCGGCTGCGGAATCGTCGTCGGCGGCGAGGTCTACCGCGGTACGACGGGCAGCGCGGGCGACATCGGCCACATCCAGGTCGAGCCGGACGGCCGCCCGTGCGCCTGCGGCAACAAGGGCTGCCTGGAGGCGTACTTCAGCGGCGCGGCGCTCGCCCGCGACGCCGAGGAGGCCGCCCACCAGGGGCGTTCACCCGAGCTCTGCACCCGCTTCGAGAACTCCGGCGCGCTCACGGCCGTCGACGTCGCCGCAGCGGCGGCCGCCGGCGACGCCACCGCCCTCGACCTGATCCGCGCCGGCGGCAACCGCACCGGCCAGGTCATCGCGGGCCTCGTCAGCTTCTTCAACCCCGGACTCGTGGTGATCGGCGGCGGCGTCACCGGCCTCGGCCACACGCTGCTCGCCGCGATCCGCACCCAGGTCTACCGCCAGTCGCTGCCCCTCGCGACCGGCAACCTCCCCATCGTCCTCGGTGAACTCGGCCCCACCGCCGGAGTCATCGGCGGCGCCCGCCTCATCAGCGACCACCTGTTCTCCCCGGCCTAGCCGCCCCGGCCGGACCGGTCGTCCGGGACGCCCGCACCCCTGCGGGGCGTCCCGCGGCACCATGATCGATCTTGTCATGCCCTTTACAAGCCTGCCCGGTGACAAGCCTGTCCGGCCGCACCCCGAGGGAACCGTCATGGCACCAGAACCACCCCTGCTCACCATGTCCGGCATCACCAAGTCGTTCCCGGGCGTCCGCGCGCTCGACGGCGTCGACCTGCACGTCGAGGCCGGTGAGGTGCACTGTCTGCTCGGCCAGAACGGCGCCGGCAAGTCCACGCTCATCAAGGTCCTCGCGGGCGCCCACCAGCCGGACGACGGGACCATCTCCTGGCGCGGCGAGAACGTCACCCTGCGCTCGCCGATCGCCGCCATGCGCCTCGGCATCGCCACCATCTACCAGGAACTCGACCTGGTGGAGGGCCTGTCCGTGGCCGAGAACGTCTACCTCGGGCACGAGCCGACCGCCGCCGGTTTCGTGGTGCGCGGCCGCGACGCGCGGACCGCGACGGCCGCGCTGCTGCGGCGGCTCGGGCACGGCGAGATCGACCCGGCGCGGCTCGTCGGGGACCTGTCCGCGGCCCAGCAGCAGATCGTGTCGATGGCCCGTGCCCTCTCCCACGAGGTGCGGCTCATCGTCATGGACGAGCCGTCCGCGGCCCTCGACCCGGACGAGGTCGACAACCTCTTCCGCATCGTCGGCGATCTGACGGCCGACGGCGTCGCCGTCGTCTACATCTCCCACCGCCTCGAGGAGATCCGGCGCATCGGCGACCGCGTCACCGTCCTGAAGGACGGTCGTGCCGTCGCCGTCGGCCTGCCCGCCAAGGAGACGCCGACCCGCGAGGTCATCGCGCTGATGACGGGCCGCAACGTCGAGTACGTCTTCCCGGAGCGGGCGCCCCGCGACCAGCAGGGCGCTGCCCTTCCCGACCCCGTCCTCGTCGTTCAAGGCCTCACCAGGGAAGGCGAGTTCGCGCCCCTCGACCTCGAACTGCGGCCCGGCGAGATCGTCGGCCTCGCCGGGCTCGTCGGCTCCGGACGCTCGGAGATCCTGGAGACCCTCTACGGCGCCCGCAGGGCGACGGGTGGTCAGGTCCTCGTCGACGGACGGGCCTTGCGGCCCGGCAGCGTCCGCGCGGCCGTGCGCGCCGGGCTCGGGCTCGCGCCCGAGGAGCGCAAGGCCCAGGGCCTGCTCATGCTGGAGTCCGTCACCCGCAACGTCTCCGTCTCCTCCATGTCCCGCTTCTCGTACGGAGGTTGGCTGGACCGTACGAAGGAGCGCGAGGCCGCCCGTTCCGCGACGCGGGAACTGTCGCTGCGGCCCGACAACCCCTCGGTCCCGGTGCGCACCCTCTCCGGCGGCAACCAGCAGAAGGCGGTCCTCGCGCGGTGGCTGCTGCGCGGCTGCCGCGTCCTGCTCCTCGACGAGCCGACCCGAGGCGTCGACGTCGGTGCCCGCGCCGAGCTGTACTCCGTCATCCGGCGGCTCGCCGACGAGGGCCTCGCCGTCCTCCTCGTGTCGAGCGAGGTGCCGGAGGTCCTCGGCCTCGCCGACCGCGTCCTCGTCCTGCGCGAGGGCCAGGTCGTCCACACCGCGCCCGCGCGGGACCTCGACGAACACCGCGTACTCGACCTCGTCCTGGCGTCGAGCGCGCACGGCCCGACCCTCACCAAGGGCCCCCACGGCCCGGCCACCACGGAAGGAAGCCCGGCGTCATGACGCAGCCCGCATCGCCCGCCCGGCCCGTCACCGAGAAGAGTCCGCCGGCGGACGAGCCCCAGAGCCCGTGGCGGTCCCTCGCAGCCCGCGTCGACGTGCGCACGCTGTCGCTGCTCGGTGTGCTCGCCGTCCTCGTCGTGATCGGCGGTGTCACGGAGCCCGACGCGTTCCTGGACACCGACAACCTGCAGCTCGTCCTCACCCAGGCGTCCGTCATCGGCGTGGTCACCGTCGGCATGACCTTCGTGATCATCTCCGGCGGCATCGACCTGTCGGTCGGCGCGATCGTGGCGCTGGCGTCGGTGTGGGCCACGACGGTCGCCACCCAGGAGTACGGCTTCGCGGGCATCCTCTTCACGGCCGTCGCCGTCGGACTCGGGTGCGGTCTCGTGAACGGGCTGCTCATCGCGTACGGGCGCATGGTGCCGTTCATCGCCACCCTCGCCATGCTCGCCTCGGGCCGCGGTCTGGCCCTGGAGATCACCGACGGCAAGACGCAGATGGTCACCGTCGACAGCGTCCTGAAGCTGGGGGAGCGCGACTCCTACGTGCTCGGCATCCCGCCGCTCGTGTTGGTCTTCGCGGCCGTGACGGTGATCGGCTGGCTGCTGCTCAACCGGACCACGTTCGGGCGGCGGTCGGTGGCGGTCGGCGGCAACGCCGAGGCGGCGCGGCTCGCGGGCATCGACGTCCGGCGGCAGCGGCTCTACCTCTACCTGCTCTCGGGGCTGTGCTGCGGCATCGCGGCGTTCCTGCTGATCGTCCTCGCGGGCTCGGGCCAGAACACCAACGGCAATCTGTACGAGCTGGACGCCATCGCCGCCGCGATCATCGGCGGCACGTTGCTGAGCGGGGGCCGGGGCACCATCACGGGCTCCGTGCTCGGCGTCCTGATCTTCATCACGATCCAGAACATCTTCGCGCTCAACAACCTGGAGACCGCCGTCCAGCAGATCGCCAAGGGCGCGATCATCGTGGCCGCGGTCCTCGTCCAGCGGCGTACGGCTACCACGTAAGGGGTTCACTGTCATGCCAGATTTCGCGAGCCGCAGAGGACTGCTCTTCGGAGCGGCCGCCGTGTCGGCCGGTGCCGTGCTCACCGGCTGCACCAGCAACGAGTCCAAGGACGACGACTCGTCGTCCGACAAGAACCAGGCCGTCGCCGACGACAAGCCCGGCAAGGAAGTCACCATCGGCTTCGCGGGACCGCAGGCCGACCACGGCTGGCTGAACGCCATCAACGACAACGCCAAGTCGCGGGCGAAGAAGTACAAGGACGTCACCCTGGAGGCCACCGAGGGCTCCAACGACACCGCGGCCCAGATCGGCCAGGTCGAGACCCTCATCAACAAGAAGGTCGACGTCCTCGTCATCCTGCCCGCCGACGGCAAGGCCCTCACCCAGGTCGGCCTGAAGGCCATGAAGGCCGGGATACCCGTCGTCAACCTCGACCGGATCTTCGCGTCCGCGCAGGCGTACCGCTGCTGGATCGGCGGCGACAACTACGGCATGGGTCTCAACGCCGGGCACTACATCGGCGAGAAGCTGAAGGGCAAGAAGAACGCCAAGGTCGTGGAGCTGGCGGGCCTGGACAACCTGGAGCTGACCAAGCAGCGCACCAAGGGTTTCGACGACGCGCTGAAGAACTACTCGAACATCGAGAAGGTCGCACGGCAGGCGGCCGAGTTCACCGTCGAGTCCGGGCAGTCGAAGATGTCGCAGCTGCTGCAGGCGCAGAAGAACTTCGACGCGCTGTGGAACCACGACGACGACCAGGGCGTGGGCGCCCTGCGGGCCATCAAACAGGCCGGGCGCGACGACTTCCTGATGGTGGGCGGTGCGGGCGCGCTGTCCGCGTTCCAGGAGATCAAGCAGGACCGGGGCGTGCTGAAGGCCACCGTCCTGTACCCGCCGACGATGGCGGCGTCCGCGATCGACCTGGCGCGGGCCCTCGGCCAGGGCAAGGGCGTCAGCGGCATGGCCGAGTTCGAGATCCCGGCCTCCCTGACGCTCTACTCGGCCGTCGTCGACAAGGACAACGTCGACCAGTACATGTCCACCGGCTTCAAGTGAGGCGGCCCGGCCGGTGTCCGGCACCGGAGCGCTCCCGTGCCGGACACCGGGACTCCCGCGCCGGACGCCGGGAGCTGAGCGCCGAGTTGAGTCGACGCGTCGACGAGGAGGAGTTACCGCATGAGTGAGACGGAGCACGAGGCCGGTCCCGGGGCGGACGGAGCCCGTTCCGGCAACGCCCAGGATCCGGGTGCCGCCCGCGACGGGCGGGGCGCGGCGGGCCCGGGCGCCGGACCGCGCCATGGGGACGCGGGGGCGGGCCGGGGGGACGCCGGGCAGCGCCGGGTGGGTGTCGGCATGGTCGGCTACGCCTTCATGGGTGCCGCCCACTCCCAGGGCTGGCGGACCGTCGGCCACGTCTTCGACCTGCCCCTGGGCGCGCGGCTCGCCGCCGTGTGCGGGCGCGACGGCACCGCCGTGCGCGCGGCTGCCGACCGGCTCGGCTGGGCCGCCGCCGAGACCGACTGGCGTGCCCTGATCGCTCGCGACGACGTCGACGTCGTCGACATCTGCACCCCCGGCGACAGCCACGCGGAGATCGCCATCGCCGCGCTGGACGCGGGCAAGCACGTGCTGTGCGAGAAGCCGCTCGCCAACACCGTCGAGGAGGCCGAGGCCATGGTGGCCGCCGCCGAACGGGCCGCCGCGCGCGGCCAGGTGGCGATGGTCGGCTTCAACTACCGCCGGGTGCCGGCCCTCGCGCTCGCCCGCCGCATGGTCGCCGAAGGACGCCTCGGCGCGCTGCGGCACGTCCGTCTCACCTACCTCCAGGACTGGCTCGTCGACCCCGGCTTCCCGCTGACCTGGCGGCTCCAGAAGGACCGTGCGGGCTCCGGCGCGCTCGGTGACCTCGGCGCGCACATCGTGGACCTCGCGCAGTTCCTCACGGGCGAGGCCGTCGCGGGCGTCTCGGCGCTCACGGAGACCTTCGTACGCGAACGGCCGCTGCCCGAGGGCTCCTCCACCGGGATCACGGCGGCGGGCACCGGGGCCGATCCGGGGGCCGGGACGGGGGCCGACGGCGCGTCCGGGCCCGGGTTCGGGCAGGTCACCGTCGACGACGCCGCCGTCTTCACGGCACGTTTCCCCTCCGGAGCCCTCGCCACCTTCGAGGCCACCCGGTTCGCATCCGGCCGCAAGAACGCCCTGCGGCTCGAACTCAACGGCTCCGAAGGCTCGCTGGCCTTCGACCTGGAGCGCCTGAACGAACTCTCCTTCCACGACCACACCGAACCCGCCGCCTCCGCGGGCTTCCGCCGCATCCTCGTCACCGAACCCGGCCACCCCTACCTGGAGGCCTGGTGGCCGCCCGGGCACGGACTCGGCTACGAGCACACCTTCGTGCACCAGGCCCGCGACCTGCTGCACGCCATCGCGGCGGGCACCGCGCCCGCGCCCTCCTTCGCGGACGGCCTCTCGGTGCAGCGGGTCCTCGCGGCCGTCGAGGAGAGCGCCGAGAAGAACGCCGTGTACACCCCCGTGAGCGGCCCCACGCCCACCCCCGCCCCCGTCAACGCCCACGTCAACCTCGTCTGAGGAGGCTCGCCGATGCCCCGCTCGTTCACGCTCTTCACCGGCCAGTGGGCGGACCTGCCCCTGGAGGAGGTCTGCTCCCTGGCCCGCGACTTCGGCTACGACGGCCTCGAACTCGCCTGCTGGGGGGACCACTTCGAGGTCGACAAGGCACTCTCCGACCCCTCGTACGTCGACGGACGGCACGCCCTGCTCGACAAGTACGGCCTGAAGTGCTGGGCCATCTCCAACCACCTGGTCGGCCAGGCGGTCTGCGACGCGATCATCGACGAGCGCCACCAGGCGATCCTGCCGGGGCGCGTCTGGGGCGACGGCGACGCCGAGGGCGTTCGGCAGCGGGCCGCGGCCGAGATGGCGGACACCGCGCGGGCCGCGGCGAAGTTCGGTGTGGACACCGTCGTCGGCTTCACGGGCTCGGCGATCTGGCACCTGGTGGCGATGTTCCCGCCCGCCCCGGAGTCGATGATCGAGCGCGGCTACGAGGACTTCGCGGAGCGCTGGAACCCGATCCTGGACGTCTTCGACGCCGAGGGCGTGCGCTTCGCGCACGAGGTCCACCCCTCGGAGATCGCGTATGACTACTGGACGACGCACAAGGCCCTGGACGCCATCGGCCACCGCCCGGCCTTCGGCCTCAACTTCGACCCCTCCCACTTCGTGTGGCAGGACCTCGACCCGGTCGGCTTCCTCTACGACTTCCGCGACCGGATCTACCACGTCGACTGCAAGGAGGCCCGCAAGCGCCTCGACGGCCGCAGCGGCAGGCTCGGCTCCCATCTGCCCTGGGGCGATCCGCGGCGCGGCTGGGACTTCGTCTCCACCGGCCACGGGGACGTCCCCTGGGAGGACGTGTTCCGCATGCTGCGCTCGATCGGCTACGCGGGGCCCGTCTCGGTGGAGTGGGAGGACGCCGGGATGGACCGGCTGCAGGGCGCTCCCGAGGCCCTGCGGCACCTGAAGGCGTACGACTTCGAGCCGCCGACCGCGTCGTTCGACGCGGCGTTCGGCGGCGACAAGTAGCAGGCCACGGGGGACCGCGGGGCCCGTCGGCGGGGCCCCGCGGTGCACCGCCCTGCCCGGAACCGAGTTTGTCCACGCGCGGGAAGAAGTCCAACTAAAGGGCTGTGCAAAGGCTTTTCGCCGAGGACAAACCTGGCTACCGTCCCTGATGTGTACAGGACATAGACCCCTCCCGGGGTGACGGCGCATCCCGGGCGCCCGACCCGCACCCCCACAGCGAACGGCCCCCGACCGGAGGACTCCGTGCACCGACTCCGCCCACGCAACCGCAGAGGCCTCGCCCTGCTCACCGGAACCCTGCTCACCGCCGCCACCCTCACCTTCGCCGCGCCCCAGGCGGGCGCCCAGCCGGATCCGCAGCCGCGGGCGGAGCCGAAGGCCGAGGACTTTCAGCAGGTCACCCTCGCCAAGGGCGAGCCGGAGATGGGCGAGCCCATGACGCTCGCCGTGCTCCCCGACCGCTCCGTCCTGCACACCTCCCGCGACGGCACCGTCCGCCTGACCGACGCCACTGGCCAGACCAAGGTCGCCGGGAAGATCCCCGTCTACAGCCACGACGAAGAAGGCCTCCAGGGCGTCGGCGTCGACCCGGGCTTCAAGAAGAACAGGGCCGTCTACTTCTACTACGCCCCGCCCCTGAGCACCCCCGCGGGCGACGCCCCGAACGAGGGCACCGCGGCCGACTTCAAGAAGTTCGACGGCGTGAACCGGCTTTCCCGCTTCGTCCTGAAGGCCGACGGCACACTGGACACCAAGAGCGAGAAGAAGGTCCTCGACGTCCCGGCCAGCCGCGGCATCTGCTGCCACGTCGGCGGCGACATCGACTTCGACCGACAGGGCAACCTCTACCTGTCGACCGGCGACGACTCCAACCCCTTCGCCTCCGACGGCTACACCCCCATCGACGAGCGGCCCACCCGCAACCCCGCCTACGACGCCCAGCGCTCCGCCGGGAACACCAACGACCTGCGCGGCAAGATCCTGCGGATCAAGGTGCGCGGCGACGGATCGTACTCCGTGCCCAGCGGCAACCTCTTCAAGAAGGGCACCAAGAAGACCCGCCCCGAGATCTACGCCATGGGCTTCCGCAACCCCTTCCGGATGAGCGTCGACAAGCCCACCGGCATCGTCTACGTCGGTGACTACGGCCCCGACGCGGGCAAGGCCGACCCCAAGCGCGGCCCCGCGGGACAGGTCGAGTTCGCCCGCGTCACCAAGCCGGGCAACTACGGCTGGCCGTACTGCGTCGGCAAGAACGAGCCCTACATCGACTACGACTTCGCCACCGGCGCCTCCGGCTCGGCCTTCGACTGCGCCGCACCGAAGAACACCTCGCCGCACAACACCGGCCTCACCGCACTGCCCCCGGCGCAGCCCGCGTGGATCCCCTACGACGGCGGGTCGGTCCCCGAGTTCGGCACCGGCTCGGAGTCGCCGATGGGCGGCCCGGTCTACCGCTACGACGCGCAGCTCGACTCGCCCGTGAAGTTCCCGCAGGCGTACGACGGGAACTTCTTCGCTGGCGAGTTCGGACGCCGCTGGATCAAGCGCATCGACCAGGGCGCCGACGGCACCGTGAAGTCCATCAACGCCTTCCCCTGGAAGGGCACTCAGGTGATGGACATGGAGTTCGGCCCCGACGGCGCCCTGTACGTCCTCGACTACGGCACCGGCTTCTTCAACGGCGACGAGCACTCCGCCCTCTACCGCATCGAGAACGCCACCGGCGGCCACTCGCCCGTCGTCGAGGCCGAGGCGTCCGTCACCAGCGGCCAGGCCCCCCTCGCCACCAAGTTCACGGCGAAGGCCACGGACGCCGACGGCGACGCGCTGACCTACGCGTGGGACTTCGGCGACGGCGGGAAGTCCACGGAGCAGAACCCCTCGCACACGTACACCCAGAACGGCGTCTACACCGCGACCGTCACCGCCAAGGACCCCTCGGGCCGCACCGGCACCGCGAGCGCGCACATCACCGTCGGCAACACCGCGCCCACCGTGAAGCTGGAACTCCCCGAGGACGGGCAGCTGTTCACCTTCGGCGACAAGGTGCCCTTCAAGGTCACCGTGACCGACCCGGAGGACGGCACCGTCGACTGCTCCAAAGTCAAGGTCACCCACATCCTCGGCCACGACAGCCACGGCCACCCCGTGACCTCCGCAGGCGGCTGCGAGGGCACCCTGCAGACGACCGCCGACGGCGAACACGACCCCAACGCGAACATCTTCGGGGTCTTCGACGCCGAGTACACCGACAAGGGCGCGAACGGCCAGCCCGCGCTCACCACCCACGACCAGAACGTCCTCCAGCCCAAGCACCGCCAGGGCGAGCACTACGGCGACTCCAAGGGCGTCTCCGTCGTCAGCCACACCCCCGCCCACGGCGGCAAGACCGTCGGCGACATCCACAACGGCGACTGGATCTCCTTCAAGCCGTACGTCCTCTCCAACGCCACGAAGCTGACCGCACGCGTCGCCTCCGCCGGGTCCGGCGGCACCCTCGAAATACGCGCCGGATCCGCCGACGGCACCCTCCTCGGCAGCGCGAAGGTCGACCCGACCGGGTCGTGGGAGACGTACACCGACGTGTCGACCGGCCTGGCCGGAGCACCCGCGGGGACGACGACGCTGTTCCTCGTCTTCAAGGGCGAGGGCACGGGCGCGCTCTACGACGTCGACGACTTCACCATCACCACGAGCTGAGGAAGGGGGCACCCCATGCGCGCACCAGTACGCCTGACCGTCGCGACGGCGGCCGCCGCCCTGCTGATCGGCTGCGTGTCGGGCCCGGCGGCGTCCGACTCGGACTCCGCCCGCCCGGACGGCGAGCGGAAGAAGGCGGGTGAACGGGTCCTGGTCTTCTCCAAGACGGCCGGGTTCCGCCACGACTCCATCCCCGACGGCATCGCGGCCGTCAAGGACCTCGGCGCCGAAGGCGGCTTCACCGTCGACGCGACCGAGAACGCGGGCGCCTTCACCACCAAGAACCTCGCCCGCTACGACGCCGTCATCTGGCTCTCCACCACCGGGGACGTCCTGAACGGCAAACAGCAGTCCGCCTTCGAGCGCTACATCCGCGCGGGCGGCGGCTACGTCGGCGTCCACGCCGCCGCCGACACCGAATACGACTGGCCCTTCTACGGCCGGCTCGCGGGCGCCTACTTCCAGTCCCATCCCGCGATCCAGCCCGCGAAGATCAAGGTCGAGGACCACGCCCACCCGGCCACCGCCCACCTCGGCGCGGCCTGGGACCGCACCGACGAGTGGTACAACTACCGGGCCAACCCGCGTGAGCGGGCCCGTGTCCTCGCCTCCCTCGACGAGTCGTCCTACAGCGGCGGCACCATGGGCGGCGACCATCCCATCGCCTGGTGCCAGGGGTCCGTCGACGGCACCCCCGGCCGCTCCTTCTACACCGGCGGCGGCCACACCAAGGAGTCCTACGCCGACCCGGCCTTCCGCCGGCACCTCCTCGGCGGCATCCGCTACGCCGTCGGCGCCGCCCAGGCCGACTGCCGTCCCGAGCAGGGCTACACCCCGCTCTTCGACGGCACCGCGACCTCCCTCGCCCGCTGGAAGCAGGCCGGTCCCGGCTCCTTCGAGCGGAAGGGCGACGGCACCATCACCTCCGTCGGAGGCATGGGCCTGCTCTGGTACGAACCCCAGCAGTTCGGCTCGTACTCCCTGAAGCTCGACTGGAAGATGTCCGGCGCCGACAAGGACGACAACTCCGGTGTCTTCGTGGGCTTCCCGCCCTCCGACGACCCCTGGACCGCCGTCAACAACGGCTACGAGATCCAGATCGACGCCACCGACGTCCCCGAGAAGACCACCGGCTCGGTCTACGGCTTCAAGTCCGCCGACCTCGCCGCCCGCGACCGGGCCCTGAACCCGCCGGGGGAGTGGAACACCTACGAACTCCGCGTCGAGGGCGAGCACCTCCAGATCTGGCTCAACGGCGTGAAGATCAACGACTTCACCAACACCGACCCGGCCCGGAGCCTGCGCGACGGCCACATCGGCATCCAGAACCACGGCGCCGACGACCAGGTCACGTTCCGCGACATCCGGATCAAGGAACTGCCCGCCGGCACGGGGGCCGACGCCGGTACGGGGTCCGGGACCGGCACGGGCCTCACCACCGGCAAGGGGCCCGACACCGGCAAGGGCTTCACCACCGGCCCGGACCTCACCACCGGCCCGGACCTGCCCGCCGACAGGGAGGTGGGCAGCCGATAGACGGCGGTGGGCGGAGGACGCCGGACCTCCGCCCACCGTCTCGCCCGGCCCGCGGCTCGTGGGGCGGGTACTGCTCCGTGCGGGGCGGGGGCCGTTCCCCGGAGGGAGGGGGCGGGGTCCGCTGCGTGCGGGGTGGAGCTCGTTCCGTGCGGTGCGGAGTTCGCTTCGCGCGGGGTGAGGGTCGCTCCGTGCGGTGCGGGGTCCGCTTCGTGCGGTGCGGAGTTCGCTCTGTGCGGCGCGGGGCTTGTATCGCGCGGTGAGGGGCTCACCTCGCGCGGGGTGGGGTTCGCCCTGTGTGGGGCGGGACTCGCTCCGTGTGGGGCGGGACTCGCGCTGTGTGGGGCAGGACTCGCCCTGTGTGGGGCGGGTGATGTACCGCAAGACGTGGGCTCCGGTCCGCGCCGCGCGGCTGATGTACCGCAAGGCGCGGGCGCCGTTCCGCGAGGCGCGGGTGACGACCGTACGTGTCCGACGACAGGAGGCAGCCGTGTCCACCGAGTCCCCTTCTGCCAGCGCGCGCCCGCCCGCTTCCACCGCCCCGGGGTCGGCCGCCACTCCCGCTCCGGGGCCGACCGGGGCGTTTGCCTCGGGCTCGACCGGGGCGTCTGCCGCGGGCCCCACGGGAGTGGGCGCCTCGGGCTCGACCGGGGTGTGGCTGATCGGAGCGCGCGGCTCCGTCGCCACGACGGCCATCGCGGGCTGCGCGGCGATGTCGGCGGGGCTGCACCCGCCCACCGGCCTGGTCACCGAGACCCCTCCCTTCTCCGGCACCGGACTGCCAACGTTGTCCTCCCTCGTCTTCGGCGGGCACGACACCATGGAGTGCCCGCTGCCCAAACGCGCCGAACACCTCGCCGCCGGAGGCGTCCTGCCCCACGGCCTCCCTGCCGCCGTGCACGCCGAACTGGCCGCCGCCGACGCCGAGATCCGCCCCGGTGGGCCACTTCCCGGCGACTCCCGCACCGACGACGAACTGATCACCGCCTTCGCCGCGGACATCCGCGACTTCGCCCACCGCCACCGGCTGGCCCGCGTGGTCGTGATCAACGTGGCGTCGACGGAACCTGCGGTCGCCCTGGGGGGAGCGGAGACCGTCGCGGGTGGGTCTGCGGTGGGGTCGGTCGGGGTGGGACCTGCTTCCGCCGAACGGCCCCGCGCCTCCGCCGAATCAGCGCCCGCCTCAGCTGAAGCACCCGCCACGACCACAGTCACCTCAATGGCCACCTTCCCGGCCACCTCCACCTCCTCGGCCACGTCCACCTCCCCGGTCACCTCCACCCCCGACGACCGGCTGCCGCCCAGCTCCCTCTACGCCGCCGCCGCGCTCCGCGCCGGTGCCGCCTACGTCAACTTCACTCCCTCGACCGGCATGCACCACCCGGCCCTCACCGACCTGGCCGCAACCTCCCGACTGCCCTTCGCCGGGCGGGACGGCAAGACCGGGCAGACCCTGCTCCGGTCCGTGCTCGGCCCGATGTTCGCCCAACGCGCCCTGGCCGTCCGCGCCTGGTCCGGCACCAACCTCCTCGGCGGCGGCGACGGCGCCGCCCTCGCCGACCCCGCCGCGGCCGCCGCCAAGAACGCGGGCAAGGAACGCGTCCTCGCCGACACCCTCGGCACCGTCCCCGAGGGGGAGGTACACATCGACGACGTCCCCGCTCTCGGCGACTGGAAGACCGCCTGGGACCACATCGCCTTCGACGGCTTCCTCGGCACCCGGATGACCCTCCAGACCACCTGGCAGGGTTGCGACTCGGCCCTGGCCGCGCCCCTGATCCTGGACCTGGCCCGCCTCCTCGCCCGCGCCCACGAGGCCGGGCTCGACGGCCCCCGCCCCGAACTCGCCTTCTACTTCAAGGACCCGGACCCCGGCGCCTCCTCCGCCCTGCCCGACCAGCACGTCGCGCTCCTCGCCTTCGCCGACCGCCTCCGGGACACGCTGTGAACATCCGCCGCACAGTGCCCCATCGGCCGCCCCACCCCGCACCTGCGGCGCCACCCCCGTCGGCACCCGCGGCCGTGCCCACGTCCGTGTCCGCCACCGGGGCCATGTCGGCAGTCGCCGCCGTATCCGCGTCCGCCGCCGTATCTGTGTCCGCCGCCGTGTCCACGTCGGCGCCCGCGGCCGTCTCCACGTCCGTCTCCGTCTCCGCGTCGGCGCCCGTGACTGAGCCCATGCCCGCGTCCGCCGCCACGCCGCCATCCGGGTCCGCACCCGCCCCATCCGCCTCACCTCTTCCCGTATGTGCCGAGGAGGCCTCATGAACCTCCGCGCCTGGGCCGAACTCCTGCGCCTGCCCGCCCTGTTCACCGTCCCCGGCGACGCCCTCGCGGGCGCCGCTGCCACCGGCCTGCGCCCCGGCCGGGGTACCTTCCTCGCCATCGGTTCCTCCCTCTGCCTGTACGAGGCCGGCATGGCCCTGAACGACTGGGCCGACCGCGACGAGGACGCCGTCGACCGCCCCCACCGCCCCATCCCCTCGGGCCGCGTCACCCCGACCGCCGCGTTCACCGCCGCTGTCGCGCTCACCGCGGGCGGCCTCGCCCTGGCCTCCCGCGCGGGCCGCCCCGCCCTGGCCACCGCCACCGCCCTCGCCGGTACGGTCTGGGCCTACGACCTGGGCCTCAAGCGCACCTCCGCGGGCCCTGTGGCCATGGCGGCGGCTCGAGGGCTGGACCTGCTGCTGGGCGCCACGGCCACGGCGACAGGAGCGGGCGCTCGGGCGGACGCGGGCGGCGCACGTCCGACCTCGGCCCCGGACACCGGCGCGGCGCGGGCCGCGGTGCAGGCCCCATCCGGTGCGGCCCGCTCCACCGACGTCTCCACGACCCGCCCCACCCGGTCCGGCGCGACGCACATCGCCGGATGCGAACCGACGCGGGCCACCAAGCCGGGGCAGACCGCCATGGCGACGCGGGCCGTGAAGGCGACGCAGACTGCCGAGGCGACGCAAGGCACCAGGGCGGCCAAGGCGGCGAAGACCATCAGGGCCCTCGCCACCTGGGCCGGTGCGGCTCCCTTCACCGCTGCCGAGGCCAAGACGGCGGCCGGGGAAACCTCACACATTCCCGCCACACCAGTGCCCCCTGGGGCGAGGCGAACCCCATCCCCGATCACACCCCACCGCATCAGCCTTCACTCCCAAGGCACCTGTCCCACTCGCCCTACTCGCCCCACTCGCGCCGACCGCCCAGGCCCCGCGGCAGCGGCCCGCTCCGCCCTGCCCGCCGCAGCCACCCTCGCCGCCCACACCCTCGCCGTGACGACGGTGTCCCGGCACGAGACCCAGGGCGGCTCGACCGGGGCCCCGTTGGGCGCCCTCGCCACGACGCTCGCCCTCGGGCACGCCGTGGCGTACACCCCGCACCCCCCGGCGGGTCGGCGGACCGCAGCCGCCGTCGGCCCGCCGGGCACCAACCCCGGCCCACCGGGCGCCACCTCCGGCCTGCCGGGCGCGGCAGCCGTCCGGTCGAGCACCACCCTCGCCCTCGGCACGGCCTACGCCACCACGGCGGCGCGGCCCTACCTCCACGCCGCCCTGAACCCCTCCCCTCCCTTGACCCAAGGCGCCGTCGGCGGTGGCATCCGCGCCCTGATCCCACTCCAGGCGGCCCTCGCCGCCCGCTCCGGTGCCCTCGGCACGGCCCTGTTCACGGCAGCCCTGGCCCCGCTGGCCCGCCGGTTCGCCCGAAAGGTGAGTGTGACGTGAGCGCGGGCGGCGGCACGATCACGCCCAAGGCGGTGGACGCACCCGTGCGGCCCCGGTTCGGCTACGGCACCAACGGGCTCACCGACCTGCGGCTCGACGACGCCCTCGGCCTGCTCGCCGACCTCGGCTACGCCGGTGTCGGACTGACCCTCGACCACATGCACCTCGACCCCCTCGCCCCCGACCTCGCCGCCCGCACCCGCCGTGTGGCCCGGCGCCTGAGAGGCCTCGGCCTGACCGCCACCGTCGAGACGGGCGCCCGCTATGTCCTCGACCCGCGCCGCAAGCACGGCCCCTCCCTTCTCGATCCCGAACCCCAACGCCGGGCCGACCGCGTACGCCTGCTCGTCCGCGCCGTCCAGGTCGCCGCGGACCTGGACGCCCACGCCGTCCACTGCTTCAGCGGCATCACCCCCGAAGGCACCGACGACGCCACCGCCTGGAAGCGCCTCACCGACGCCCTCGGCCCCGTCCTCGCCGCCGCGTCCGGCGCCGGAGTGCCACTCGCCATCGAACCCGAACCCGGCCATCTGCTCGCCACGCTCGCCGACTTCCACCACCTCCGTCATCTGCTCGGCGACCCCGAACCCCTGGGCCTGACCCTCGACATCGGCCACTGCCAGTGCCTCGAACCCGAGTCACCCGCCGACTGCGTCCGCGCCGCCGCGCCCTGGCTCCGGCACGTCCAGATCGAGGACATGCGCCGCGGCGTCCACGAACACCTCCCGTTCGGTGACGGCGAGATCGACTTCCCGCCCGTCCTGCAGGCCCTCGCCGCCACCGGCTACCAGGGCCTGACCGTCGTCGAACTGCCCCGCCACTCCCACGCGGGTCCCGAACTCGCCTCCCGTTCCCTGGAGTTCCTGCGCAGGGCCGACCAGCTCGCCGCCGCAGGCCCTGCTGTCCGTGAGGCCGCCCCCCAGGGAGGAATCTCGTGAGCCACAGCCCACGGGCCTTCACGGCCGACCTCCCTACGGCCGCCGACCTCCGCTCCCGCCTCGACGCCGCCCTCGACGACCCGGCCCGCGCCTGGCTCGACCGGGCCGCCACCGCGGTCGCCGCGCACCCCGTCGACCGCGCCTCCGCACAAGCGACCCCGGCCCAGGCCACTTCGGCCCAAGGCGCTCCGGCCCAGGGCTCTCCGGTCCAAGCCACCCCCGCCTGGGAGCTCCGCTTCGCCGAAGCGGGCCGTCGCTGCGGGCCCGACCACGCCGACGCCGCCCGGCTCGTCCTCCTGCACGCAGCCCACGCCGACACCGCCACCCTCACCCGGCTCTACGAACAGGGCACCGCCACCGAACGCCGCGCCGTCCTGAACGCCCTGCCGCACCTGGTGTCCGGGCCCGACGCGCTGCCTCTGGTCCAGGACGCGCTGCGCACCAACGACACCCGGCTCGTCGCCGCCGCCCTCGGCCCCTACGCCGCCGTGCACCTGGGCCCGCACGACTGGCGTCACGCCGTCCTCAAGTGCCTGTTCACCGGCGTACCCGTCGCCGCCGTCGCCGGGCTCGCCCACCGTGCCCGCGCCGACGCCGAACTCGCCCGCATGCTCGGCGACTACGCCGCCGAACGCACCGCCGCCGGCCGCGACGTCCCCGGAGATCTGTACCGCGTCCTGGCCCTGACCGACGAGCCGGCCGCGACCGACGGCGGCTCCCCTGCGACCACCGGCCCCGACGACCGCGCCACGCGCCCCGACCACCCGGCGGCCGCGAACCCCGACCACTCGGCGGCCCCCGCGCCCTTCGCGGCCCCTTCGACGTCCACCGGCGAGGACCAGGAGTCCTGATGCGCATCTTCGACCCCCACATCCACATGACCTCCCGCACCACGGACGACTACGAGGCGATGCACGCCGCCGGGGTCCGCGCCGTCGTCGAGCCCGCGTTCTGGCTCGGCCAGCCCCGCACCTCGCCCGCCTCCTTCGTGGACTACTTCGACTCCCTCCTGGGCTGGGAACCCTTCCGCGCCGCCCAGTACGGCATCGCCCACCACTGCACGATCGCGCTCAACCCCAAGGAGGCGAACGACCCGCGGTGCACGCCGGTCCTGGGCCTGCTGCCGCGCTATCTCGTCAAGGACAACGTCGTGGCCGTCGGTGAGATCGGCTACGACTCCATGACCCCGGCCGAGGACACCGCCCTCGCCGCTCAGCTGCAGCTCGCCACGGACCACGAACTGCCCGCCTTGGTGCACACCCCCCACCGCGACAAGCTGACGGGCCTGCGCCGCACCCTCGATGTCGTGCGGGAGTCCGCGCTGGCGCTCGACCGGGTCCTGATCGACCACCTCAACGAGACCACCGTGAAGGAAGCCAAGGACGCGGGCTGCTGGCTCGGCTTCTCCGTCTATCCCGACACCAAGATGGACGAGGACCGGATGGTCGCGATCCTGAAGGAGTACGGCCCCGAGCAGGTGCTGGTCAACTCGGCCGCCGACTGGGGCAAGAGCGATCCGCTCAAGACCCGCAAGGTCGGCGACGCCATGCTCGCGGCGGGGTTCTCCGCCGATGACGTGGACCGGGTGCTGTGGCGCAACCCCGTGGCCTTCTACGGGCTCAGCGGCCGCCTCGCCCTCGACGTCACGGACACCGGGGCCACCCACGAGGGCAACTCCATCCTGCGCGGCGGTGCGTGAGCCATGCGCTTCCGCCACCCCGACGGGTCCACCGTCCACCTCGCCTACTGCACGAACGTCCACCCCGCCGAGACCCTCGACGGCGTCCTCGCCCAGCTGCGCGACCACTGCGAGCCCGTCCGCAGACGCCTCGGCCGTGACCGCATCGGCATCGGCCTGTGGCTCGCCAAGGACGCCGCCCACGCCCTGGTCACCGACCCGGCCGCGCTGCGCGGGCTGCGCGCCGAACTGGACCGGCGCGGCCTGGAAGTCGTCACCCTCAACGGCTTCCCCTATGAGGGCTTCGGCGCCGAAGAGGTCAAGTACCGCGTCTACAAACCGGACTGGGCCGACCCCGAACGCCTCGCCCACACCACCGCCCTGGCCCGCGTCCTCGCCCAACTCCTTCCGGACGACATCACCGAAGGCACCATCTCCACCCTTCCGCTCGCCTGGCGCACCACCTTCGACGCCACCCGCGCCGCCGAGGCCCGCACCGCCCTGATCGCGCTCGCCCAACGCCTGGATGCCCTCGCCGAGCTGACCGGCAAGTCCATCCGCGTCGGCCTCGAACCCGAACCGGGCTGCACCGTGGAGACCACCGGCGACGCCATCGCCCCCCTCACCGCGATCGGCCACGACCGCATCGGCATCTGTGTCGACACCTGTCATCTCGCCACCTCCTTCGAAGACCCGGGGACCGCGCTCGACGCCCTCGCCGCCGCCGACATCCCCGTCGTCAAGTCCCAGCTCTCCGCCGCCCTGCACGCCGAACACCCCCACCTGCCGGACGTCCGCGCGGCTCTCGCCGCCTTCGACGAACCCCGCTTCCTGCACCAGACCCGCACCCTGCCCCGAGAACCCGGCGGAGCTACCGCCGGCGGGACCCTCGTCGCCACCGCCCTGCGCGGCACCGACGACCTCGGCGAGGCCCTCACCCGCCAGGCCCTGCCCGACTCGGCGCCCTGGCGCGCCCACTTCCACGTCCCCCTGCACGCGCCTCCCGCCGCGCCCCTCACCTCCACGCTCCCCGTCCTGAAGGACACCCTCGCCCGGCTCGTCGGCGGACCGAGCCCCCGCACCCGCCATCTCGAAGTCGAGACCTACACCTGGCAGGCCCTCCCGCCCGAGCTGCGCCCCCGTGCCCGCCCCCAGCTCGCCGACGGCATCGCCGCCGAACTCACCCTCGCCCGTGACCTGCTGACCGAGCTCGGCCTGAAGGAACTGCCATGACTCCTCCCACCCCGGCCCAGCCGAACCCCCTGCTCGTCCTGGACGTCGTCGGCCTCACCCCCCACCTGCTCGACCACATGCCCCACCTCTCGGCCCTCGCCCGGTCCGGCTCCCGGGCACCGCTGGGCACCGTCCTGCCCGCCGTCACCTGCGCCGCCCAGTCGACCTTCCTCACCGGCACCATGCCCGCCGAGCACGGCATCGTCGGCAACGGCTGGTACTTCCGCGAGCTCGGCGACGTCCTGCTGTGGCGCCAGCACAACGGCCTGGTCTGTGGCGACAAGCTGTGGGACGCCGCCCGCCGCGCGCACCCCGGCTACACCGTCGCCAACATCTGCTGGTGGTACGCGATGGGCGCCGACACCGACTTCACCGTCACCCCCCGCCCCGTCTACTACGCCGACGGCCGCAAGGAACCCGACTGCTACACCCGCCCGGCGGCCCTGCACGACGAACTCACCGACAAGCTCGGCACCTTCCCCCTCTTCCACTTCTGGGGCCCGGGCGCCGACATCGTCTCCAGCCGCTGGATCATCGACGCCACCCGCCACATCCTCACCACCCGCCACCCCGACCTGGCCCTGTGCTACCTCCCTCACCTCGACTACGACCTGCAGCGCTTCGGCCCCGACGACCCCCGATCCCACCAGGCGGCCGCCGACCTCGACACCGCCCTCGCCCCGCTCCTCGACCAGGCGCAGACGGAAGGTCGCACCGTCGTCGCCCTGTCCGAGTACGGCATCACCCGCGTCAGCCGCCCCGTCGACATCAACCGCGCCCTGCGCCGCGCCGGCCTGCTGGAAGTGCACACACAGGACGGCATGGAATACCTCGACGCGATGGCGTCCCGCGCCTTCGCCGTCGCCGACCACCAGATCGCCCACGTCTACGTCCGCCGGCCCGAGGACCTGGAAGCCACCCGCGCCGCCCTCGCCGACCTGCCCGGCATCGAGCAACTCCTCGACGACGAGGGCAAGAAGGCCCATCACCTGGACCATCCGCGCTCCGGCGAGCTCGTCGCCGTCGCCGAGCCCGACGCCTGGTTCACGTACTACTACTGGCTCGACGACGCCCGCGCACCCGACTTCGCACAGCTCGTCGAGATCCACCGCAAGCCCGGCTACGACCCCGTCGAGCTGTTCATGGACCCCCAGGACCCCTACGTCCGCCTCAAGGCCGCGGGTGCCCTCGCCCGCAAGAAACTCGGCATGCGCTACCGCATGGCGGTCGTGCCCCTGGACCCCTCACCTATTCGCGGCAGCCACGGCCGCCTCCCCACGAGCGAAGCCCCCGATTCCGGACCGCTCATCCTCTGCTCCACCCCCCACGCCGTCACCGGCCACATCAAGGCCACCGAAGTGAAATCGCTCCTGCTGCGCCTCGCCGGCCTGGCCTGAGCGATCCGTTTCCACTGAATCTGTCTCCACTGAACCAGAGGGCGCGGACCACGCCATCAGGGTCCGCCCCCGACCTCACCCTGATCCGTTATTCGAACTGATCCCTGATCAGCCCTCGCCCCGGATCGGCCCCCGCCTCCTGAACCCGAACCCAGCCAGGGAGATACCGCATGAGCCGCAAGCACACCCCGGACGACCCCGAACTCGCCCACAGACTCAGCCGACGCGGCATGCTCGGCGTCGCCGCGGGCACCACCGCGGCCGCGCTCGTCGGCAGTGTCGTCGCCACGGCACCCGCCGCCGCTGCCGAGCCCGCGGCGGCGGCGCGGGGCAAGGGCCGCGGCCGTCTCGTCCTGCCGCCCGGCCGCCTCGGCATCCAGCTCTACAGCCTGCGCGACAGGGTCTCCACCGCCGGATTCGCTACCGTCTTCCGCGAGTTGGAGCGCTACGGCTACGACGAGATCGAGTTCGCCGGATACACCCAGGGCTCGGCGGGACCCATCACGCTCGCGCAGCTCAAGAAGCTGGCCCACGACCACGGACTGAACCCGATCGGCAGCCACGTCGGCTACTACGACAACGGCAACCCGAACGCGTACACGTTCGCGCAGAACCTCACCAAGGTCCTCGACGACGCCGAGGCGCTCGGCCTGAAGCACATCGGCACCGCGTCCGGTCCCTTCCGCTACGGCTCGACCGTCGACGGGTGGAAGCGGGCCGCGGAGGACTTCAACACGTACGGAGAAGCGGCACGCGCGCGGGGGATCAAGTTCTACCAGCACAACCACGCCGAGGAGTTCTCCTTCGCCACGGACAAGCCCAGCGTGCGCCTCTACGACGTGCTGCTGGCCGAGACCGACCCGGACCATGTGTTCCTGGAGATGGACATCTACTGGGCCTACTCCGCGCAGTTCCGTTTCGGCAAGCAGGTGGACGGCACACCGCGGCCCTTCGACCCGCTGGACTACGTCCTCAAGCGGCCGCACCGCTACCCGCTGTTCCACGTCAAGGACGGCGTCCGTGACGACTCGACGCGGGACGGCTACCGCATGTCGGACGTCGGTGACGGCGACATCGACTACAAGAGGTTCCTGTCCAAGGTGACCGCCCGCACCCACCAGGGGCGCCGCTACCACCACTGGCAGGCCGAGCACGACAACCCGGCCGAGTCCTACGCCTTCGCCCGCAAGTCCAGCGCGCACCTGCACTCCCTGCGGGAGCGCTGCGGCGACTGAGAGAGGCGGAGGGGGTGGTCCGCCGGTCCGGCGGACCACCCCCTCCCCCTGGAACGCCGGCCTGACGCACCGGCTGGACGTCACACCGTGGCAGCACGCGCGCGTGGCGCCCCGGGCTGGTGCAGCAGCAACGACAGGGCCGCCGCGAGCAACGACACACCACCGGCCGTCACATAGGCGCCGACGTAGCCCCAGGAGTCCACGACCATCGCGCCGAGGCCGCCTCCGAAGAGGCCGCTGACGAGCTTCGCGCTGTAGACCATGCCGTAGTTGGACGCGTTGTTGTTCTCTCCGAAGTAGTCGGGGACGAGCGCGGCGAACAGCGGGTAGAACGCGCCACCGGCGAAGCCGGACAGGAAGGCGAAGAGCAGGAACAGCGGCTGGTTGTGCATCTCGCCCGCCCACAGGACACCGAACTGTGCGACAGCCAGGGTCAGACAGACGTAGGTCAGGGTGTACCGGCGGCCGAGACGGTCGGAGAGCCAGCCCACCACACCGCGCCCCGTGCCGTTGATCACCGACATGACACCCATCGACGACGCGGCGATGAGCGGGCCGAAGCCCATGTCCTTGGCGAACGGGACCTGGAAGGAGATCCCGAAGATCGACACTCCGGCGCAGCACAGCATGCACACCCACATGAGCGGCACGACACCGGTGCGTAACGCCTCCCCGGGGGTGAACTGCGCGGCCGCCGGGGGGTTCTTGGCGAGCGCCACGGCGGTGCGCGGGTCGGTGGCGGGCCGCAGCGGATCGATGTCGGACGGCCACCAGTTCTTCGGCGGGTCCTTGAAGAACAGGCCCGCCACCAGTGTCACGGCGAGCACGTAGAAGCCGACGAGGTCAAGGACCGTGCGGTAGTTGGAGGTGTCGAAGCCGTAGGAGAACAGGAAGATGAAAGGCACCGCTCCGTAGGCGAACCCTCCGTTGACGAAGCCCGTCTTGCCGCCGCGCCGCTCGGGGTACCACTTGCCGACCATGTTCACGCACGTCGAGTAGATCAGCCCGGAGCCGACCCCGCCGAGCAGGCCGAAGCCGACCATCGCCGCCGCCACGTTGGGTGCGTGGCTGAGGCTGACGAACCCGATCAACGACAGGACCGATCCCGTCACCATGGCCTTGCGGCTGGTCAGGATGCCCTTCTCGCGGAGCTTCCCGGCGGGGAAGGAGACGCCCGCCTGGAAGAAGATCCACACGCTCAGCACCCAGAAGGTGTTCGACGACGTCCAGTGGTGCGCGGCGGACAGGGTGTCCTCGGCCGCTCCGAAGGCGTACTCGAAGACACTGATGGCGATCATGGCCACCCAGGGGAGGACGACCATGGTCCAGCGTGGGCGGCCGAGGATGTCCCGGTCGCTCTCGCCGATGCGGTAGACGCGTCCGCGCGCGTCCGTCACCTCACGGAACTCGCTGTACGACGTGTCCGCGCGGCCGGACGCGCCGCTTGCGGCGAAGGGCTCCGCCGTCATATCAAGCCATCTCCTCACCGAGGGGTTGTGGATTGGGGCTGATGTCCTTGGGATTCGGCCTGCCGGGTTGCGACAGGAAGAGCGCGACGAAGCCGGCGAACAGGGATATGGATCCGGCCAGGGTGAACGCCCCGGTGTGGCCCCAGTGGCTCACCACCACGGCGCCCATGCCGGAGCCGAGCAGGCCGGAGACCAGCTTCGAGCTGTAGACCAGGCCGTAGTTGGAGGCGTTGTTGTTCTCTCCGAAGTAGTCCGCCGTCATGGCCGCGAACATCGGGAAGATGGCGCCGCCTCCGAAGCCGGAGATGCTGGAGAAGATCAGGAACAGGGGCAGGTTCTTGATCTCGGCGGACCAGAGGATGCCGTACTGCGCGAGACCGAGGACGACGCAGACGAAGATCAGGCAGCGTTTGCGTCCGTAGCGGTCCGAGAGCCAGCCGATGACGCCCCGCCCGGTGCCGTTGACGATGGCCTTCAGGGACATGGCCGTGGCGACGATGCCGCCCGCGAAACCGGCGTCCTCCCCGATGTCCACCTGGAACGCGATACCGAAGATGTTCACGCCCGAGGTGCACAGCAGACAGAACCACATCAGAGCGACCCGGCCCGTCTGCCAGGCCTCCTTGGGGGTGTACTGCCGCACGGCGGGCGGATTCATCCGCAGGGCGCGCCGGGCCCTCGGGTCGTCCGGCGGGCGCAGCGGGTCCACCTCGGCGGGCCACCAGTTCTTCGGCGGGTCCTGGAAGAAGTAGCCGGCCACGGCGACCGTCGCCGCCAGCAGGAGCCCCACGGAGACCAGCACCCAACGGAAGTTGGACAGGTCCATGAAGCCGGTGAAGATGAAGACGAACGGCACCGAGCCGTAGGCGAATCCGCCGTTGACGAAGCCGGTCTTGCCGCCCTTGCGCTCCGGATACCACTTGCCGACCATGTTCACGCAGGTGGCGTACACCATCCCGGCGCCCATGCCGCTGAACATGCCGAATCCGATGTAGGCGACGATCACGTGCGGTGCGAAGGCGAGCGACAGATAACCCAGGAGAGTGCCGCACGCGCCGAGCATCATCGCCCAGCGGGCCGGGAGCTTCCCGCTCTCGCGGAGCTTGCCCGCGGGGAAGGCCACAGCCGCCTGGAAGAAGACCCAGACGCCCAGCATCCAGAAGATGTGCAGGCTGCTCCAGCTGTGCGCGGTGTGCAGCGTGTCCTCGGCGGACGCGAACGCGTACTCGGCCGAGCTGATGCCCATCATGCCCACCCACGGCAGGATGACCATCCACGTGCGCTTGCGGCCCATGATGTCGATGTCGGTCTCGCCGACCCGGTACACCCGGCCGTTGGAGTCCGTCACCTCCCGGTAGCCGACGGGCCTGGATATGTCGGTTGTCGTCATCTCACTCAGCACCCCTTGCGTCGAAAGTTCCTGGCCAGCGCCCCCTGTCCACTACCTTTCGTGCGCGTACGGGCTCCGGGGCGGCCCACGCGTACCGTCGGCCGCCCCGTGCGCCGGTCACGTCATCCATCGCCTCCCAGCAGCCCCGCGGCGCGCGCCCAGCGGTACTTCGCACCGAGCACGGCGACCGGCTTCTCCGTGGTGTAGGGGTAGGCCACGACGCCCCGCTCGAAGAGGTACTGGCAGGCCTCCTCCACCTCGACGTCGCCCGCGAGCGACGCGACGACCGGCTTGTCGATGCCCCGCTCCCGGAACTCGGCGATCACGCGGGCCGTCAGTTCGGCGAAGACCATGGGAGGGGTGACGATGGTGTGCCAGTAGCCCAGTACGAGCGCGTGGATGCGCGGATCCTCCAGGCCGAGCCGGATCGTCGCCTCGTACGTCGAGGGGGGCTCGCCGCCGGTGATGTCGACGGGGTTGCCCGCCGCGCCGAACGGCGGGATGAAGGCGCGGAAGGAGGCGTCCAGGTCGGGCGGGATGTCCATCAGCGTCAGGCCGTTGTCGGTCACCGCGTCGGACAGCAGCACGCCCGAGCCGCCCGCCCCGGTGATGATGACGACCTTGTCGCCCTTGGGGGCGGGCAGGACCGGCAGCGCCCGCGCGTACTCCAGCATCTCGTTCAGCCCAGGGGCCCTGATGACTCCGGCCTGCCGCAGGATGTCGTCGTAGACGGCGTCGTCGCCCGCGAGCGCGCCCGTGTGCGATCCGGCGGCCTTGGCCCCCGCCGCGGTCCGGCCCGCCTTGAGGACCACGACGGGCTTCTTCGGCACGGTGGCCCGCGCGGCCTCCACGAAGGCCCGGCCGTCCTTGAGGTCCTCCAGGTGCATGGCGATGCACTGGGTGTGGGGGTCCTCGCCGAACCACGTCAGCAGGTCGTCCTCGTCGAGGTCCGCCTTGTTGCCCAGCCCGACGATCGCCGAGACACCGGTCTTCGTGGCGCGCGCGAAGCCCAGGATCGCCATCCCGATGCCGCCGGACTGCGAGGTGAGCGCCACTCCGCCCTTCACGTCGTACGGCGTGCAGAACGTGGCACACAGGTCCTGCCACGTCGAGTAGTAGCCGTAGATGTTCGGACCGAGCAGCCGCACCCCGTGCCGCTCGCCGATCGCCACGATCTCGTCCTGGAGGGCCTGTTCACCGGTCTCGGCGAACCCCGAGGGAATGAGGACCGCGTTCGGGACGCCCTTGCTCCCCACCTCCTCCAGAGCGGCCGCGACGAACTTGGCGGGGATCGCGAAGACCGCCACATCCACCTCACCAGGGACGTCCGTGACACTCTTGTACGCCTTGCGCCCCAGAATGTCATCGGCCTTGGGGTTCACCGGATGGATCTCTCCGGAGAAGCCGCCGTCGATGAGGTTGCGCATCACCGAATTGCCGATCTTGCCCGGCTCGTTGGAGGCGCCGATGACGGCGACGGAGCGGGGCTGCATGAGGCGCCGCATCGAAGCGAGCATCTGTGCGCGCGTGTACGTGCGCCGCTCCGTGGGGGCCTTTGCTGCGAGGATGACGCGGATGTCCGCGGCGAGCGCCCCCTCAGGGGTCGCGACGACCGGGTTGAGGTCCACCTCCGCGATCTCGGGGAAGTCGGTGACCAGCTCCGACACCCGGCGTATCTGCTCGGCCAGCGCCCAGCGGTCCACCCCGGGCGCACCGCGCACCCCGCGCAGGACCTCGGCCGCCCGGATCGAGTCGAGCATCGAGCGGGCCTCGTCGGCGTCGACGGGCGCGAGGCGGAACGTGACGTCCTTGAGGACCTCCACCAGGACACCGCCCAGGCCGAAGGCGACGACCTTCCCGAACGTCGGATCGGTGACCGCCCCGACGATCACCTCCTGGACGCCGGGACCCGAGGGCAGCAGCTCCTGCACCTGCACGCCGTCCACGCGCGCCGCGGGCGCGTAGGCCCGCGCGTTGGCGATGATCCGGTGGAAGGTCTCCCGTACGGCCGCCGCGCCCTCCACGCCCACGACGACGCCGCCCGCGTCGGTCTTGTGCGGGATGTCCGGCGACACGATCTTCATCACGACCGGTCCGCCGAAGCGCGCCGCGCACGCCACCGCCTCGTCGACGTCCCGCGCCAGCTCCTCCCCGGGTACGGCGATCCCGTACGCGTCCGCGAGGACCTTGCCCTCCGGCGCCGTGAGCGACGTACGCCCCGTGGCGCGCACGGATTCCAGGAGCGCGCGCACCCGCTCCTTGCGGTCTTCGGCCGGCAATCAGATCACTCCGTTCGACTTGAGCAGGCGCAGCTCCTCGTCACCGAGGCCGAGCTCGCCGATGAACACCTCTTCGTTGTGCTCGCCGAGCAGCGGCGAGCTGACCACGTCCACGGGGGAGTCGGAGAGCTTGAGGGGCGAGCCGACGGTGGTGAACGCGCCCCGCTCGGGGTGCGCGACCTCGACGACCATCTCGTTGGCGACCAGCGAGGCGTCCTCGATGATCTCCCTGGTCGACAGGATCGGGCCGCACGGGATGTTGTGGGCGTTGAGGCGTTCGAGGACCTGCCACTTGGGCAGCGTCGAGGACCACTCCTCGATCAACTGGAACATCTTGGTGAGCTGCGGCAGCCGCGCCTCGGGCGTGGCCCACTCGGGGTCGTCGGCGAGTTCGGGGCGCCCGATGAGCTCCGTGATGGGCTTCCAGCCGACGGGCTGCACGATGACGTACACGTAGTCGTTGGGCCCGCCCGGGGCGCACTTGACGGCCCACCCGGGCTGTCCGCCGCCGGAGGCGTTCCCGGAGCGGGGCACCTCGTCCCCGAAGTCGTCGTTCGGGTACTCGGCGAGGGGGCCGTGCGCGAGGCGCTGCTGGTCGCGCAGCTTGACGCGGCACAGGTTGAGGACGGCGTGCTGCATGGCGACGTTCACGCGCTGTCCCCGTCCGGTGTTCTCCCTCTGGAAGAGGGCGGCGAGAATGCCCGCGACGGCGTGGATGCCGGTCCCGGAGTCGCCGATCTGCGCACCGGTGGCGAGCGGTGGGCCGTCCTCGAAGCCGGTGGTCGACATGGAGCCGCCCATGGCCTGGGCGACGACTTCGTAGGCCTTGAAGTTGGTGTAGGGGCCGTCTCCGAAGCCCTTGATGGAGGCGTAGACGACGCGCGGGTTGATCTCCTGGATGCGTTCCCAGGTGAAGCCCATGCGGTCGACGGCGCCCGGGCCGAAGTTCTCGACCATCACGTCCGAGCGGCGGATCAGCTCCGTGAGGAGTTCCTTGCCGCGTTCGGTCTTGGTGTTGAGGGTGATGCTCCGCTTGTTGCAGTTGAGCATCGTGAAGTAGAGCGAGTCCACGTCCGGAAGGTCACGCAGTTGCTTGCGCGTGATGTCGCCCGTCGGTGCCTCCAGCTTCACCACGTCCGCGCCGAGCCAGGCGAGCAGCTGGGTGGCGGAGGGGCCGGACTGGACGTGCGTCATGTCCAGGACGCGGATTCCTTCGAGGGCCTTGGTCACGTCCGTGTCACCTCACTTGTACATCGTCTGGTTCATGGTTCCGGGGGCGTACGCGTCCGGGTCGACCCACACGTTGATCAGGGAGGGCTTGCCGGACTCGCGGGCGCGGCGCAGCGCGGGGCCGATGTCGGCGGGGTCGCGGACCTCTTCGCCGTGTCCGCCGAGCATCTGGGCGAACTTGTCGTAGTGGACGTCTCCGAGGGTGTTGCCGACCCGCTCGCGCTCCGTGCCGTACTTGGCCTTCTGGCCGTAACGGATCTGGTTCATGGAGGAGTTGTTGCCGACGATGCCGACGAAGGGCAGGTCGTAGCGTACGAGCGTCTCGAAGTCCCAGCCGGTGAGGCTGAAAGCGCCGTCTCCGAAGAGGGCGACCACCTCCTTGTCGGGCCGCGCCTGCTTGGCGGCGAGCACGAAGGGGATGCCGACGCCGAGCGTGCCGAGCGGGCCGGGGTCCATCCAGTGCCCGGGGGCCTTGGGCTGGACGACCTGCCCGGAGAAGGTGACGATGTCGCCGCCGTCGCCGATGTAGATCGAGTCCTCGGAGAGGAAGTCGTTGATCTCGCTCACCAGGCGGTACGGATGGATGGGCGAGGCGTCGGACCTGAGGCTCGGCAGCCGCTTGTCGAGCGCCGTCTGCTCGGCGGCCCGCAGCTCGTCGAGCCACTCCTTGCGCCGGGACGCGCCCCCGTTGACGCGCCCGGACGCCGCCTCGGTCACGGACTTCAGGACGAGCCCCGCGTCGCCCACGATGCCGAGGTCGATGTCGCGGTTCTTGCCCACGGTGCGGTAGTCGAGGTCGATCTGGACGACCGTCGCCTCGGCGGAGAGCCGCTTGCCGTACCCCATGCGGAAGTCGAAGGGGGTGCCGACGATGACGATGAGGTCGGCGTTGGAGAAGGCGTAGCGGCGCGACAGCTGGAAGTGGTGCGGGTCCCCTGGGGGCAGGGTGCCGCGTCCCGCCCCGTTCATGTAGGCGGGCACGTTCAGGGTGCGGACCAGGTCGGTGGCCGCCGCGGTCCCACGGGTCGTCCACACCTGGCTGCCGAGGAGGATGGCGGGCCGCTCGGCGTGGACGAGGAGGTCGGCGAGCTTCTCGATCGCCTCGGGGTCACCGGCCGAGCGGGTCGAGGCGCGGTAGTGGCCCGCGCGCGGGACGCGCGCCTTGTCGGCGGGGACCTTGGCGTCGAGCACGTCGCGGGGGATCTCCAGGAAGGAGGGTCCCGGAGCGCCGTGGTAGCACTCGCGAAACGCCATGGACACCATGTCGGCCGCGCGCGCGGTGTCCGGCACGGTGGCGGCGAACTTGGTGATCGGCGTCATCATGTCGACGTGCGGCAGGTCCTGCAGTGAGCCCATCTTGTGCTGTGTGTGGGCTCCTTGACCGCCGATCAGAAGCATCGGGGACTCCGCGCGGAAGGCGTTCGCGACGCCCGTGACGGCGTCCGTGGTGCCGGGGCCGGCCGTGACCACGGCGCAGCCGGGCTTGCCGGTGATCCGCGCGTATCCGTCGGCCGCGTGCGCGGCGACCTGCTCGTGGCGTACGTCGACGACGTCGATCCCCTCGTCGACGCAGCCGTCGTAGATGTCGATGATGTGGCCGCCGCAGAGGGTGTAGATGACCTCCACGCCCTCCGCCTTGAGTGCTTTGGCGACCAGATGCCCTCCGGAGATGAGGGTGTTGTTGTCGCTGCTGTCGTCGGGCATGGCGAAGTCCTGTCCCTTCGTAGGGGAGTCGGAGTGCGCTCGTCCGCGCTCGGAGCGCCCTCACAGTACATTGCATACAGTCGACGAATACTGTATGAAGCTTGTTATCCCGCATCCGGTGGGTGGTGTCCAGGGGGCGTGCGGCACTTTCCAGACAGGAGCCGGCAATGGACCTGTACGAACACCAGGCAAGGGAACTCTTCGAGGAATACGGCATCTTGGTGCCGCGCGCCGAAGTCGCCGACTCGGCCGAGCTGGCCCGCGCGAGCGCCGAGCGCCTGGGCGGCCGCGTCGTCGTGAAGGCGCAGGTCAAGACCGGAGGACGGGGCAAGGCAGGCGGCGTGAAGTTCGCCCGCGACCCGGCCGCCGCCGAGCTGACCGCCCGGCAGATCCTGGGCATGGACATCAAGGGCCATCCGGTCCGCACGGTGATGCTCGCCCAACCCGTCGACATCGACAGCGAGTTCTACGTCTCCTACGTACTCGACCGCTCCCAGGGGCGCTTCCTCGCGATCGCCTCCGCCGAGGGCGGCATGGACATCGAAGAGGTGGCCGCGACCCGGCCCGAGGCCGTCCTGAGGACGCCCATCGACCCCTTCGACGGGGTGCCCCGGGCGAAGGCCGCGGAGATCGCCGCGGCCGCCGGTCTTCCCGACGCCGCCGCCGACACCCTGACCGCCCTGTGGAACGTACTGATCAGGGAAGACGCGCTGCTCGTCGAGGTGAACCCGCTCGTGCGCACCACACAGGGACAGATCCTCGCACTTGACGGAAAAGTGACCCTCGACGACAACGCCCGTTTCCGGCAGACCCGCTGGGGCGCCCAGGGCGCGGTACACGACCAGGAGAGAGACGAACTGGAGGCGGCCGCGGCCGCCAAGGGACTCAACTACGTGAAGCTCGACGGCGAGGTCGGCGTCATCGGCAACGGCGCGGGCCTCGTCATGTCCACCCTCGACGTCGTGGCCGACTGCGGTGCCCGGCCCGCCAACTTCCTGGACATCGGCGGCGGCGCCTCCGCGCAGATCATGGCGGACGGCCTCTCGGTCATCCTCTCCGACCCGTCCGTCACCGCCGTGTTCGTGAACGTCTTCGGCGGCATCACCGCCTGCGACGCGGTCGCCGACGGCATCGTGCGGGCCCTGGAGTCCGTACGCCTCACCAAGCCCCTCGTCGTCCGCCTCGACGGCAACAACGCCGCGCGCGGGCGCGCCATCCTCGACGAACGCGGCCACCCGCTGGTCGAGCAGGCCACCACCATGGACGGCGCCGCGCGCCGCGCCGCCGAACTCGCCCACGCAGCCTGAGGAGCCCGGCCATGGCCATCTATCTGACCAAGGAGAGCAAGGTCCTCGTCCAGGGCATGACCGGGAGCGAGGGCATGAAGCACACCCGGCGCATGCTCGCGGCAGGCACGGACGTGGTCGGCGGCGTCAACCCGCGCAAAGCGGGCCGCAGCGTCGACTTCGACGACCGCGCGGTGCCCGTGTTCGGCTCCGTGCGCGCGGGCATGGACGCCACCGGCGCGGACGTCACCGTCGTGTTCGTGCCGCCGGCCTTCAGCAAGGCCGCGGTCATGGAGGCGGCGGACGCCGGCATCGGCCTCGCCGTCGTCATCACCGAGGGCATCCCCGTCCACGACTCGGTGGCCTTCCACGCGTACGCCCGGCGACACGGCACCCGCGTCATCGGACCCAACTGTCCCGGCCTGATCTCACCGGGCCAGAGCAACGCGGGCATCATCCCCGCCGACATCACCAAGCCGGGCCGCGTCGGCCTGGTCTCCAAGTCCGGGACCCTCACCTACCAGCTCATGTACGAACTTCGCGACACGGGCTTCTCCACCTGCGTGGGCATCGGCGGCGACCCCGTCGTCGGCACCACCCACATCGACTGCCTCGCCGCCTTCGAAGCCGACCCCGACACCGAACTGATCGTCCTCATCGGCGAGATCGGCGGCGACGCGGAAGAGCGCGCGGCGGCCTTCATCAAGGACTCCGTCACCAAGCCCGTCGTCGCCTACATCGCAGGGTTCACCGCACCCGAGGGCCGGACCATGGGGCACGCGGGCGCCATCGTCTCCGGCACGTCCGGTACCGCACAGGCGAAGAAGGCCGCGCTGGAGGCCGTCGGCGTCCAGGTCGGCAACACCCCGACGGAAGCCGCCCAGTTGGTGCTGACGACCCTCGCCGCGGTCGGTCCCCCGCTGACACCTCGAACCCGCCGGGAGTGACGTCACTCATAGGTGACTGGCCGCGACTCCACTAGCGTCCCCGAACGACGTACGAGGACCGCGGCCACCGCCGCCCCGTACGCGTGGCCATGCACCCCCGCCCCGACTGTGCACCGTGAGCGGAGAGAACCCAATGGCACCCACCCTCGACACCCCCTCCGTCCCCGAGGACCCCCGTACCTCCCATGCCCCCAGCGCACCTCACATACCTCGTGCCCCTCGTGCCCCTCGCGTCCTCAAGGCCGGAACGGCCTGGGAGCAAGCCTGGGGGCGCTGCCTCGCCGCCGCCCCCGAAGCCTTCAGGGACGATCGCGTACTGAACCTGTGGCACGGCGGCTGGCGCCCCGACGGCCGCCCCCTGCCCGCTACCAGCCCCGTCGACGCGAGCCCCATCGCGGGCCCGCCCCGACTCGACACCGACGCCGCGCGGCGGGCCGTGCGCGCCTCGCTCGACCAGCACCGGGCCTGGCTCCACGTCCCGCTGTCCGAGCGCCGCGCCCGCGTCGCCGCCACCCTCGAGAGCCTCACCGAACACCGGGAACTCCTGGCCCTGTTGCTCGTCTGGGAGATCGGCAAGCCCTGGCGGCTCGCGCAGGCCGACGTGGACCGGGCCATCGACGGCGTCCGCTGGTACGTCGAGGGCATCGAGCCGATGGTCGAGGGCAGGACCCCGCTGGACGGGCCCGTCTCGAACATCGCGAGCTGGAACTATCCGATGAGCGTGCTCGTTCACGCAATGCTGGTACAGGCACTGGCAGGCAACGCGGTCATCGCCAAGACCCCGACCGACGGCGGCGTCTCCTGTCTCACCCTGGCCTGTGCGCTCGCCGCCCGCGAAGGGATTCCCATCACCCTCGTCAGCGGCAGCGGCGGTGAGCTGTCCGAAGCACTCGTGCGCGCCCCCGAGATCGGCTGCGTGTCCTTCGTCGGCGGCCGGGACACGGGCGCCGCGGTCGCCACGGCAGTCGCCGACCTCGGCAAACGCCACATCCTCGAACAGGAGGGACTGAACACCTGGGGCATCTGGAACCACAGCGACTGGGACGCGCTCGGCGGGGTCATCCCCAAGCTCTTCGACTACGGCAAGCAGCGCTGCACGGCCTACCCCCGCTTCGTCGTCCAGCGCGAGCTGTTCGACTCCTTCCTGGCCGCGTACCTGCCCGCCGTACGGACCGTGCGCGTCGGCCACCCGCTCGCCGTCGCCGGGCCCGAGGACCCGTTCCCTGACCTCGACTTCGGCCCGCTGATCAACGCGGCCAAGGCCAAGGAGCTGACCGACCAGGTCGCGGAAGCCGTCGACCGCGGCGCCGTGCCGCTGTACCGCGGCGCCTTCGACGCCGACCGCTTTCTGCCCGGCCAGGACACCTCCGCGTACGTCCAGCCGGTCACGCTCCTGGCGCCGCCGCCGTCGTCCCCGCTGCACCACGCGGAGCCGTTCGGCCCGGTCGACACGATCGTGCTCGTCGACACCGAGGCGGAGCTGCTCGCCGCCATGAACGCCTCCAACGGCGCGCTGGTCGCCACGCTGTCCACCGACGACCCGCAGACCTTCGACCGGCTGGCGCCGCAGATCCGGGCGTTCAAGACCGGCTGGGGCAAGCCCCGTTCACGCGGGGACCGCGACGAGCTGTTCGGCGGCTTCGGCGCGTCCTGGCGCGGCGCGTTCGTCGGCGGGGAGCTGCTTGTACGAGCCGTCACACAGGGCGCGGCGGGGGAGCGGGCGCCGGGGAACTTCCCCAGCTACCACCTGATGGCCTGAGTCGGGGTGGGGTACGGGCGCTACGCCCCGTACCCCACCGCGTCGGCAAGGCCGCCGTGGCTCGGCCGCCGTTGGGGCGGTGCCCGTCCCGGAGCCCGTTCGCTACCCGATGCCCTGCCGGTCGGGCAGCAGCGCGAAGTCGCGGTCCGCGGCCTCCGGCACCAGTCGTTCCACGGACTGCTCCAGGAGCGCCCGGTGCCGGAGGAGCGGTGCCCTGCGGCCTTCGGGCGCGAGCAGGAGCAGATCGTCGATCCCGGCCAGCATGCGCCGGGTGACCTGGGGATGCCCGGCCGCGCAGCCACGGATCTCGGTGAGACCGAGGTCCACCAGGTCCTGCCAGTCGGGTACCGGCTGCACGAGCCGCACCGCCCCGCGCCGGTCGCGATGGCGCAGCGCGCCCAGCGGATAGCGGGCGACCGATGCGAGGAACTGCACGATCCGGTCCAGGGCCTGCACGGCGGTCGTCGGGTCGTTCACCGCCGGGGACAGGGCCCGCAGCGCGATGTCGGACAACTGCCGGAGCCCGAAGCCGAGGTCCTGGTGGAAGGTTCGCTCCACCCCGACCGACACCGCGTAGCGCAGGGCGCGACGGCCGGGTGCGGGGCCGCCGTACACCGCGAACACGGGTGTGCCCGGCACCATGAAGTCCCCGATGCGCGGCAGCAGCCGCAGCACCACTCCCTGGCGCCGTGCCGCCCGCACCACCCGTGCGATGTGCACGTCCCGCAGGACCCCGGCCCGGCCGTCATGGGTGATCCGGGCTGTCTCGGGGCCGAGGCGGTCGTCGTCGAACTCCCCCTCCGTCGGATGCCGCACGGCCACGCGGAACGCCTCGCGCGCGATCCGGTCGATCACGAAGCCGATGCGCATCATGCGCAGGGTGCCGTTCACGTACGCGATGAACAGGAGCAGGCTGAGCAGCACCAGGAGGAACGCGAGCAGGCCCTCGACCAGCGGCACGTTCGTGAGCAGGCGAGGGTCCTGCTCGCTGTCGAAGGACGTCAGCGTCATCAGGGAGAACAGGAACGTCGCGAGGAAGACCGTCAGGGTGATCTTCGTGATCCGGGACCGGACGTAGAGCCGCACTACCCGGGGGCTGAACTGGCCGCTGGCCATCTGCACGGCCACCAGCGAGATGCTGAAGACGACACCGATGAAGGTCATCATCGCCGAGCTGATGGTGCTGATGACCGTCTTGGCGTCCTCGGCGAGCCGGTTCAGATCCTTGAGAGTGTCGTAGTCCTCGTCGTCCTGGAGGATCCGAACCAGCTCCGTATCCACCGCCGAGGCCGCCCACCACAGCAGCAGGGAGCCGACGAGCCCCACCGTGGGCGCGAACCACATCGTGTCCCGCAGATGCTCCCGCAGCGGCGAGAGGACCCGAGGCCGCCGGACCCGCGCCTCACTCGGAGAACCGGTAAGCAATCCGTCACTCATGGTGAAACCTTAGGTGCCTCGGCGCGCCGTGCCGCGCGCCGCGCGGCCACCCGGCGGACGTCACGGATACGCAGGTGAAAGGCACTCCGAAACCTTGGTATTGTTGTCTTCGTCGCCGAGGGAAACACCCCGGAGCGACAGACACCTAGTCCGGGTGGCGGAATGGCAGACGCGCTAGCTTGAGGTGCTAGTGCCCTTTATCGGGCGTGGGGGTTCAAGTCCCCCCTCGGACACAGACGACATCCTCTGCGGATTCTCCCGCAGGGGATGTTTCGCGTTCAGGAGCCTGACGCCCGTGACCTGCAGCCCCGCAACGCGGCGCCCGCGAAGCGAGAACCCCGGGGGAGGGCTCGCCGGGAGCCCTCCCCCGGGGAGGTGTCGGAATGATCGACGGTCGGCGGCCGTCAGATGTGCCTCAGGTGTCAGAAGGTGTCAGAAGGTGTCAGAACTTCACCGGCAGGCTGGTGAGGTGCATGCCCTCACCCGGGACCGGCGCGTACTGCAGGTCCTTGCGGTCCACCGCGAGCCGCAGGCCCTCGTGCTCGAGCAGGAGCTGGTTGAGGACGATCTCCGTCTCCAGCTTCGCGAGCGAGGCGCCGATGCAGTAGTGCGGGCCGTGGCCGAGAGCGATGTGGCCCACGCCGGCGCCGAGCTTGCGGGAGATGTCGAGCTCGGTGGGCTCGGTGTACTCCGCCGGGTCGTGGTTGGCGCCGAGGAGTGAGGCGTTGACGACCTCGCCCTGTTTGATCGGGCAGCCCTTGAACTCCAGGTCCTCGGTCGCGTACAGCGGCGCGCCCATGGGCACGGCGCTGGCGAAGCGCAGCAGCTCAGGGACGGCCGTGGTGGAGAGGAGCTCCGGCTGCGCGCGCAGCTTGGCCAGCTCCTCCGGGTGGTCGAACAGCGCGAGCACGGCCTCGCTCAGGAAGTGCGCGGGCGGCGCGATGCCCGTGTTGATCAGGAGCAGGAAGACCGCGATGATCTCGGTCTCGGTGAGCTTGTCGTCACCCTCGTCCTGCAGCAGGCCGGAGACCGGGTCGTCGCCGGGCTCGGCGCGGCGCTTCTCGATCAGCGCCTTGCCGTACGCGACGATGCCCTGGACGGCGGGGATGAAGTGCTCCGGGTCACCGGAGGCGTAGCCCTGGATGAAGCCCTGGACGGTCGGCTGGTCGGCCGCCTCCACGCCCATCAGCTCACAGATCGCCGTGGCGGCGATCGCGTATCCCAGCTCACTGACGAGGTCGGCCTCGCCCTTGGCCTTGAGGCCCTCGTGAATGGCCTCGGTGGCCTGCTCCAGCTGCGGGCGCAGCGCGTTGACGCGCTTGGCTGTGAAGGAGCGCACGAGCAGGTTGCGGACACGGGCGTGCTCGTCGCCGTCGGACAGTACGAGGATGCCCAGGTACTGCGCGTACTCGGCGGGCAGGCCGTAGGCCGCGATCATCTGGTCCGCGATGCTGGGGCCCTCCTGGCCGGTCAGCTTGGTGGCGTCACGTACGAAACGCGGGTCGGTCAGGGCGTCCTTGGCGTCCTCATAACCCGTGACCAGCCAGACCGGGGTCTCCAGGCCGGGCAGGGAGACATGGACGAGCGGGCCCTTCTCGCGCAGTTCCGCGTATTTCGTCGGGTCGCTAATGGTTTCGGGCGCCAGGCTGACGAGTGGCTCCGACATGATGAATCCATCTCCTTAGGTCTGCGGAAAACCCCGCCCTGGCGGTTGCGGTTCGCGTCCGGGCCGGACCGGCGGGTTTTTGGCGCGAGGGCACAGATGAGCCTGCGGTTGATTTCAACCGGGCAGTCGCCGGCTCGCAGCCGAGAGTATGGGCGCACGGCGACCGGTTCGCCGTCAACTCCCTCTCGGTCCGTCAATGCGGAACCAGAACATAGCAGCGTGGAGATGAATATCCAGGGCCGCTTCCGGTTCCGTCGGCCTGGTAACTGGGGTGCCACAGGGGTGGGTTGGCCGGAGGGCCAGGGTGAGGGCGCAGTGCTGTGCGAGGGGGTTGCCTCCTTGTGCGAAGCAGGCCGCGCAAGGGTGGAACGGCAGTTCACGGTGCGGGGCGAAGGGGGTAATGCCCTATTTCCAGGAACGCGCGGCGCGGTCCGGTCGATGTGTGGCGTACGGTGGCGCGGTCGGAATTTCTAACGCGTTCCTAATGCGCGACCGATTCGCCGTCCTATTGACCTTGCCTGTTAAGGATCCATAAAAGGCTGTCCGGTCGCCGGGACGCGCCCGAATGAGGCTTTCATTGCCCTTGACGGAATCCTGTCGCCGGGAGTTCTGCGGAAATGTTTGAGGACCGCTCCGGGCGAGATGAGTGGGGTGTGCGAATTTACGGACGACCTGCCGTGAGGGCCCGTATTGTCGGGCGCTTCCCGGTCGGGCGCTTCCCGGTCGGGCGCTTCCCCGGGTCAGGCGCTGCCCGCGAGCATCTCGGCGACCGCGATGCCCGACGCCCTGGTCGCGCCGTGGGTGATCATGTGCACGGCCCCGAGCCCGGCGCCCGTGGGCACGCCCATCTCCACGACCAGCGCGTCCGGGCGGGTGCGCAGGAGTCGGGTCAGGGTGTCCGACATCCAGCGGTGGCGGGCCGCGTCGCGCACGACGACCACCAGGGCGCGCCCGGCCGCGGGGGTCAGGGCCGCGCGGTCGAGGACCTCGTCCGTGTCGTCGTGGCGGTCGAGCTCGGACTGGGTGAGGCGCACGGACGTGGTGTCGGGGCGCAGGTCGCGCAGTGGGGCGGCGACGCCCCAGGGGGTGCCGCCGTCGACGGCAGGGTTCATCACCGGCGACAGCTCCACGACATGGGGCGCCCGGGAAAGCGGGAGCAGATCTTCCGAGCCGTCGGCGCGACGGTGCACCCGCACCGCGCGGCGTGCCGCGACCAGGCCGATGTCCGAACGGCCGCCTGCCCCGGCCGCCGCCCGTGTCCCGTTCCCCGCCCGGGCCACGGCCCGTGACCGCTCGCCCGACCAGGCGGCGAAATCCCGGACCCGCCCGCTCGCCTCCGTGAGCCGCTCCTCGGGCAGGCGTCCGTCGAGCACGGCCTTGACGAGCGCTCCCGCGAGCAGCTCGACGGTGGACTGCTCGGCGCTGTCGCCGCCCACGCACACCGCGTCCACGCCGCCCGCGAGGGCCCGGACCGTCGCCCCGTCGATGCCGTACCGGTCGGTGACCGCACCCATCTCGATACCGTCCGTGACCACCATGCCGTCGAAGCCGAGTTCGCCGCGCAGCAGATCGTTCAGGACGCGGGGGCTGAGTGTCGCGGGCAGCCCGGGGTCGTAGGCGGGCACCACCAGGTGGGCGGTCATGATGGCGCGCACGCCCGCCTCCGTCGCCGCGATGAACGGCGGCAGGGCCGTGCGGGCGATCTCCGCTGCGGTGCCCCGCACCTGGGGCAGGCCGAAGTGCGGGTCGACGGAGGTGTCGCCGTGACCGGGGAAGTGCTTGGCGCACGCGGCGACACCGGCCGCCTGCAGACCACGGATCCAGGCGGCGGTGTGACGGGAGACGACGTCGGTGCGGGCGCCGAAGGAGCGCACGCCGATCACGGGGTTGAGCGGGTTGGAGTTCACGTCGGCGCTCGGTGCGTAGTTCAACGAGACACCCGCCGCGTGGAGTTCCCGGCCGATGTCGCGGGCGACGCTCTCGGTGAGGTCGACGTCGTCGACGGCCCCGAGCGCGAGGTTGCCCGGGCGTGAGGCCCCCGTCCACGCCTCCATGCGTGTGACATCGCCCGCCTCCTCGTCGATGGCGACGATCAGATCGGGGTTCTCGGCGCGCAACGACGTGGTGAGGGCGGCGACCTGCGCGGGCTCGACGATGTTCCGGCCGAACAGCACCACGGCGCCGAGCCCGTCGGCGATCCTGCGGCGCAGCCAGTCCGGAGCCTCGGTGGTGCCCACGAATCCCGGCTGGAGGACGGAGTTGGCGAGCTGCTCCAGCTTCGGGTGACTGCTCGAAACCATGCCGGGACCTCCGGGGGCGGATGGCTGACCGGTCGGCGGCCGGCCGGTGGACGAGAGCGCGCAGGTGGCGATGGTCGGGTCGCCGGGCGGCTTGGTACAGGCCAATCGGATGTTGGCTCAGGCCAATTGGAGCTGTCAAGGAGTGCGAACCCGCAGGAAACGGAAGGTGAACCGGCAGATGGGAGAGGCGTTCTGGAGGAGCCGAGCAAGGCGAGCCGGGTGGGGTCCGGGCCTGCACCGATCAGGCCGGGTGCCTCACCGGCCGAGGCAGGCCACCTTGTAGGACGCCCGTCCGCGCGGTGGAATTCCCGGGAGCGGGACGGCACCGGACTGCCGTTTCCGCGACGGCGGCACGGCCCGACGAGGGCCACGGGCGAAGGAGGCACACCGTGCGGCGGTACGAACTCGTCGGCAGGCGGGACATCAGACTGGTCACCGACGCCCCGGTGCCCGAGCCGGGACCCGGCCAGGTCCTCGTGCGGGTCCGGTCGTGCAGCGTCTGCAACCGCAGCGACCTCGCGTACTACCACTACTACGGCCTCAGGGAGCACTGCGCGACCGGGTGCTACGGCCACGAGATCGCCGGAGTCGTCGAGGCGACAGGGCCCGGCGTCACGCGCGTCACGGCCGGGCAGCGCGTCTTCGTACGCACACCGCTGACGAGCGGGTACGCCGAGTACGCCCTCGCGCGCGAGATAGCCGTCGGCGCGCTGCCCGACGGCATCCCCTTCGAGCAGGGCTCCATCCTCCAGCTCCTGCCGCTGGCCGTGCACGCCACGCGTGGCATCCGGCTCGGCGACCGGGTCGCCGTCCTCGGCCAGGGGCCCGTCGGCCAGATGGCGCTGCGCATGGCCGTCCGGCGCGGCGCCGCCCACGTGGCCGTCGCCGACCTCGACGACTGGCGTCTGGAGCGGTCCCGGCGCGCGGGCGCGGACGCGGTGCACCGGGTCGACGGCAGCTCCGCGCAACTCGCCGCCGTCGGAGCGGGCTTCGCTGCGCGAGGGGAGGAGTTCGACGTCGCCATCGACGCCGTCGGCACCCCCACCACCCTCAACGCCTGCGTCGGCCTCGTGCGCCAGAACGGCCTGGTCGTCATGCTCGGCACGCACCACGTGGACACGCACGTCACCGTCGACCTCGTGACCTGGGAACGCAAGGGCCTGCGCGTCCACAGCTCCGCCGAACCCGTGGACACCGCGCGCGCCGACGCCCTCGCCGTCGCCGAACGCCTCCTGCGCCACGGCCACGAGGCGCTGCGCCTGCCCGACCTGCACACCCATACCTACCCCCTCGACGAACTCCCCAAGGCCATGGAGCAGTTGTCCGCCAGCAGGTCCCTCTACCCGGACGCGGACCGGGCCCCCTTCGACGGACCGCCGCCCGAGACCCTGAAGGTGGCGATCGTGCCGTGACCCGCACAGGGAGGCGGGCCAGGTGAGGTGGGCGGTCGCCGGGTACGGCGACGTCGTGGAGCGGCGTGTGCTGCCCGCGCTCCGGGCGCTCGGGGAGGAACCGGTGCACCTCTGGGGCCGCGACGCCGAGCGGGCCGCCCGCGTCGCCGCCCGCCACGGGGTGCCGGTCGGCGGCGACGACGAGGACATGTTGATCCGCGATGTGGACGCTGTGTACGTCGCCACTCCCGTCGTCCACCATGTACCGCTGGCCGGGCGGGTGTTGAGCGGCGGTCTCCCTGTACTGGTCGAGAAGCCGCTGGCCGGAGGGCTGTGGCCGGGCGCCAGGAGTGGTACCGATGCCGGTGTCCGGCGGGGTGGCGACGCTCTGCCGTGCGCGGGTGTCGCGTACTACCGCAGGCTCGCCCCCGCCGTGCGCCGTCTGCGCGAGGAACTGCGGGGGTGGTCGCCGGAACGGGTGGAGGTGCGGTTCCGGTGCGCGTTCGACCCCGGGCCCGGGCATCCGATGCGGTGGCGGACCGACCCCGCCCTGTCCGGCGGCGGGGTGCTCGCCGACGCGGGGAGCCACCGGCTCGACGTGCTCCACCTCCTGTTCGGGCGCCCCGACGAGGTGCGGGCCCGCCTCGACCGCCGGTTCCCGGAGGGCGCAGAGCGCCTGGCCGAGGTGGAGCTGCGCTGGGACGCGGGGCTTCGGGCGCGGGTGCGCGCGGAGTGGAGCGGGGAGCCGCCCGAGGATCGCTTCGAGGTGAGCGGGTCCGGGCGGACGCTCACCCTCGACCCGCTGGACTCGGGCCGTCTGCGCCGCCAGGGGGCCGAGGGAGAGCGGGAGGTGACCTTGCCACCCGCCCCGAACCCCCATCAGCCGCTCATCGCCGACTTCGTCGCCGCCGTCGTGGCAGGCCGGCCGCCGGTGTGCCCCTTCGCGCAGGCCCACCTGGTCGACGACGTACTCGTGGCCGCGGCACGCTCCGACGCTGCCGGTGGTGACCCGGTGCGGCTGCCGCTCCCCGCCGACGGCGCGCCCGCGGGCCGGGCCGGGGCTCAGGCGCCGTCGTCCGCCGACCAGGCCTTCAGCCACCGTGGGTCCGGCGTGTCCGACTGACGGATGAAGCGCGTGTCGATGGACAGCCGCATCGCGTCCGTCGTCGCGTCCAGCGAGGCATGGATGATGTGCGGCACGTGCACCATGACGTCACCCGCCGCGAAGTCCGTCCACAGCCAGCGCCGCCCCAGGCTGCGCGCGGTGAACTCCAGGTCGTGGCAGATCTGACGGCGGTCGTCCGGCCGGTCCGTGGTGTCCCGCAGCGACTCGTATGCCTCCGGAGGCAGCGTGTGCGAACCCTCCAGGTACACCAGCGCCCCCGACTGCGGCGGGCAGTCGCCGACCGGGATCCAGGTCGTGACGACCTGCGGCGAACCCTCGTCCATGTAGTCGAAGTCGACATGGGCACGCGAGGCCCGGCGCACCCCGCGGTGGAAGTGGCGCAGGATGCGGCGCGGCAGCATCCGGGCGTCGCCGTCGAGCAGGTCGGCCGCCAGCTTGCGCAGCCGCGGGTCGTCGAGGAACCGGTCGAAGGTCTCCGAGCGGACGAAGGCGTGCGCGGGATGCCCCGCCACACCGTACTCCGGCAGCCCCTCCGGCACCCGCCCCGAGAACACGCCCTCGCGCGCGCTGGTGCCCGGCGCGAGATAGCCCGCGGGCAGCTGGGAGAAGTACCTGGCGCGCAGTCGCAGCACCTGCTCGCGGTCGAGGAAGTCCGGCAGATACAGATATCCGTCCGCGTGCAGCCGTGCCCGCAGAGCGACGGGGTCCGGCATCCGATCCGGGTCGGTGGCGCGCAGCGGGCCGAACAACTCGGGGGAGAAGGGTATGGGCACGCCGTTCGACGAGAGATTCACGAGGAGTCCTTACGTCAGCGGGTCGTCGTCAGATCACCAGTGCGCAGGTCGTCAACAGTTGACTGTCCCGTCCATGCGTGGGCTCAGCAGTCAAGAGGTGGAAGGACGGTCAATGCGTCGTCGAGTCCGTCCATGGTTGATGGGTCGTCAAGGAAGCGGAGAGGCGGGTCAGTAGACGCCCTCGACCGCCTCCCCGGGGCCCGTCGGACCGTCGTGGAACGCCTGCACCGCCGCCACTCCGTCCCACGGGAACCACGGGTGCGGACCGGTCCGGATCGCGCTGTCCCGTTCGAGGAGATTCGGCAGGAACAGGTCCTCCAGGAGCGTGGTGACCCGCACCCGCCCGCGCTCGCCCACGGGCACCTCGCGCCAGGGATCGGCGGGGTCGACGACCTGGAGCACCGCGAAGGGCGGCGGCAGGTGGTACGAGTGCCCGGTGCCGCCGGGCAGCGCGGGAGCGCCCGGCACCGCGTCGGCCTGCAGCGCGTGGCCCGCCAGTGTGTTGCCGTACGTGTCGATCCACTGCACGCCGTCCAGGTGTTCCTGGCGCAGGAACGCGGCCTCGGCGGCGCTGCACGTGGTGCCGCCGGTGCACACCGCGCGGATGCCGTAGCTGTGCAGGGGGCGCGGCAGCCGCATGGCCAGTTCGAGGAGCAGCCGGGACGTGGTGAACAGGAGCGTGGGCCGCTCGGCGGCCAGCAGGGTCAGGGTCTGCTCCACCAGGTGCGCGGTGTAGGAGTCCGCCTCGCCGCCCGCGCGCAGCGACGCCTTCACCCAGCGCGGGTCGAAGTCGATGGCGAACACGGCGCCCCGCCAACTGTCCGCGAGACCCTCCACGAAGTGCCCGTACGCGTGCGGACCGCTCGGCGTCATCGCGAGGATGTCACCGCCCGCGACGCCGCGCGCCTCCAGGACGGTCCGGTAGACCTCCACGTCGTACGCGAGGCGTGTGACGTTCACGATCCGGCAGGGCGCTCCGGTGGTGCCGCCTGTCTCGAAGACCCGGAACGGCCGGTCGCGATAGCCGCGCGGGCGCAGGTCCAGGGCGCTCGCCGCGCGCAGCTCGCCCTTGTCGAAGAGCCCGAACAGCTCCAGTGCCGCGAAGCCGTCGACGTCCGTGAGCGGGTCGAAGCCGAGTCGGTCCCGGCGCCCGACCCAGAACGGGGAGCCGGTGTCCGGGTGGAAGTGCCAGCGCATCATGCGGCGCGTCCACACGTCGATGTCCACGGCCAGCTCGGGCACGCGCTCGCGCAACGTGTCGTACAGGCCGTCGAAGGTGACCTGCGGGGCGTGTTCTCGGCGGGCCGCGGTCGTCATGGGGCTCCTCCTGGTGTCGCCGGCGGTCGGTACACGAACAGGGCTTCGTCGGCGAGGGCACGCGCGGCGTCGGCGGTGGCACGGAGCACGGCGGCGAAGGGGAAGGGGACCTCGTGGCCGATGAGCGGGTGCGACGGTGCCGCGGGGTCGTCCTGGAGCAGGGCCAGTTGAGGGCGTACGTAGGCGTCGGCGCCGGTGGCGGCACCTGGGCCGGCGCCGGTGCCTGTGACCACCGTCGGCTCGCGGGTGAGCAGGCGGTCGCCGGGGCGCAGGCGGTCGCGTACGGACGCGGCGGCGCGGTCGGCCTCACCGGCCTCCCGGAAGGCGGTCAGCGGCCACTGAGGATCGGTCGGGTCGGGCGCGGGACCCGGATGGAGCGCGTCGAGCGCGGTCGCGAGGGCCTTGGCCAGGGGCTCCGGGTCGTGATCCACGCACACGACCGTGCGCACGTTGCTGCAGAAGCGGCCCGAATCCGCGGCGATCAACGGGAGCAACCAGGCCACCGTGTCGTCAACAGAGCTGTCGACAGCGCTGTCAACAGAGCCGTCAACACAGTCGACGGAATCATGAGGGGCAAGGGTGTCAGTGGAACCGGCGGGTCCGGCGGGAGTGCCTGGTGACACGAGTGCGCAGCCCCGGCCGGGTCCGTGCAGCGTCAGCGCGGGCGACTCCCGCACCGACGCGGCGAGCCCCGCGCCGCCGTACACGATGTGCCGGTCGGTGAGTTTCAACAGGCCGTGCAGGGTGTGCTGTTCGGTGGGGTACAGGCCGAGGCGCGGGGGCGGCCAGCCGACGGCGAGGAGCGCCGCGAGCAGCCTGGCCGCGGACAGCGGTTCGCGGCGGCTCGGGCGCACCCAGACACACGCGGACCGTTCGGCCTGCTCCAGGACGGAGTCCAGGCAGGTGAAGGTGTTGCCGGGCAGCGCCACCAGCGCGAGCGCGTCGTCCGGGGCGGTGGCCTCGCGGCGCGCGGCCCCCTCGTACAGCATCGCCCCCCACCGCTCGACCAGCGGCCCCGGCAGTCCGGCGGTGTCCCACAGGGCCGCCCGGAAGGCGTCCGCGCTCTGCGGCCCGATGCCGCCGATGGTGACGGTGCCGTGCCGGAACAACTCCAGGGCGGAAAGGACGAGTTCGCGGCGGCCCGACAGCGGGGCCAGGTCCGCGCGGACGCCGTCCCACCAGCGGCGGTCGGAGTGGGCGACGATGTGCGGGACGAGGGCGAGGCGGGTGCGGCTCGCGCCGGGCAGCGGGGCTGTGTCCAGGGACGGCTGCCAGTCGCCCCTGCGGTACGCGGAGAGGACCGGAGCCTCGTCGTCCGGCCCCGTCACGACAACTCGCCGCGCAAGGCCTCGACCACCCGGAACTGCTCGGCCCGGGTGAGCGTTGGATAGAGCGGAAGCGCGATGTGGTGGCGGGCGAACCAGCGGGCCTGCTCGAAGGGGCCGTCGGCCGCCGCACCGGGAACTCCCGCCCCCGCACCGGGCGTTCCGACCACAGCCCCAGGAGTTCCCGCTCCCGCACCGGGCGCTCCAGCCGCCGACCCGGAGGCATCCACCGTCGTCCCGGAGGCCCCCACTCCCGCGCCGAAGGTCTCCACCCCCGCTCGGGAGGCCTCCACCCCCGCTCGGGAGGTCTCCACTCCCGTCCCGGAAGCCGCGACCCCCGCTTCCGGATCCGCCGACGCCGCGAAGTACGGCTGGTCGCACAGCAGATGGTCGTACACCTCGCCCGCGAGCGACACGCCATGCCGTTCGCGCAGGCGCTTCTTCAGGAGCGCCCGGTCCACGGGCGCCTCCAAGTAGGCGAGGTACTTGTAGTAGTTGCTGTGCGCCGCCGCGGGCACCGCGTGGGGGCGGACGCCGGGCACGTCGGTCAGCAACTCGTCGTAGCCGAGGGCGAGCTCACGGCGCGCCGCCAGCGTGTCGTCGAACCGCTCCAGGTCGACCGTGCCCACGGCGGCGTGCAGTTCGCTCAGCCGCCAGTTGCCGCCGGGCCGGTCGTGCAGCGTGGATCCCTGCGCGCTCTTGCCGTGGTCGCGCCAGCGCCGCACCTGCTCCGTGTCCTCGGCGTTCGCGCACGTCACCAGGCCGCCCTCACCGCTCACCGCGACCTTCGTGGGGAAGAACGAGAACGCGCCGAACCGGCCGAAGGCCCCCGCGTACCGGCCGCCGAGCGTCGCCCCCAGCGCGTGCGCGGCGTCCTCCACGACGGCCACACCCCGGCGCTCGCACAGCGCGAGCACGTCGTCGAGGGCGGGCGAGACGATGCCGCCGATGTGCACCGGCAGCACGGCCGCCGTGTCCGGATGACGGTCGAGCGCGGCGCGCAGCGCGTCCGGATCGAGGCCGAGGCCGTCCAGCTCGATGTCGACGAACCGCACCCGCGCACCCGCGCGCACCGCGGCCGCCGCCGTCGCGAAGAACGTGTTCACCGGCACGAGCACCGTCCGCCCGGCCACGCCGACGATGCGCAGGGCGATCTCCAGGGCAGCCGCGCCGGACGCGACCGCGACCCCTTCGCGGCCCGTCCAGGAGCGGCACAGCTCCTCGAACCGGGCGAGCCCCGGGCCCTGCGTGAGGTGACCGGAGGCGAGCGCGGTGTCGACCCGGTCAAGGACCGCGCGGCGCTCGGCCACACCGAAGTGGACGCGCTGCGCGGGCACGTCGCCGGGGGCGGGAGCGGGCCCCGACAGGGTGCGCGTGAAGAAGTCGACCGCGTGCTGTACGTGGGTGCCGTGGCCCATGGGCAGCTCGTGCACGTCGAGGTGGTCCACGGCGTCCGCCGCCGCGTAGCCGCGCCGGACGGTGGCCGCGGCGGCGCGGGCGTCGGCCGGTTCCAGGTAGGAGTCGGCGGTGCCGAACTGAAGGTGCAGTGGGGCCGGGGCAAGCGCGGCGTAGAGGTCGCCGAGGTCGGCGTACTCCAGGATCCCCGGCAGGACCGCGCCCTCGTACCCCGTCAACAGGCGCTCGTACAGTGCCGGATAGGTGCCGAGATGGCTGGCCGCGCACACCGGCAGCGGGTGCGGTGCCAGCAGCGCGGTGTGCAGGGCGACTGCCGCGCCCAGGCTGTGCCCGAACAGGCCGACGCGGTCGGCGTCGACCAGCGGGTGCGCGGTGAGGACGTCCAGGGCGCCGAGGGTGTCGCCGACGAGTGCGCCGAGCAGGGAGCGGCCCGTGAGCGCGAAGGCGTGCGCGAGGAGGGCGCCCTCCTCGCGGCCGGCGCGGCGCTCCTCGTCGAGGCCGCCGATGCCGTGCTCGAAGGTCAGCGTGACGAAGCCGGCGCGGGCCAGGTGCTCGGCGATGTTGCGGTCGGGGAAGTCCGGTGGGCGCTCGCCGGTGAGGTGCTCCAGGCGGGCGTTCTTGCCGCCGAACACCAGGACGGCGGGGCCGGGGGAGGCCTCCGTGCGGGTCGCCGGGGACAGGAGCGTGGCCTGGAAGGCGCCGCGTACGGGGGAGTTGAGGGTCAGGTGCTCGCGCCGCAGGCCGATCCCGTCGCCCGGACCGTCGCCGGCCTCGCCGGGACCGTCGCCAGTCCTGCCCGGGGCGCCGCCGGTCTCACCGGGGCCGTCGCCGGTCCTGCCCGGAGCGCCGTTGGTCGCGCCCGGACGGCCTGCGGTCCCGTCGTCCGCCCTGTCGCCGGACCTTGCGGTGGCGTCGACGGTCGTGTCGACGGCCGTGATGTCGAGTGGGGCGTGGTCGACGCGGGCCAGGCGCGCCACGATCGCCCGGATCCTGCGGGACCAGGCCGCGTGTGCGGTGGGGTCGGAGAGTGCGGGGGTGAAGCGCAGCGTCGGGTCGGCTCGCAGGAGTCGGCGCACGTGGGTGGTCTGCATGCGGGGGCTAACGCTCCTGTGGGTGCGGGTGGGTGCGGGTGGGTGCGGTTTCGGCGCGGGTGGGTGGGTGGGGGCCCTCGCGGGGCGCCCCAGGCCCGCCCCTTTCCGTAACCAGGGGCTGCCGCCCCCCTGGGCCCCCGCCGATCGCCGCTTCGCGGCTCGTCCTCAAACGCCGGACGGGCTGACAACTGGCCGACGCGAGTCGAGAAGGGCGGGACGGGTGGGAGAGACGGGGCGGGGCAGGGCACGCCCGTACGCGCTGTGCCGCGGCTACACGAAGTCGGCGTGCAACGTGCTGGGCACCTCGAGCGCATACGCGTCCAAGGCCTCGTCGAGTTTGATCTGGCCGCGTTTGAGCAGTTCGAGCAGCTCGTTCTGCGGACGGTAGAAGCAGGACTTGCACAGGTCGGTGCGGTTGGGGTTGGTGGCCTCCCACTCGGCGCGCGGGCCGCCGTCGAGGACGGTGGGGTAGCCGAGGTCGACCACGTCGCCGATGCGGTAGCGGCTGTTGAGGTGGACCTGCGGGCACGGGTAGAGGTGCCCGTCGGCGCCGACGGCCGTCACGAAGCGGCTGTAGTGGCAGCGCTCGAAGTCGCCCTCGACCTCCTCCACCTGGTCCATGGGGCCTCGGTCCAGCTTGGGCACCGACACCTCGAAGGCCTCCGTGGACATCGCGGCGGCCTCCACGAGGGAGGCGGAGATCTCCGCCATGACGGTCTCGATGGTCTCGTGGCCCATCGCGCTGTAGAACTCCGGCTCGAAGCGCACATAGTGCGCGCCGGACTCGTGGGCGATGCGGGCGGCCTCGACGATCTCGCGGTAGTTCTGCATCGTGATCACGTAGTTGAAGCCGATGCGGAAGTCCGGCGCCACGGCGTTGTCGCGCAACTTGCCGATCGTCCCGATGAACTTGGAGAACGTCTGCTCGCGGTCGCGCGTGATGTCGTTGAACGTCGCCTCCGTGCCGGCGTTCATGCCGACGCGCACCCAGGTGTGCGTCGCCGTGACGCAGTCGGCGACCTTGGGGCGGCCGAGCCGGGAGCCGTTGGTGATCAGGCCGATGTGCAGGCCGCTGTCGTGCCCGGCGTAGCAGATGTCGGCGTAGCCCGGGTGGATGGTGCACTCGCCGCTGCCGCAGAAGGTCACGGCGCGGCCGTCGTTCTCGGCGAACTCCTTGAGAAGCGTGATCGCCTTGTCGGTGGTGAGGGAGTCCTTGAACGAGAACAGGTCGTAGAACTGTTCCTCGTTCGGTGAATGGAAGTTGCAGAAGTTGCAACGCATATTGCAGGCGCCCATGATGCCGATCCGCATGTGGACCGGTTTGATCTCCTCGCCGGCGACGAATCGTCGGAGGAGATCACCGTGCGCCATGACTTTCTGGGGAGAGTGTGCTTGATCGAGACTCACGTCCGGGAGGCCTTCGCCGTTCCGGGGCGCTGCCATGGTGATGTCGCGGGCACCTTCAGTGCTGTTCACGAACTCCTCCACGCGCTTTTTGGCGACGTTTTGCGTTGTCCGATCGACGTTCGCGACAGTAGGAGAGCGCTTCCTGGAGTGTCAATGGGTCTAGACAACCCGGAAGTTGAGTAAACATCTACCGCGCCACGGGATCAGGCCAAATGTGCCGGGCACGTGTTCTTGTCACGTGCCGCAGCGCGTCGGACGCCGTTCACCACGGGATTCGCCGGAGGGCTGATCAGGAATCGTCGCGGGTCACGTTGTCGGGACACGGATGCTTGAACGTCTTCTCGAACGTCCGGAAGGTGTCCTGCGCCTTGCGGCCCCGCACGGCCGGGTACTCGATCACCGGCACGGGCTTGCATACCGGCCACTGATCGGTGTCGTCGGTCTCGGAGGACTTCTCGAAGCCGTACGTGCCCGCGGCGCCCTGGAGGCAGCCGATGCAGCGCGTGGAGTCGCCGGTGTCGACGATGCTCGCGTCGATCAGCGTGTTGTACACGTCGTCCTTGGTCGGCGTGCGCGCCGGTTCCGGTGTCCTGGTGGAGCCACCGGTGGGCTCGTTCGCCTCCGAGTACGAGCGGTCGAAGGCGTTGGCCAGGAGCATGAACGCGTCGTGGTACATGATCGCGTAACCGTCGTCGAGGGGTTTGGCGCCGAGGCTGTGCGACTCCTTCAGCTTGTCGAAGACCGAGAGGAAGCCGCCGAGGCCGTCGGGGGCGGTGCTCTTCTTCTGCCACCACTCGCTCGTCACGGAAGCGGCGGCCACCATCGTGGTCTTCGTCTCGCGCAGCATCCGCGTGAGTTCGGGGGTGGTGAGCGTCGGGTCGAGACCGATTCCCACTTTCAGGATGCGCACGGGGCTGCTGCGGTCACAAGAAGGCTCCTGTGACAGGCGTTTCACAAGTGCCGGGAGATCCTGGTCGCGGCCCGCGAAGAACACCGTGTCCGAATCGGTGACACAGATCTTCTGCGCGGCGGACTGGAATCGCTGCGGGATACCGGCGTCCGGGCCCGTCGAGCCGAGGAACGACGCCGAGCGCTTGCGCAGTCCGTAGGCCGCGCCGAATTTCTTCTCGATCAGCTTCTGCAGATTGCGGGAGTACACGTCGTCGGGGCGGCTGTCGAAGACGAGGAAGCCTTTCCCCTCGCCCCGGTTCTTCTTCAGGTACTGACCGAGTGCGTCCGCGAGGAGATCGTTGTTCGGTGAGGTCTTGAAGAAGTAGGGGGCGTTCATGTCGGCGGAGGTGATGACGGGGCCGACGGTCGCGATACGGCGGTCGCTCAGCTCCTGCATCGCTTCCCGGGTCTCGGGCGTGCTGCTCGGCAGGCCCGTCACGCCGACGAGCGGCGACTCCCGGTCGTCCGTCAGGTCCTCCAGGTCGTCGACCACCGGCCGCCACTTGTCGAGGTCCTTGCCGTCGGGCGCCATCAGGAGCTGATAGTGCGGCCCGCCGCCGCTGTTGGCGCGCAGCTGGGCCGCGTGCGCCCCGGCGAGTGCGCGGCGGATCATCGGCGCGGTCATGGCGCTCGAATCGTCCGAGGTGAACGGCATCATGAGCGCGATCCGGCCGTACGGTATCCGGGTCTGGCCCTTCCTCGGCGACTCCCAGGCCTTCTTCACCCGGGCGTTCTCGTCGGCGACGGCCCGGATCAGTCCCTTGATGTCGTCGTTCGCGTCGAACGCCGATTCCGTGACGCCCACGCACTGGCCGTCACGTTTGGTGAGTCCGCCCGCGCAGTCCTCGGGCCGGGTCGCCAGATACACGACCACGCCCACGGCGATCAGGACCAGCGGCACCAGGACGGCGATGGCCTTGTCGAGGGGACCGAACCCGTTGCGACGGCTCAGGAGCATGCTTCCTCACAGTTCGGGCAGCGGGAGGGGGCGCTTGTCTCGGGCGGCGGCAGGCCAGGTGCGGGCGGCCTGGCTGAGCACCGCCCGCCACGTCTGGTGCCGCAGCGACAGGAAGGCCAGCTCGGCTCCGATGTCTTCGCACAGGTCGGCCTCCGGCTCGGCCAGCGCGTCGGAGAGGTACCACAGACCGTGCAGCAGCCTGTTGATGCAGCGGTCGATCTCGTCTATGTCGTGGTAGCGGTCGTCGTGGGCGCCCGCGGCCATCGCGGCCCGCTCGTCGTCCCAGTCCGCCGACGGCGGCGCCGGAGCCGTCGCCGCGTAGCTCAGGCAGTTCAGCCAGCGCAGCGCGCTCTGCCGGTCCTGCTCCGACTGGAACTCCTCGGACAGCGCGGCCACCACCGTCTTGGCGTCACCGGCCGCCAGCGTGTGGCGCAGCGCGTCGGCCTCGCTGTCCTCGCCGCGCGTGGTGTGGTGGCGGCGCAGGAAGCCGTGGATCTCCTGCCAGCCGCGGCGCGAGTCGGCGCCGTGCGAGGTCCGGCGTGCCTCGTGCACCAGGAGGGTGTGCAGCAGCGGGTCGGCGGCCAGCGGGCGGTCCTGCGGGGTGTCGTGCTGCCAGTGCTCGGCCTCCAGATAGTCGGCGGCCGCGTTCGCGGGCAGCTGCTCGGGGCCCTCCAGACGCAGATGGGCGGCAAGGGCCTGCGCGGCCGTGCTGTCGCGGGCCAGGGACAGCGGCACCAGACGGGACCGCTGCTGCGGTGAGGGAAGCAGCCGCTCCAGGATCGCCTGGGTCACCGGGTGGCCGTCGGGCGTGGTCAGTTCGAGGAGGTTGCGCGGGCCGAGGGGTCCTTCCGGCGGGCGCGGGGCGGCGCCTCGGGACGCGGTGGCGCGGGTGTGCTCCAGGACGGCGTCGCACAGCACGCCGCTCGCCAGCGGGTGTCCGCCGGTGAGGGTGTGCAGCGCGGACGCCAGATACGGGTGCAGCGGCGCGGACGCGGCGTCCAGCATCAGCAGGACGTCGTCCCGGCTGAGCGGCGTGAGCGGTACGACGAGCAGTCCCGCCGACGGGGCGTGACCGGTGCGCCGCCAGCGCGTGGAGGCCACCAGGTCCGGCAGTTCGTGGTGCGCCGCCTCGGTGGCGTCCGGTGGCGCGTCGCCGAGCCGGGTGGCGACGACGACCAGCGGGTCGTGGTGGGCGGCGCCGGGCCGGGCGCGGTATTCGAGGATGAGGTCGACCAGGCGGGCGCCCGCGGGGGAGTGGGTGTTGTCGAGCAGGATCAGCGGGCGCGGGTCGCGGTTCAGGCGCTGCCACTTGCTGCGGGCGGCGGCGATGTCCTCCAGGAAGGCGTGCACGAGGGTCTGCTCGGCCGCGTGCCGGTAGTCGCCGCCGCGGCGGAACCAGTCGGCGAGGCGCACGAGCCCGTCCTGGCCGTCCGCCGCCGAGCCCGCGGCGGCGGAATCGGACTCCGCGTACCGCTCCTGGTACCACTGGCGCAGCGGTGCCGCGGCGCGCGAACGTGTGTACCGCTCGAAGTACTCCGTGAGCGCCGCCTGCGTGACCGCGTGCGCGCCGGGCCGGGACCCGGAACCGTCGGCTCCCGCGCCGGGCGCGTCGTCCAGGCGGGCGCGCAGCCGGACCGCCCAGCGCTGGGCGACGTTCGCCTCGGTGCCCGACTCCAGGTGGCAGGCGATCAGGAGGCGGGCGACGCGCGTGGTGGCGCGGGTCCGGTCGTCCGGCGTCCCGCCGTGGCTCGCGAACACGGAGATCAGGCCCGGCAGGAGCAGTGGGAAGCGCCTGCCGAGGGCGGGCGCGAGCGAGCACACCAGCTCCTCCAGGAGCTCCACGACGAGCGCGCAGGCCGCGGTGTCGACGAGGGCGAGCGGAAGGCGCCCGGAGTAGTGCCGCTCCAGGGCGCGCAGGACGGCGGTGCGCCCCATGCCGTGGCGTCCGGTCAGGAGGACGACCGGCAGGTCCTTGTCGTGCTCCCAGGGCACGCGGGCGCGTTCGGCATAGGCGAGGCCGGTGAGGCGTGGGAGGAGGGAGTGGAGGAGCGGATCGCGTGCGTACAGCCGAGGCGTTTCGGATGTGTGCATCTCGCCGGATTCCGCTCCCGTCCTTGGCCGCCCGCCGGGGTCGCTTTCTCGCAGGTTCGGCGGTCCTGCGCCGCGCCCTCTTCGCTGCTCCTTCGTCGCTCCTTGCCACAGTCAACTGCATTGAGGGTGAAAGAAGTTACACCTCCCACTATCCCCTGGCCAGGGCTTACGGGCGAGCTGATCGGGCATATTACGGCGGATCCGTGACACGGTGCGCCGTGCGATCGCGGGCTCGCGGCGGAGCGGGGCGAGGGCCGGTCGGGCCGAGGTCGTACGGAGGGTGGAGGGCGGTCGGACGGCGGGCTGCGGACGGCTTGATTCCGATGGGTTTTCGGTCAGGAGTCGCCCAGTTGTCGTTGGATGCGGGTCGGCAGCGGTCAGGAACGGCTCCGGAACGGGCGCGCGGAGGGGCGTGGACTCGGGTCGCGCGCAGGGGCGCACGCACCGAGCAGCGGGGGCGCACGCGCGGAGCAGCGAGGGCGCACACCAAGCCGTGCGTGTGCTCCTCAGTGCCGCGGTCGCACCGTCAGTTCCACCCGCGCCGGCAACTCGTCCGCGTGGTGCACCTCGCCCGGATAGTCGAGCCGCACCCGCCGCAGTGCCGGGAGCCCCGCCAGATGCACCAGGTCGACCGTGTCGAACAGAGAGAGGTGGACCTCCTCCAGGCCCGGCAGGCGGCGCGCGATCCGCCGCAGCGACACCGCCGCGCCGGGCCGCGAACGCACGTCGAGGCCGGTGAGCTGCGGAATGCGGGCACCCGGAGGGAACAGCATCATGCTCAGCTGCTCGTGCGACAGGCGCAGGGTGCGCAGCGCGGGCAACTCGGCGAGCAGCGCGTCCCAGTCGTCCGGGCGGAGCCGGTCGCTGGCGTTGTGCAGCCGTAGCTCGCGCAGTTCCGTGAGGGCGGTGATGGCGTTCAGTTCGACGGCGTCCGGCGGCAGCGCGAGCAGCCGCAGCGCACTCGGCCGCGGCAGGTCCCGCAGGCCCCGCCAGGGCACGGCGGCCCCCAGGAGCAGCGAGTCGAGGCGCGGGCACGCCGAGAGCCGGGCGAGGGGCTCCAGCTGGGGCAGGTCGGTGAGGGTGAGGCGGCGCAGCAGGGGCAGCCGGGTCAGCGGCGCCGTGTCGCTGATGGCGCGGCAGCCGTGCAGGGCCAGGGCCTCCAGGGCGGGGAACGCCGACAGGAAGCCGAGCGAGGTCAGCCGCATGTTGCCGCGCAGGCGCAGCTCGCGCAGCCGGTCCGTGTCGAGCGCGCCGAGGATCTCCTGATCGGTGAAGTCGCCCTGGAGCACCACGCGTTCGTACCCGGACATCGCGCTGAGCGCCTTCAGCTCCGCCGCCGAGCGCACCGTGACGGCCTCGCCCGCGCCGGCCGCGAGCAGCGGCTTGATGATCTCCTCGGCGTACATGTCGGTGTCGAACCGGTCCCAGTGGGCGAGGAGCTGGGAGCGCACCGCGGGCTGCCGTGTGGTCACGAACTCGCGCAGCCGGGTCAGGGCCGCGTCGCCGCCGATGCGGCAGATCGCGTGGACCGTCGTGACCTCGGCGTCGCCCGTGAGCGTGTCGGCCCCGGGCAGCAGGCCGAGCAGCAGCGCCCCGGTCTCCGCGAGAGCCCTGGCCTCGCGCATGCTGCGCGGCGGCAGGAGCTGCGCGGCGCGCTCCTCGACGGTCCTGCGGACCTCCGGGTCGAGGCGGGTGGCCTGGCCGAGGGAGGCGAGGGCGAGCAGCCGGAGCCGGGCGCGCACCGTGTCGTCCTCCTCGCGGTCGGCGCGGCCCGTGAGCCGGGTCAGGAGGTCGGCGCGCTCGTCGGGCCGGGCCTGGGCGACGGCCATCTGCAGGACGTCCTCCCACTGGTCGACGTGCGCGTGCGCGACCAGGACGCCGATGTCGTGCTCCTCCAGAGCGGCCTTCGCGCCGAGGAAGTCCTGGAAGGTGCGGTGGATGAAGTCCACGGCGCCCTCGGCCGGTTCACGCAGCAGGCCGGTGCGCACCAGGAGCAGCCGCAGCACGTCGTCGGACGTGCCGACGGTGGCGAGCTGCGGCACGGACGGGCGAAGCCGCTCGATCAGGTCGACGGCGTCCTGCCGCCGCAGGATGGTGCGTTCGTTGCGGATCAGCCAGTACGCGAGGCGCTTCAGGGGCTCCGTCGCGGACATCTGGTCCAGTGGCGGCGGCTTGCGGCCGTACAGGTCGCGCTCGCGGTCGCGGCGCTCCAGGAGCATCGAAAGGGCCGCCTCGTACAACGCGATCCGGCCCGGCGGCAGGAAGCCGCGGCGCTCACGGTGCAGCGCGCACATCAGGGAGCACAGCAGCGGGTTGGTGGAGAGACGGCTCAGCTCCGGCGAGGCCCGCAGCAGCGGAAGCAGCTTGCCCGCGAGTTCCTCGCCCGCGCCCGCCGCCTCGTGCCAGCGCCGCACGAACCTGCGTACGTCGCCCGGCCGCATCGGGGTGAGCGTGAACTCGCGGAAGCCCTCGCGCCCGAGCCAGTCCCTGGGCAGCGCGGAGGGCCGCGTCGTGACCAGCCACAGATTGCCGGGGAAGGCGGAGTGCAGCTTCGCGAGCCAGGCACGCGCGCGGGGCCGCTCCGCCTCCGGGATCTCGTCGACCCCGTCGATCAGGAGCATGCCGCGCCCCGCCTGCAGGACCCGCACCGCCCAGCCCTTGGGTTCGCTGCCGGTCAGGGGGCAGTCGATCCACTTCAGGAAGCCGTCCGGCATGGGCAGTTCGGTGTCCTCGCGGGCCAGCGTGCGCAGCGGGAGCACGAACGGCACCCGGCCGAGGAGCTGCGGCAGATGACCCGGCACCCGGTCCTGCTGGGCGGTGGTGATGGCGATCCACTGCACCAGCGTGGTCTTGCCGGTCCCGGCGACGCCGCGCAGCAGCACCCGGTCGTGCGCGGCCAGGGCCGCCTCCACGGGGCCCGCGGTGCGCTCGGACTCCGGGTCCGGGTCGGCGCCGCGGCCGTCGGGGTCGCCGTTGCCCGCGCCGGGGACCTGTTCGGCGGGGTCGCGGGCGGGCGCGGCCTCCAGGCTCAGATAGGCGGTCTCCAGCGGCCAGGCCTGGCTCTGCGGGTCGTGCAGGTCGACGCCGTGGATGGTGAGGCTGCTGTGCCTGCGGACCACGTAGTCGGCGTAGGTCTGCTCGAAGTCGGTGTCCTCCGCGAGGGTCGCGGGCAGCCGCTCGAGCAGCAGCCGCAGTTGCTCCTTCTGCTCGCTGATGCTGCGGCGCAGCTCGACCTGGGTGCGGGCCTCGAAGCCGGGGCGCTTGCTGAACTGGTGGACCAGGTGCAGACAGGCGGTGACGAGCAGCCGGTCGTGCAGGCGGGCGGCGTCGGTGCTGAGCAGGGCGCGGGTCTCCGGGGCGCTGGCACGGACCAGGGCGGCGGCGAGCTTCTCCGGGCCGAGGTCGTAGGCCTGCACGTCGTCCATGTCGAGTTCGCCGAGGGCGCGCAGGGTGTGGCCGAGGGCGTAGCCGACGGCGTTCTGCTCGTCGGGCGCGATGGGCGGGTCGTGCGGGCCCGCGGCGCGCATCGCGCGGCGCACCAACTCCCGGGCGAGCTGGTAGAGATCGGCCTCGCTGAGGACGCGTCTGTCGCCGGTGAAGGACAGGAGCCGCCCGATGCGCACCGGCCGCTCGCCGAACTCGGCTCCCGGCAGGCTCTTGGGCGGCAGCAGCAACCGTTTCACGAGCGGCACCATCACCGACGACGCGATCCGCAGCCCCACCGTGCCGGCGTCCACTCAAGCCCCCGTCCATGACCAGAACCGCCCTTCGGGCACCTTAGACCGTGGTCGCCGACCGCGCACCGAGGTCGCGCGGAGCACCCGGGGCGCGACTGCGGGGCGACGGCGCGCGTCGGTTAGCCTCACGTGGTGACGACATCTGCCGCATCCCGACGGACGCCGAGGCTGTTCGGCATCAGTGACCTGCACATCGCCTATGCCGAGAACCGGAAGTTCGTCGACGAGCTCTGGCCGGAACACGAGGGCGACTGGCTGATAGTCGCCGGTGACATCGGCGAGATGATGAGCGACATCGAGTGGGCGCTGCGCACCCTCACCGACCGCTTCGACACCGTGATCTGGTCGCCCGGCAACCACGAGCTGTGGACGCCCCGCGACGACCCGAACCAACTGCGCGGCGAGGCCCGCTACCGCCACCTCGTGGAACTCTGCCGGGGCCTCGGCGTGCACACCCCCGAGGACCCGTTCCCGGTGTGGCGCGGCGAGGGCGGCCCCGCGGTGCTCGCCCCGCTGTTCCTGCTGTACGACTACACGTTCCGGCCCGCCGGCAAGCACACCAAGAAGGACGCGCTCGCGTACGCGTACGAGACCGGCGTGGTCTGCACGGACGAGGTGCTCCTGCACCCGGATCCGTACGCGACCCGCGAGGACTGGTGCCGCGCCCGCGTCGCGCTCACCAAGGACCGGCTCGACGCCCTCGACCCCGAACTGCCGACCGTCCTCATCAACCACTGGCCGGTCGTCCGCGAACCCACGCGCATCCTGCACTACCCCGAGTTCGCCCTGTGGTGCGGCACCGAGGCGACCGCCGACTGGCCCGTGCGCTACCGCGCCGCGGCCGTCGTCTACGGCCACCTGCACATCCCGCGCACCATCTGGCACGAGGGCGTTCCGCACGTGGAGGTCTCCGTCGGCTATCCGCGCGAGTGGCAGCGCGAGCGCCACCCCTCGCCGCGGCTGCGCCAGATCCTGCCCGCACCGCGCCCCGCCGGGAGCTGACCGCGCCCCTCTCCCCACCCTCCCCGCACCACCCGTCGCCTCCGGCGATCCGCGTCGTGTGCGTCAGGGGGCTGTCGGCGTCCCTCGCCGAGTCTGAGCCCACTGCGGACCGAGTGCCCAGACCGAGGGATGCGACAGGGGAGCGGCTTGATGCGGTCCGATACGAAGGTTCACGCGGTCACTCACGTTCATGGGGGTACGTACGCGCGCGGAGGCGCGTGCGTTGACGGCGGAGTCGGCAGGTGTCCGGACGCAGGACCGGACATACAGTGGATGGCGCATGCCATCAGCGGTCGCCGCTCCCCGGCGGGCCGTCCGCGCGGTACGGACGTGTGGCACGGCCCCGGGGAGCGGTCGCGCCGCCCACCCGCACGAGGGGACGCAGCCCGTGAACCCAAGCGCACACGCGGAGCGCCCCGCCGCCCCGTCCGGCGCCCGCTTCACCGGCAGGGTCGCCGTGGTCACCGGCGGCGCCTCCGGCATCGGCGCCGCCACGGCCGTGCGCCTCGCCGCCGAGGGCGCGGCCGTCGTCGTCTGCGACGTGGACGCGGGCCGGGGTGAGCCGGTCGCGGAGGGCATCCGGGCCAAGGGCGGCAGCGCGGTGTTCGTCCGCGCGGACGTCGCCGAGGCCGGCGACTGGGAGCAGGTCGTCGCGGCCGCGCACGGCTTCGGCCCCGTCGGCGTCCTCTCCAGCAACGCTTACGCCTGCGAGGTCGCCCCGGCCCACGCCATGACCCGGGCCTCCTGGGAGCACCAGCTCGCGGTGAACCTCACCGGCGCGTTCCTCGGCTTCAAGGCCGTCCTGCCCGACCTGCGCGCCCACCGCGGCGCCGTCGTCCTCACCTCCTCGGTGCACGCCCACACCGGCATCCCGGGCCGCCCCGCCTACGCGGCGAGCAAAGGCGCCCTGCTCTCCCTGTGCGGACAGCTCGCCGTCGACTACGGCCCCGAGGTGCGGGTCAACGCCGTCGTCCCGGGGCCGATCCTCACGCCCGCGTGGGGGGACGTGGGCGAGGCGGACCGGGCGCGCAGCGTCGAGGGGACGGCGGCCGGGCGGTTCGGCGCACCGGGAGAGGTCGCGGCGGCCATCGCGTTCCTCGCCGCCGACGAGGCGTCGTACGTCACCGGGACGAGCCTGACCGTGGACGGCGGCTGGAGCGTGGTCAAGGACTCCGCCTGAGCGGTCCGCCACGCGCCGGACCCGCCCGATCCCGCCCTCGGCGCCCCCCGCGTCCGCCACCGCCCGCCGCACCGAGCGAGGAGAGACCGACACACCATGAAGATCGACCGCGTGGAGACCTTCCTCGTCCCGCCCCGCTGGCTGTTCTGCCGGGTGCAGACCGACGACGGCGTGATCGGCTGGGGCGAACCCGTCGTCGAGGGCCGCGCCGAGGTGGTGCGCGCCGCCGTGGACGTACTCGCCGAGTACCTGATCGGCAAGGACCCGCTGCGGATCCAGGACCACTGGCAAGTGCTCACCAAAGGCGGCTTCTACCGCGGCGGCCCCGTCCTCTCCAGCGCCGTCGCGGGCATCGACCAGGCCCTGTGGGACATCGCGGGCAAGACGTACGGCGCCCCCGTGCACGCCCTGCTCGGCGGGCCCGTGCGGGACCGGGCGCGGGTGTACGCGTGGGTCGGCGGCGACGAGCCCGCCGTGCTCGCCGAGCACATCGCCGAGCAGGTCGAGGCGGGCTTCACCGCCGTGAAGATGAACGCGGCCGGAGCGACCTCGCCGCTCACCACGCCCGCCGAGACCGCCGCCGTCGTCGACCGCGTCGCCGTCGCCCGCGAGGCCCTCGGGCCCGATCGGGACGTGGCCGTCGACTTCCACGGCCGCTTCACCCCCGCGAGCGCCCGCCGCGCCCTCGCCGAACTCGCCCCGCTGCACCCGCTGTTCGCGGAGGAGCCGCTCCTGCCCGACCAGAGCCACCTGCTGCCCGCCCTGGTCGCTGCCAGCCCCGTCCCCGTCGCCACCGGCGAACGCCTCTACAGCCGCGCCGAGTTCCTGCCCGCCCTCACCGCGGGCATCGCCGTCGCCCAGCCCGACCTGTCGCACGCGGGCGGCATCACCGAGGTCCAGCGCATCGCCGCCCTCGCGGAGACCCACGGCGCGCTGCTCGCCCCGCACTGCCCGCTCGGTCCGATCGCGCTCGCCGCGAGCCTCCAACTGGCCTTCACCACCCCGAACTTCCTCATCCAGGAGCAGAGCCGCGGCATCCACTACAACAAGAGCGCCGACCTCCTGTCGTACGTCGTGGACACCGAGCCGTTCCGCTTCACCGACGGGCACGCCCACCGCACGGACCTGCCCGGGCTCGGCGTCACGGTCGACGAGGCGGCGGTGCGGGCGGCCGACCGGAGCGGGCACGCCTGGCGCAACCCCGTGTGGCGGCACCCGGACGGATCGTTCGCCGAATGGTGAGGCCCGGGGGTCGACAGCGGGCTCGTCCCGGGGCGCCGCACGGCCCTGTTGCGTGAGCGCGCGGCACACCTACCCTGGATAGCCGCCCGAGGGGGGAGCCGCATGAGCGAACGTGCCCGCAGCACCGGCCCCGGCAAACGGGACGCCGGTCCCGGCAAGGGTGAACGCGTCGCCGACTGGGCGGACGGCCGCCTCGGCGTGCACACCCTCGCCAGGACCCAGATGCGCAAGGTGTTCCCGGACCACTGGTCCTTCATGTTCGGCGAGATCTGTCTCTACAGCTTCCTGATCCTGATCCTCACCGGCGTCTGGCTCACCCTGTTCTTCGAGCCGAGCGGCATCGAGGTCGAGTACAACGGCAGTTACGAACCGCTCAAGGGCGTGCTGATGACCCGCGCCTTCGAGTCGACCGTCGACATCAGCATGGAGGTGCGCGGCGGACTGCTCATCCGGCAGATCCACCACTGGGCGGCCCTCGTGTTCGTCGCCGGGATGCTCGTGCACATGATGCGGGTGTTCTTCACCGGCGCGTACCGCAAGCCGCGCGAGATCAACTGGGTGTTCGGCTGGACCCTGTTGATGCTCGGCCTCATCACCGGCCTGACCGGCTACTCGCTCCCCGACGACCTGCTGTCGGGCACCGGCATCCGCTTCGCGCAGGGCGCCATCCTGTCGATCCCGGTCGTCGGCACGTACCTCTCCTTCTTCCTCTTCGGAGGGGAGTTCCCGGGACACGACATCATCCCGAGACTCTTCGCCGTGCACGTCCTGCTGCTTCCCGGCATCATGCTGGGCCTGGTCGTCGCCCATCTGATCCTGGTCTTCTACCACAAGCACACCCAGTTCGCCGGGCCGGGGCGGACCGAGAAGAACGTGGTCGGCGCGCCCTTCCTGCCCGTCTACGTCGCCAAGGCGGGCGGCTTCTTCTTCCTCGTCTTCGGCGTCCTCGCGCTGATGGGCGCCATCGCCACCATCAACCCCGTATGGGCCCTCGGACCCTACCGGCCCGACCTCGTCGGCACCGGCGCCCAGCCCGACTGGTACCTCGGCTTCTCCGAAGGGCTGATCCGGGTGATGCCCGGCTGGGAGATCAACGCCTGGGGCCACACCCTGCAACTGGGCGTCTTCATTCCCTTCGCGCTGTTCCCGCTCATCATGGCGGCGATCGGGGCGTATCCGTTCATCGAGGCCTGGATCACCAAGGACAGACGCGAGCACCACATCGCCGAGCGCCCGCGCAACGCCCCCGTCCGCACGGGCCTCGGCGTGGCCTGGCTGACGCTGTACGGCGTGCTGATGGTCGGCGGCGGCAACGACCTGTGGGCCACGCACTTCCACCTCTCCATCAACGCCATCACCTGGTTCGTGCGCGTCGCCTTCTTCGTCGCCCCGCCGCTCGCCTTCGTCGTCACCCACCGGATCTGTCTGGGGCTGCAGCGCCGCGACCGCGACAAGGTCCTGCACGGACGCGAGAGCGGCCGCATCAAACGCCTCCCGCACGGCGAGTACGTGGAGGTCCACGAGCCCCTCAGCCAGGCCGAGCGGTACCGGCTCACCGCGCACGAACAGCCCCGGCCCCACGAGGTGGAGCCCCTGGTCGACGCGAACGGCGTGGCCCGCAAGGTGCCCCGCTCGGAGCGGCTGCGGACACGGCTCTCCCGGGCGATGTACGGCCCCGGCGCCCAGGTGCCGAAGGCCACGGCGGAGGAGTACCGGCGGATCCACAGCGGCGACGGGCACCCCTGAGGCGCTTCGGGGCGGGCGCCACCGGGACGCGCCGGTCGGACGGACCGCCCGGGGAAAGCGAGGTGGCGTTCCGTCAGGCGCCGTGCCCTGGAAGACTGCCCGCGTGGATTCGGTGGCCAACAACATCTCGGGCGGGACCTTCCGTGACGTCATCCAGGCGGAGCACGTCACGGTCCGAGGCTGCGTGAGCGGTCAAGTTCGCGCCCCGCGCGTTCCGTTCATGGCGCCCGCGGCACCCGGACGGCTCGTGGACCGGCTGCCGGTGCGCGCCGCCCTCGACCGCCTCGCCGACGCCGGGGCCGACCGCGCCGCCGCCGAGGTCGTCGTGGTGACGGGGCCGCCCGGCATCGGCAAGAGCGGCGCCGTCCTGCACTGGTCGGCGCTGCGGCGCGGGGACTTCCCCGGCGGTGTCCTCTACGCCGACATGAGCCCGCGCGGCGCCCTGGACCCCGCCGACACCCGTTCCGTCCTGGAGTCGTTCGTCGCCGCGCTCGGCACCCCGCGCGCCGAGATGCCCGCGGAGCCCGCGCCGCTCGCCGCGTACTACCGCCACCTCACCGCGCACGAACCCTGCCTGGTGCTGCTCGACGACGTCGTGACGGCCGGTCAGGTCCCGCCGCTGCTCCCCGGGCACCCCGGGAGCATGGTCGTCCTCACCAGCCGCCTGCTGCTCAACGGCCTGCGCACCGTCCTGCCGGGGTCCGAACCGGTGTACGTGCGCCTCGCGGGGCTCGACGACGCGTCCTGCCAGGAGCTGTTCCTGGACACGGCGGGCCGCGCCGTGACCGCCGAACTCACGACTCAGGGAAAGGAGTTGCTCCGGTCCGTCATCCCCGCCTTCGCGGGCCTGCCCGCCGCCGCCCGGCTCGCCGGGGCGCGCGCCGCGGACCCGCTGGAGGGCGGCGTCGAGGAGTTCGTCCGCCGACTCCTGGCCCTGCCCACCTTCCAGGAGGCGCTGACCGTGCCCGACGACCCGCACACGTACTCCCTGCGGTCCGTCTTCGAGGACTCCTACGCGGCCCTCGATCCCGCGAGCGCCGCCGTCTTCCGCGGCCTCGGCCTGAACCCGACGCCCGAGTTCGCCGACGCCCTCGTCGACGAGCTGGCGGGTGGCCCCGACGCGGGCGCGCGGGCGCGGCGCACCCTCCTCAACGGCAACCTCCTCGAACGCCCCGCCCCCGGCCGCTGCCGCATGAACGGCCTCCTCCACGAGTACGCGGGCGCCCTCGCCCGCACGGACACCGACGAGGCCGCCGCGGTGGCGGCCCGCATCACCGGCTGGTACCTGCGGCGGGCCGCGGCGGCCGAGCACCTGGTGTCGGGCCGCTGGCGCCGCGCCGAGATCTTTCGCCGACCCGCCTTCCTGGAAGGCGTGTTCGCCGACGAGACCGAGGCCCTGGACGCCCTGGAACCGGACCGCGAGAACGCCGCGGCCCTCACCGGCCTCGAGTACGCCCGCGGCCACGACCGCACCGTCTGCGACCTCGCGGAGGCCCTGCGCGGCTTCTTCTTCCGCCGCAAGCACCACACGCTGTGGGTGGAGGTGGCGGAGCGGGCCGTGAGGGCGGCGGAGCGGATCGCGGGCGCGGGTGTGGGGGACGGGGCGGGCCCGCAGGCCGGTGCGGGAGATGGGGCTGGGGATGGTGCGGGCGTGAGTGCGGGCCCGGCCGCCGGGGATGCCGCCGTGCCGGACGACGCGGCCCTCGTCCTGGCCCGCTGTCACTACGAGCTGGCGTTCGCGCTCTTCGACCAGGGCGGCGCGGAGAGCGTCGAGCGAGCCGGTCACCACTACGGGCTCGCCCTGCGCCGAGCGCGCGCAGCCGGGCACGTCCGCACCGAGTCCTCAGCGCTCGAAGGCCTCGGCCAGGTCGCCGTGGAACAGGGCCGCCCGCAGGACGCCCTGGACTGCTTCCGGCAGGCGCTGCGCGCGCTCGGCGACCTCGCCCACCCGCGCGGCCGGGCCCTGCTCCAGTACCACATGGGGCGCGCGGCGAGCGCCGCCCACCTCCACGAGGAGGCCGCCGCGGCCCTGCTCGGCGCACGCCGGCTCTTCGCCGAGCTGCCCGTGCCCGACCGCTACAACGAGGCCCGCGCGCTGACCCGTTACGCCCAGGCCCGGCTGGCCGCCGACCGCGCGGACGAAGCCGTCGCCCCGCTGGACGAGGCGATCACCCTTCTCCAGGAGCGCGGCGCCCCCAAGGAGGAGGCCGACGCCCGCCTCACCCGCGGCGACGCGTGGGCGGCGCGCGGCGCCCAGGGGCGAGCCCGGGAGGACTGGCGGGCGGCGCTCGACACCTACCGGAGGCTGGGGAGTGTGGGGGCCGCGGGGGCGCGGGAGCGATTGGGGGAGGGGGCCGACTCGTGACCGTCGGCCGCCGGGCCGGGCGCGGGATGGTGAGCCGTCGTACGGGCCCGTCTGACCGTGGCCGCGGGACTTGTCGGCCGCCGCGCCGCGGCGGTGGCCGACGGCTGCGGGACCGCACGCGGGACGGTCAGGCGCCAGGCGGCCCGCGTGACCATGGCCGCCGCACCGCGCGCGTGCCCGTGTGCCGCCGCGCGGCCCGCGCGGCCCTCAGCCGCCGAACGGCCCGGGATCCGCACCCGGCCGCCGCACCCGCAGGCGCGCGGGTTCACCGTCCGGTGTGAGCCGTACCAGTGCCTCGCCCGCCCAGTCGCCTCCGTGCTGGAGCAGGCAGGCGTACACCGCGGACGCGGTGAGCGAAGCCGTCGCCCAGCCGGGTGTCGACTCCCAACCTGCTCGGAGTGAGGTGCCGTTGCGGGTCCGCACCAGGCACCCGTCGCCCTCTCGCGGCACGGCGACCAGGGCGCAGCCCGGGTGGTCCCTGAACAACTCCTTTGTCAGCGCGGCGAGGTGGTGCCCCGAAGCGGGGGAGCGGGCCGTGACCACGTCCGCCGCGTGGGCCCAACGCGCGTCGGGCTCGCCTGCGGTGACGGCCAGGTGGGCGTCGGTGAACGGAGGGGACGGGGCGGCGGCGGCACGGGCATGGGCCGGATAGCGCCGGATCAGCAGCTCCGGCAGCCCCGTCGGCTCCGGCGACTCGGTGGCCCCGGTGACCCCGGTGGGCTGCGTCGGCCGGTGGGCTCCGCCGACCGCTGTCACCACGGCCTCGACGAACAGAGGCCGTTCCACGGGTGAGCGGGGCGCCGGCGGCAGGTCCTGCGGGACGTCGACGGGGCGCGGGGTGGGCGGCGCGGCGGGTTCGTCCAGGTCGAGCATCCGGTAGCAGAGGCGGCGCAGGCGGGCCGGTGCGTCGCCCGGGTGGGAGGTGATCTGGGCGGTGACCGCGGCGAGCCGGGGGTCCGTCGCCTGGTCGCGTGCGGCGTCCTCCAGTTGGGCGGCGAGCGGTCGCGCGGGCGAGAGGCGGGGCAGTACCGTGCCGAGGGCCGCCATGGGGGAGCCCGCCGCCACGCCGTCCTCGTCGAAGGCGCCGAGCAGCCCGGGCACACCGAGCCCGGCCGCGTACAGCGTCACGGAGCCGTGATCGCCGATGAACGCGTCCGCCGCGCACAGCGCCGCCTGCCAGGTGCTGCCCGCGGGCGGGGGAAGCAGGAGTCCGGCGTCCAGGTGCGGGCGCAGCCAGGATCGGATCTGCCAACCGCCGTGGCCGTACCAGGCGTTGGGGTGCACTGCGGCGAGGACGCGGAACGAGTCGTGGGGCAGCTCGGCGAGCGCGCGGAGCACGACGTCGCCGGCGGAGCCGAGGAGGGAGCGGCGGCCCCAGGTCGAGCTGAGGACGAGCAGACGCTGGTCGGGGCGGACGCCGAGCGCGGCGCGGTACTCGGCGCGGAAGGGGAGGGAGGCGTCGAGCCGGTCCATGCAGGGGTCGCCGACGACGTGCGCCACCGGCAGGGCCTCGGGGCAGCCGACGCGGAGCCGGGCGAGCTGTTCCTCGTGGGAGAGGACGATCGCGGAGGGTATCAACTCGCCGTCGTGCACGAGCCATTCAGCCGTCAGGCCGAAGGCTCCCGGCTCCCGGCTCCCGGCTCCCGGCTCCCGGCTCCCGGCTCCCGGCTCCCGGCTCCCGGCTCCCGGCTCCCGGCTCCCGGCTCCCGGCTCCCGAGTCTCTTATTATATCCAGCGCCGTGCGGGGCGCCCAGGAGTGGTGCGGAGATGGTGTGCAGGGCCCCGCCGCGGCTCGTGCCGATGGCCAGGTCGAAGTCCGTCTTCACCGCCTCGTCCCAGGGGACGAGGGGGAGTTCGCGGGCGGCGGCGAACTCGGCGACGCCGTCCGCGAACGGTGAGGAGCCCGTGCAGGTGAACAGGGTCTGCACCCGCCGGTCGCCGTCGAAGGCGGTGAGCAGGTCGAGCAGCCGGGTCGCCGAGGTCACGTTGTGGATGACGCCGAGGACGGTGCGTTCGGGGGCGACGGTGAGCCAGCGGGCGGGGGCGCCGGGGGCGGCCGGGTGGACGTGGTTCGGCTCCCGCACGGCGCGCGCCCTCCCCACGTTCCCGGGGCCGGACCGCGCCGACCCCGGGCCGATCCCGGTGATCGGCCCGTCCGCCGACCTTACCCGCAGGCGCTCACGGGGTGGCGAGCTCCCGCAGCCACGCGGGGCGCACCACTTCCATGCCGAGGCCGGTGGGCTCGGGCACCGGCCCGTGCGAGAGGTCCTCCTGGCGGTAGCGGCGGCAGTCGCGGTGCCAGATGTAGATCCCGGCCATCCAGTGCTTCAGCTCCTCCACATAGCCGTCGAGGGTGTCCCGCGCTTCCTGGTTGAGGTCGAACTCGTCGTACAGGACCGGCAGTTCATGGGCGATGACGTGCTGGAACTGGTTCATTCGGGACCGCATCAGATCGTCCACGATGCCGAGGGCGGTCGGGTAGTCGCAGTCGAAGAAGTTCTGCACGACGAGGACGGCGTTGTGCACCTCGCCCTCGTACTCGATCTCCTTCTGGTAAGAGAAGACGTCGTTCATGAGCGTCGCGTAGTCGGCGGCGGCGTTCTCCAGGTTCTGCATCGGCCCGCTGGCGTAGATCTCCTGGGGCACCCGCTTGCCGTGCCCGAGGCGGCTCAGGCTCATCGTGAACTGGGAGCCGAAGGTGTGGCGGCGCATCTCGATGTAGTCGACGGGCTCCGGGACGCGGTTCTGTGCCTGGTTGCCCAGCTCCCACAGCCAGCTCTCCAGCATGTCCACGAGCGTCCGGTGCAGCGCGGCACGCCCCCCTGCGTCCATGGGGCCCGCCGTCCGCGCCCACAGGTCGGCGAGGCCGCGCTCCAGGGCGTTGGCGGGCGGTGGCGTCGGCGAGCAGTCCAGCGGCATGAACAGCAGCAGGCGGTCGTTGCACACCTTCGCGCCGAGCAGGTCCCGGGGCCTGCCGAACACCACCGGGTAGTAGTCGTCGCCGTACGTCCCCCAGGTCAGCCAGCACGAGCCGAGGTCCAGCTGCTCCGGTGTGGCGTCCGGGTGCAGGCCCGCGGCGCACAGCGGGAAGTCGAACCCGGCGAGCTTGCGGGCGTCCCAGACGTGCGACGCGGGCACGCCCGGCTGGGGCTCCAGCATGCCCATGCGGGTGGCCCAGGCGACGACCTCGCGCCGCGAGTGGTCGAGGTGGGGGCTGAGGGTGGTCGTGTAGGGCAGGTCGAAGTCGGGGATCACGGAGGGGCCGACGCGCTGGTACGGGACGTGGGTGAAGCGGCGCACGCGCTGGGCGCCCGTCGCCGCCATCAGGGCCTTGATGCCGGCGGCGGACGTGCCGAGGCCGGTGGGGCCCGCGAGGGGCGAGGGGCGGTCGGTGGCGCCCTCGTTCATGTACCGGCTGGAGCGCATGTGCCACTCGTGGCCGCCGGACTGCCAGTCCTGGAGCCCCTTGACGTACGCGAGGACGTCGGCGCTCTGCCTCGGTGTCAGCGACTTCTCGGCGCACAGCGGGGCGAGTTCGGTGAAGGCCGTGTCCTCGAACTGCTGCATCCGGGCCGTGAGAAGGTCGTTGACCGACTCCGCGGCCTCCTGGGTGGAGCAGCCGAGGAACGTCTCGAGGACCAGGACGCCATTGCTCAGCTCGCCCTCCTCCTCGACCTCCCGCTGGTAGGAGAACAGGTCGTTGCGCAGGTGCACGGCGTCGGAGAACGTGTCCCTGAGGACCCGCAGCGGCCGGGACCCCGCCACCGCCGCCGGGACCTCCGCTCCCGTCGCGTACTCGACGAGCCCCGCCGACCAGGGGGCGCCGCCGACCTTGCGGCGCATCTCGATGTACTCGACGGGGTTCGCGACGCGGCGCGCGTTGATGTTGGACAGCTCCCACAGCGACTCGTTGAGGAGGTTGCGGGTGCTCTCCGCGAACCGGGCCCGCCATGCCAGGGACATGCTGGGCACCGTGCGCGTCCACAGGTCGGCGAGGCCCGCCTCCACCGGGTTGGTGGGCTCGGGCATCGGCGTCGCGAGGTCCATCGGCATGAACGCGGGCAGCCGGTCGAGGTGGGCCTTGCCGCCCACCCGGTCCTGGGTGCGCTTGAACAGCTCCAGGAAGTGGTCGTCGAAGAAGAACACCCACACGTACCAGTCGGTGACCAGGGAGAGGGCCGCGCTGTCGCAGTCCGGGTGGGTGTACGCGCACAGCAGCGCGTAGTCGTGCGCCTCCAGGTCGGCCGTGTCCCAGACCCCGGAGCCCTCCAGCATCCCCATGTCGCGCGCCCACTTCCTGGTGTGCGCACGGGCCTCCTCCGTATGGGGGTTGAGGCGCGCCGGATGCACCATGTAGAAGCTCGGCAGTTCGAAGGGACGTGACGGCTGCGGCATGCGGGGCTCTCTCCTCGCGGACGGCGTACGGGCAGCCGAGCACTACCCGGGCCGCGCCGCCGGATGCCGGGCGCCGCCCCCGGTCACACCATCGCGTGATACGCCGGACCGGATCCGGCCCGTGAGTCAAACACGCGTGCGGAGAAGGGTGTTGAGCGAGCGGCAGGGGGAGGGTGCAGGGCGGGTCGGGGCGGTGGGGAGAAATGCCTTGTGCGCGGGGGGCGCAGCGGCGAAGGTGAACCCTCGTGACCGAACGCACCACGCCCACGCCGGGGCCGATACCGGCCGTCGCCGCGCCCACCCCCGTGGAGGCGACCGCTCCGGAAGCCATGGCCTTCGCGGCTCCGGATGCCTCGGCTCCGGATGCCTCGGCTCCGGGCGCCGGGGGTTCGGATGCCTCGGCTTCGGATGCCCGGGGTTCGGGCGCTCCCGCTCCGCACACCCCCACGCAGGGCGCCCCCGCCCCGCACGCCCCCGCTCCCCCCGCCTCCCTCAGCCGTGGCATGGTGCTGCTCCTCGCCGTCGCCTGTGGTGTGGCCGTCGGCAACATCTACTTCCCGCAGGCCGTCAGCCCGCTTGTCGCCTCCGGGCTCGATGTGTCCGGCGACACGGCCGCCCTCGTGGTGACCGCGGCCCAGTTCGGCTACGCGCTCGGCATCTTCTTCCTGGTGCCCCTCGGCGACCGGGTCCCGCACCGCACGCTCATCACCGCCCTGTTCGCCCTCAGCGGCGCCGGGCTGCTCGCCGCGAGCGCCGCGCCCGCGCTGCCGCCGCTGCTCGGCGCGAGCATGCTCGTCGGCGTCACGACGGTCGTCGCCCCCGTCGTCGCGCCCATGGCGGCGGGACTCGTCCCCGCCGACCGCCGCGGCGCCGTCACCGGCACCATCCTGAGCGGATCCATCGGCGGCATGCTGCTCTCACGCGCGTTCGGCGGCGCGCTCGGCGAATGGCTCGGCTGGCGGGCGCCCTACCTCGTGGCGGCCGTGGTGGCGCTCCTGATCGCCGCCGTCCTCGCCCGCAGCCTGCCCCGCACCGTCCCGACGTCGAGCCAGCGCTATCCGGCGCTGCTCGCCGAGTCGCTGCGGCTGCTGCGCGGGGAGCCTCTGCTGCGGCTCTCCTGCTTCTACCAGGCGACGGCCTTCGCGGCCTTCCAGGCGCTGTGGACCGGGGTCGCCCTGTTCCTGACGAGCGGGACGTACGGCCTCGGCGCCTCGGCGGTCGGCGCGCTGGCCCTGGTGAACGCGGGCACGATGCTGGCGACGCCGTTCGCGGGCCGCCAGATCGACCGGCGCGGCCCGGACGCGGTGAACGCCGTCTGCCTGGTCGCGGTCGTCGCCTCGGCTGGAGTCCTCGCCCTCGGCGGCCTCGGCGGCGTGCCCGGACTCGTGGCCCTGGCCCTCGGCACGCTGCTCCTGGACGTGGCCATGCAGTCCGGGATGGTCGCCAACCAGGTGCGGATCTTCGCCCTCAGCGCCGAGGCCCGCAGCCGCCTCAACACGGCCTACATGACGTGTGCCTTCATCGGCGGCGCGGCGGGCTCGTCGCTCGGGGCGCTGGCGTACGCGACGCTGGGCTGGGCGGGAGTCTGCGCGTGGGTGGGGGTCCTCGGGGCGGTGTCGGCGCCGGTGGCGGTGCGGCGGTGGCGGCGGGGTCCGGCCGGGGTGTGCGGGACATTGAGGTGACTGATGCATCAGTCAGCATCGCAATGGCCTGAAAGTGTGAGTATGGACCGGAAGATCATGGGGCTTGCGTTGTGCTGATCTCAATGCCCGGGTACGGTGGTCCGCATGGAGCAAGACCCCGACGTCCCCACCCGTGTCCGTGAGGTCATCGCCGCGGCGGGCGTGACCCAGCGCGAGTTCGCGCGGCGGATCGTCATGGACCCGTCGAAGCTGTCGCGCTCCTTGGGCGGCACCCGGCGCTTCACCGCGGCGGAGCTCGCCCGGATCGCGGACACCGCCGACGTCGACGCCGCCTGGCTGCTCGGCACCCGCGGCGGCGCCGACCCGGCGGCTGCCCGCCCCGCCGCCCCGCGCGGACGGCGGGCCGCGACGCCGCCCGAGGGGCGGCCGCTGCAGATCATCCGCGAGACCGTCCGCCTCATCGCCGACCACGGCTTCCACGCCGTCCGCGTCCAGGACATCGCCAAGGCCTGCGAGACCAGCACGGCTGCCATTCACTACCACTTCCCGGGCCGCGACGACCTCCTGGAGGCGGCCGTGCGCTGGTGCATGGACGAGGACACCGCCCGCAGGGCCGCGCGCATCGCCGAAGCGGCCGACGCCGCCGACGAACTGCGCCAGCTCATCGAGCTCCAGACCCCGCGCACCGCCCAGCAGCGCGACCAGTGGAGTGTCTGGCTCGACCTGTGGGCCGAGGCGGCCCGCTCCACCGTCGTCGGCCGCCTGCACACCGAGTACTACCGGCAGTGGCGCGCCACCGTCGCCGACGTAGTCCGGCGCGGCGTAGCCCAGGGCGCGTTCAGGCCCGTGGACCCCGAAGCGGCCGCCCTGCACCTGACCGCCCTGATCGACGGCCTCGCCACCCAGGTCCTCGCCGGCACCCCGGAAGGACCCGGCACCCGCCCCGACGACATGCACGCGGCCCTGCTCGCCCACGTCGACGCCGCGCTCGCCGCGCGCTGAGCCCCGGCCCCGCACCCCCGGCCCGCACACCCGTCCCCGCCCCCCTGGCCTCGTACCCCCGACTCCGTACGGCCCCCGCACGACCAGAACCCCCAGCACCCGAAAGGGAGTCCGGCATGCCCGTGAACGACAACGTCATCATCACCTGCGCCCTCACCGGCGCGGGCGACACCGTCCGCAAGAGCCCGCACGTGCCCGTCACACCCGAGCAGATAGCCCGCGACGCGGTGGCCGCCGCCGAGGCCGGTGCCGCCGTCGTGCACATCCACGTCCGCGACCCGGAGAGCGGCGCGCCGTCGCGCGACCCCCGCCTCTACCGCGAGGTCGTCGAGCGCGTGAAGGAGACCGGCACCGACGTCGTCATCAATCTGACGGCGGGCATGGGCGGTGACCTGGTCGTCGACCCGGACGAGCCGCTGAAGGAACTCGGCGCGCTCCCCGGCACCGACCTCGTCGGCGGCCTCGACCGGCTCCCGCACGTCGAGGACCTGCTCCCCGACATCTGCACCCTCGACTGCGGCTCCCTCAACTTCGGCGACGGCTCCAACCTCTACGTCTCCACCCCCGACATGCTCCGGCAGGGCGCCAAGCGCATCCAGGAGTTGGGCGTACGGCCCGAGTTGGAGATCTTCGACACCGGGCAACTGTGGTTCGCCAAGCAGCTCCTGGCCGAGGGCCTGCTCGACGACCCCACCGTCTTCCAGCTGTGCATGGGCATCCCCTGGGGCGCGCCCGCCGACCCCGGCGTGCTCCAGTCGATGGTCAACATGCTGCCCGAGGGCGCTCAGTGGGCCAGCTTCGCGATCGGGCGCATGCAGATGCCGTGGGTCGCGCAGTCCATCCTGCTCGGCGGGCAGGTCCGCGTCGGCCTCGAGGACAACCTGTACCTGGGCAAGGGCAACAAGGCGACCAACGCCCAGCTGGTCGAGCGCGCCGTCCGGATCACCGAGAACCTCGGCTCGCGCGTCGCCACGCCCGACGAGGCCCGGCAGAAGCTCGGCCTGAAGCCACGCCGCTAGTCCGCCCCGCCGCTAGCCCTCCAGTCCGCCAGTCCGCTTCGCGAGGTGACTCATCCGCGGCCCGTCGCCGACTGGTCGCGCAGTTCCCCGCGCCCTTACTGGGCGCCGCCACCCCGTAGCAAGGAAGGGAAGCCCCACCATGACCACGACCACTCCCGAAGAAGTACGCCGCGTCGCCTGCGTCGGTGCCGGTGTCATCGGCGGCGGCTGGGTCGCGCACTTCCTCGCGCGCGGCTATGACGTCACCGCCTGGGACCCCGCCCCGGACGCCGAGCCCCGCCTGCGCCGTCTCGTCGACGCCGCCTGGCCCGCGCTCACCCGGCTCGGCCTCGCCGACGGCGCGTCCCGGGACCGGCTCACCGTCGCCGCGAGCCTCGAAGAGGCCGTCGCCGACGCCCAGTTCGTCCAGGAGAGCGCCCCCGAGAAGCTGGAGCTCAAGCGCGACCTGCTGGCGCGCCTCGACGCCGCCGCGCCGCCCGGCGTCGTCATCGCCTCCTCCACCTCGGGCTATCCGATGACCGACATGCAGACCACGGCCGCCGACCCGGGCCGCCTCGTCGTCGGACACCCCTTCAACCCGCCCTACCTGATCCCGCTCGTCGAGGTCGTCGGCGGCGAGCGCACCACCCCGGAGGCCGTCTCCTGGGCGTCGCGCTTCTACGAGGTCGCCGGCAAGTCCGTCATCACCATGAAGAGCGAGGTGCCGGGCTTCATCGCCAACCGGCTCCAGGAAGCCCTGTGGCGCGAGGCGCTGCACATGGTCGCCAACGGCGAGGCCACCGTCCAGGAGATCGACGACTCCATCACCGAGGGCCCCGGCCTGCGCTGGGCGTTCATGGGCCCCATGCTCACCTTCGCGCTCGCGGGCGGCGAGGGCGGCATGGCCCATATGCTCGACCACTTCGGCCCGTCCCTGAAGTCCCCGTGGACACGGCTCGAAGCACCCGAGCTGGACAAGGAGCTGTACGACGCGGTGGTCGCCGGCTGCGACGAGGCCGCCGCCGGGCGCACCGTCGCCGACCTCGTCGCCGAGCGCGACCGGGGCGTCATCGACGTGCTGCGCGCGACGGGACGCCTCCCGCGCCAGGCCACCGCCGACCCGACCGATCCGAAGGGAACTCTGTGACCAGGGAAATCGCCCGCCGTCTCGCGCCCCACCGGCAGGTCGTGCCGCCGGAGTGGATCGACTACAACGGCCATATGAGCGAGGGCTACTACTCGCTGGCCTTCGGGTTCGCCACCGACGCCATGATGGACGCCGTCGGCCTCGACGCCGCGTACCGCGAGGCCACCGGCTGCTCCCTCTACACCGTCGAGGCCCATCTGCGGTACCTGCGCGACGTCGCCGAGGGCGCGCACCTCGCCGTGCGCACCCGGGTCCTCGGCGTGCACGGGAAGAAGGCGCACTTCACCCATGAGCTGTACGTCGTCGACGGCGCCGCGGCCGATCCGGCGCCGGACGCCGCGCCCGTCGCGACGACCGAACTGCTCGCACTGCACGTCGACCAGAAGGCGGGACGCGCGGTGCCGTTCCCGGACGCGGTCCGCGAGCGCGTCGCCGAGTTCGTGGAGGCGGCGCCGGAGTGGGCGGGCCGGGCGATCGCGCCCGGGCCGGGCGACCCGGGGGCCACGGGCTAGCCGCTCCGGGCCACCCCGCCGGGCTCTTCCGGTCGCGTCCGGCGGGCCCCGCGTTCCACACCACCCCGTACGAAGTGGTAGGTGTTCAGGGCGACGTGCACTGCGAGCGAGGTGGTTCAGACGTGAGGCTGGCAATTCTGGGCGGCGGCGGATTCCGTGTGCCCCTCGTGTACCGGGCGCTGCTCGGCGACCGCGCCGAGGGCCGTGTCACCGAGGTCGTCCTGCACGACGTGGACGGCGCCCGTGCCGGGGCCATCGCCCGCGTCCTCGCCGACCAGGCCGCCGGGGTGGTGGACGCGCCCGCGGTGCGCGTCACCGCCGACCTCGACGAGGCGCTGCGCGGCGCCGACTTCGTGTTCTCCGCGATCCGCGTCGGCGGCCTGGAAGGGCGCGCCGCCGACGAGCGGGTGGCCCTCGCCGAGGGGGTCCTCGGGCAGGAGACGGTCGGCGCGGGCGGCATCGCGTACGGGCTGCGGACGGTGCCCGTCGCCGTCGACATCGCCCGCCGCGTGCGGCGGCTCGCGCCCGAGGCGTGGGTCATCAACTTCACCAACCCGGCGGGCCTGGTGACCGAGGCGATGGCCCGCCACATCGGCGACCGCGCCATCGGCATCTGCGACTCGCCCGTGGGCCTCGGCCGCCGCGTAGCGGGGCTGCTCGACGTACCGCCCGGCCGGGCGCGGCTCGACTACGTGGGCCTGAACCACCTGGGCTGGCTGAGCGGCCTGGAGGTCGACGGGCAGGACCTGCTGCCCCGGCTGCTCGGCGACCACGCCCTCCTGGAGTCCTTCGAGGAGGGCAAGCTCTTCGGCGCCGACTGGCTGCAGTCGCTCGGCGTGATCCCCAACGAGTACCTGCACTACTACTACTTCAACCGGGAGACCGTCCGCGCCTACCGGATGGCCGAGCAGACCCGCGGCGCGTTCCTGCGCGACCAGCAGGCCCGCTTCTACGAGGCGATGCGGAGCCCCGAGACCCCCGCGTTCCAGGCCTGGGACGCCACCCGCGCCGAGCGCGAGGCGACGTACATGGCACACAACCGCGAGGCCGCGGGCGCCGGGGAACGCGCCCCCGAGGACATGGAGTCCGGCGGCTACGAACAAGTCGCCCTCGCGCTGATGCGGGCCATCGCCCGCGACGAACGCGCGACGCTGATCCTCAACGTCCGCAACCGCACGACGCTGCCCGAGCTCGACTCGGACGCCGTCATCGAGGTGCCGTGCACGGTGGACGCGTCCGGGCCGCACCCGGCGGCCGTGTCGCCGCTGCCGGGGCACGCCACGGGCCTGGTGTGCGCGGTCAAGGCGGTCGAGCGCGAGGTGCTCGCCGCGGCGGACAGCGGTTCGCGCGCCACGGCGTTCAAGGCGTTCGCGCTGCACCCGCTGGTCGACTCGGTGTCCGTGGCCCGCCGCCTGGTCGACGGCTACCGGCAGGCACACCCGGGCCTGGCCTATCTGACCTGAGCACGACCCTGGCATGATCATGAAATGACCGCGCCCGAGCCCCGCACCGCGCCCGAGCCCCGCACCGCGCCCGAGCCCCGCGGCACCACCGCCGTGCCCCTGCCCGAACCCCGCACCGCCCCCGACCTCCTGCCCCCGGCGGCATCATCGGCCCCGGCGGCCCCTCGTCCCTGCACGCTCGTCGTGTGCCGGGGCTGCTGCTGCGGCGACCCGGGCAAGCACCCCGGCACGGACCACGTGGGCCAGTTGGCGCGGCTGCGGGCGGCGGCGGACGCGTCCGGGGGCCGGTTCGCGGTGCGCACCAGCGACTGCCTCGGCCCCTGCGGCCAGGCCAACATCGTGGTGGTGCAGCCCTCCCGCACGGGCCGCGCGCACGGCGGCCGCCCGGCCTGGGTGGGCTTCGCCCTGGACGACGCCTCCCTCGACGACATCCTCACCTGGGCGGAGGCGGGCGGGCCCGGCCTCGCCGAACCACCGGACGCCCTGACCCTGCAACTGGTCGACCCCCGGCAGGCCTAGGCGCGGCCGAGCACCTGGTCCAGGAAGCCGTTCAGGTTGCGGACCGTGCGCTCGTTCTGCTCCTGCGGGGTGAGGCTCTCGTCGAAGCGGCGGGCCAGCGCCGACGACTTCTTGCCGCGTACGTAGAGGGAGCAGGCCAGGTCCGCGCAGACGTACAGGCCGACCGAGTTGCCCTGGCGGCCCGCCTCGCCCGCGCGGGGCGCGACGAGCAGCGCGATGCCCGAACCGGCCTGCGGCGTCACGCACACCGAGCAGATGCTGGACTTCAGCATGGAGCGGCGGGCTCCCGTGGAGGCGCGCAGGGCGATGCCGACGAGCTCGTCGTCCCGCTCGGCGACGATGTAGCCGCGGTCCGGCGCCTTGGGGTCACGCCAGCCCAGGAAGTCCAGGTCGGGCCAGGGCGTCTCGGCGAAGCCCACGGGCAGCGTCAGACGCCGGGCCTCGCCCTTCGAGCAGTTCACGAACGACGCACGGATTTCTTTGTCACCAAGGGCACGCATGACCCGGAAGGTATCAATCCGAACGAACGCCCGTCTTTTCCTTTTTCCCGGTCAGGCCCTTCGGTCAGGCCCTTCGGTCAGGCCCTTCGGTCAGGCCCTTCGGTCAGGCCCTTCGGTCAGGCCCTTCGGTCAGGTGCTCCGGTCACGTTCTCCGAGCAGGCGCCCGCGCGGGGACGCGCGCCCTCTCCGGTACGTCGTCGGGGCCGAGCGGCACCGCCTCCGGGTCCCGCACCGCCCGGACGCCGTCGTCGACGAGCCGTGCCCCGTCCCGCTGCGCCGCCCGCGGCGCACTCACGCGTCGACCTCGATCACCACCTTGCCGAGCGCGTGGCCGGTCTCCACCGCGCGCAGCGCCTCGCCCGCCCGGTCCAGCGGGTACGTCGCCGTGATGTGCGGCCGGAGCACGCCGGCGGCGGCGAGTTCGGCCACCGCGTCGAGCGTGGCGGCGTCCCGTGCCCGGGCCACGGGGGAGCCGCCGAGCTCGGTCACGATCTGCTTCCCGCCGGCCGTGATCAGCTTCGTGCGGTCGGCCACCAGCTCCGCCACCGTCCGCAAGTGCTCCCCGCCGACCAGGTCGAAGACGCCGTCGACGCCGTCCGGGGCCACCGCGCGGATCCGCTCCACCAGGTCGGGGCCCGGCGCCACATGGACCGCGCCCAGCGACTCGACGACGTCCTTCTTGCCCTCGCTCGCCGTACCGACGACACGCAGGCCCAGATGGCGGGCGAGGCGCACCGCGTTCCCGCCCACGCCGCCCCCGGCGCCGGTGACGAGCAGCGTCGCCCCGGCGGGCAGCGCGAGCTGACGCACCCCGTCGTAGGCGGTGGCCGCGGCGACCGGCAGCGTCGCCGCCTCCGCGAACGACAGGCCCTCCGGCTTGCGCGCGGCGACGGCCACCGGCAGCAGCGTGTACGCGGCGTACCCGCCGGTGAGCGTGGACCCGAACACCGCGTCCCCCACGGCGAACCCCTCGACGCCGGGGCCGGTCCGCGCCACCACGCCCGCGGCCTCGCTGCCGAGCACCTCGGGCAGTTCGGCGGGTGCCTGCCCGGGCCTGCGGTAGCCGGAGCGCAGCTTGTGGTCGACGGGGTTGACGCCCGCGGCCCGCACCGCGATCAGCAACTGCCCCGGGCCCGGCTCGGGCGGCTCACGGTCGATCAGGGCCTCGACCTCGGGGCCGCCGTGCCGGGTGAATACGTACGCCTTGGCCATCTGTCCCTCGCTCCGTTCCCTGCGTCCCGCGTGCCCGGGGCACCCGGCGCGTCCCGGCGATCACTGATGACAAGGCGCGGCGGCCGCCCCGCATTCCTGGCCGCGGGAGCGTTCACACGTCCGCAACGCGCCCGCGCCGCACCGGGACGGCACCACCACCCCGGGCCCCGGACCCCGCACCGGACCTCCGGCACGCGCGGTTGTCCCCGACGTCATCCGCGGGACACGGCACCGCCTGCCTCTTCCATCAGCCTCGGCCCAGTTGACACACTTCACCCGCTCACGTCCCCCCACATCACGCGAGGTCATGTCCCCATGCCAGAACTGAACCGGCGTCGCTTCCTGCAACTGGCCGGTGGCACCGCCGCCTTCGCCGCGCTGAACGAGAGCATCGCCCGCGCGGCCTCGCTGCCCGCGAAGCGACGCACCGGCACCATCAAGGACGTCGAGCACGTCGTGGTCCTGATGCAGGAGAATCGTTCCTTTGACCATTATTTCGGGACGATGAAGGGCGTACGCGGCTTCGGCGACCCGCGGCCGGTCACGCTGCCCAGCGGCAAACCGGTCTGGCACCAGCAGGGCGGCGGCAAGGAGGTGCTGCCCTTCCACCCGGACGCCGACGACCTCGGCATGCAGTTCATCGCGGGCCTCGACCACGACTGGGCGGGCGGCCACCGGGCGTTCAACAACGGCGCGTACGACCAGTGGATCCCCGCGAAGAGCGAGCGGACCATGGCGTACCTGGAACGGGGCGACATCCCCTTCCACTACGCGCTCGCCGACGCCTTCACCATCTGCGACGACTACCACTGCTCGTTCATCGGGGCCACCGACCCCAACCGCTACTACATGCTGACGGGCCACGTCGGCAACGACGGCAAGGGCGGCGGCCCGGTCCTCGGCAACCAGGAGCTGGGCTACGACTGGACGACGTACGCCGAGCGCCTGGAGCAGGCGGGCGTCTCCTGGAAGGTCTACCAGGACATCGGCGACGGCCTGGACGCCGCGGGCAAGTGGGGCTGGATCGACGACGCCTACCGCGGCAACTACGGCGACAACTCGCTCCTGTACTTCAACAAGTACCGGAACGCCAAGCCCGGCGACCCGCTCTACGACAAGGCCCGCACCGGCACCAACGCCAAGGCGGGCGACGGCTACTTCGACATCCTGAAGGCCGACGTGCAGGCGGACCGGCTGCCGCAGGTGTCCTACATCGCCGCGCCCGAGGCGTTCTGCGAGCACCCGAACTGGCCGGTGAACTACGGCGCCTGGTACATCGCGCAGATCCTGGACGCGCTCACCTCCAACCCGGCGGTCTGGGGGAAGACGGCGCTGTTCCTCACGTACGACGAGAACGACGGCTACTTCGACCACGTCGTGCCGCCGTACGTCCCGAAGGACGCCGACCAGGGCCTGTCGACGGTGGACACCGAGCTCGACCACTTCCCGGGCAACGCCTCCTACGCGGCCGGGCACTACGGCCTCGGGCAGCGCGTCCCGATGATCGTGATCTCGCCGTGGAGCACCGGCGGGTTCGTGAACTCCGAGGTCTTCGACCACACGTCGATCATCCGGTTCATGGAGAAGCGCTTCGGCGTCACCGAGCCCAACATCTCGCCGTGGCGCCGCGCGATCTGCGGCGACCTCACCTCCGCCTTCGACTTCGGCGGCAAGGACACCGACCCGGCCGAGCTGCCCGACACGGCCGCCTACGAGCCGCCGGACCACGAGCGCCACCCCGACTACTTCCCCAAGCCGCCCGCGAGCCCCGCGCTGCCCAAGCAGGAGCGCGGCTCGCGGCCCGCGCGCGCCCTGCCCTACGCCCCGCTGGTGGACGGCCGCGCGGACACGGCCGCCGGGAAGTTCACCCTCACCTTCGGCGGCGGCGACCAGGCGGGCGTCTGCTTCCACGTCCGCTCCGGCAACCGCGCCGACGGCCCCTGGACGTACACCACGGGCGCGGGCAGGACGATCTCCGACACCTGGAACTCGGCGTACTCCGGCGGCAGCCACGACCTGAGCGTGTTCGGCCCGAACGGCTTCCTGCGCACCTTCAAGGGCCCGGGCAGGACCGCGGGCCCCGAGGTCACCGCCCGCCACGACAAGGAGACCGGCAACATCAAGCTGACCATGACCAACGCGGGCGCCGCCGACTGCGCCCTCACGGTGACCAACGCCTACGGCGGCCGCAAGGAGACCTTCAAGGTCAAGCCGGGCGCCACCGTCCAGCACACCGTGGACCTGCGCGCCAGCAAGCGCTGGTACGACCTGACCGTCGTGTCCGACACCACCGCCGGCTTCCTGCGGCGGTTCGCCGGGCACGTGGAGAACGGGCAGGCGGGGGTCAGCGACCCGGCGATCGCCACGGTCTGAGGCACGCGCGCACGCGGCGGCCGCTGTCCCGGGGGTGCTCGGGCCCGGCTCGGGACAGCGGCCGCGCCGCGAAGAACGGGTGAACGCCGTGCCCGGAGCGGCGCGTCAGCATCCACAGGCATGACGGACACCCCGCCGCCCGCGGTCAGCGGCTCCCTGCACGTGGGGCACGTCTTCTCGTACACGCACACCGACACCGTCGCCCGCTACCAGCGCATGCGCGGCCGCAACGTCTTCTACCCCATGGGCTGCGAGGACAACGGCCTGCCCACCGAGCGCCGGGTCCAGCACCACTACGGCGTCCGCTGCGCCCCCGCGCTGCCCTACGACCCGGACTTCGTCCCGCCCGCGGCGCCCGGAAATCGGCAACTCCCGGTCTCCCGGGAGAGCTTCATCGAGCTGTGCGAGCGCCTGACCGCGCGGGACGAGCAGGCCTTCGAGGACTGGCGCCGGCTCGGCCTGTCCGTCGACTGGTCGCGTACCTACCGGACCGTCGGCGCGCAGGCGCCCACCCTGTGGGACGTCACCTTCCGCACGGCGGTCGCCCAGGCCGAACTGGGGGACCGGGAGCGGCTCGGCGCGTACCACCGGATCGCCTTCCGCACCGCCGACGGCAGCGGCGTCCCGGTCGAGACGACCCGTCCCGAACTGCTCCCCGCGTGCGTCGCGCTCGTCGCGCACCCCGACGACGCGCGCTACCGCGACCTCCTCGGCACGACCGTCCGCAGCCCCCTCTTCGACGTCGAGGTCCCCGTCCAGCGCACCGGCTCGCGGCGCCCGACAAGGGCACGGGCATCGCGATGGTCCGCACGTTCGGCGACACCACGGACGGGCCTTCGACACCGACCGGATGAAGATCGGCCGACGGCTCGCGACGAAGCTCCTGAACGTCGGGAAGCTCGTCCTCGGGTTCGAGGCGAGCGGCGCGGCCGTCACCGAACCGCTGGACCGGGCGCTGCTCGCCGACCTCGCCGCCACCGTCGAGGGGGCGACGGCCGCCTTCGAGGACTTCGACCACGCTCGGGCGCTGAGTTGCGCCGAGGCGTTTTTCTGGCGCTTCTGCGACGACTACGTGGAGCTGGTCAAGGCCCGCGCCTACGGCGACCACGGGGGCGCGGCCGCCCGCGACTCCGCCCGTGAGACCTTGCGGATCGCCCTGGACGCGGTGCTGCGCCTGTTCGCGCCGGTGCTGCCGTTCGTGACCGAGGAGATCTGGTTCTGGTACGCGCCGGGGTCGGTCCACCGGGCCGCGTGGCCGTCTGCGGACGGGGTGCTCGCGCGGGCGGGCGGCGGCGAGGGGCCCGGCGGCCCGGCAGCGGCCCCGGGCGGGGAGGCGGGCGGCCCGGACGGGAGCGTGCTCGCGACGGCCGCCGAGGTCATCGCCGGGGTGCGCAAGGCCAAGTCCCTCGCCCGGCTCTCGATGCGGGCCGAGATCGCGACGGTCGTCGTGCGCGGACCGAGGGACGTCCTCGACCGGTTCGCCCTCGCCGCGGGGGACGTGCGGGCGGCGGGGCGCGTCGGCGAGGTGGTCCTCGAAGTGGCGGACGGGGAGCTGGCGGTGGAGGTCCTGAGGTAGCTCCGGCGCGGTCGCGGTGCGGGTGGCGGTGGCTGTTCCGGAAGCGGCGCCGCCGCTCCGGCCTGCGGAAAGTCCGCTCCCGGGGCTGGCGGGGGCTGGGGTGGTTCGGGGTAGTGTGCCCGAGTGACAACGCATTCGAACACTCCTGCAGGCTGGTACCCGGACCCCCAGGGCGCCTCCCAGCTCCTCCGCTGGTGGGACGGCTCCCAGTGGACCGACCACACGAACCAGGCCCCGCAGGACGCGACGGCCCAAGCGGCCGCTCAGGGCCGACAGGCCCCGCAGGAGCAGGGGCAGGCGGCCGAGTTCGGCAAGGCCCAGGTCTCCGCCCAGGCATTCCCCGCCGCCCCGGCCGCCGACCCGGCCAAGGTCCAGCGCCAGGTGCAGCAGCAGGCCGGCGTGAACCCCACGTCGCAGGGCGGCGGCACGCTGTTCAGCGAGCCGGTCCTGGTGGTGAACCAGAAGGCCAAGCTCATCGAGCTGACGAACGAGTACAGCGTCATGGACCAGTCGGGCAACCAGCTCGGCTCGGTGGTCCAGGTCGACCAGAGCGCCATCAAGAAGGTCGCCCGCTTCGTCTCCAGCCTCGACCAGTTCATGACGCACAAGCTGGAGATCCGGGACGCCCACGGCACCCCGCAGCTGCTCATGACCCGGCCGCGGAAGTTCATGAAGTCGCGGGTCATCGTGGAGCGCCCCGACGGCCAGGTGGTCGGCGAGATCGTCCAGCAGAACGTCATCGGCAAGATCAACTTCGCGATGAACGTCAACGGCCAGCAGGTCGGCGCGATCAAGGCGGAGAACTGGCGCGCCTGGAACTTCTCGATCGTCGACCACGCGGACAACGAGGTCGCCCGGATCACCAAGACCTGGGAAGGCCTCGCGAAGACGATGTTCACCACCGCGGACAACTACGTCCTGCAGATCCACTACCAGCTCCCGGACCCGCTCCTGAGCCTGGTCGTGGCGACGGCCCTGACCGTCGACACCGCGCTCAAGCAGGACGCGCGCGGCCTCGGCTGAGAAGGACCGCCGGGCCCTCACGGGTACGCGCGCCTGACGATTACGCGCGCCTGCGCACGTACGAAGAAGCGACCACCCCGCGTCGAGCGGGGGCGGTCGCTTCGTCTTGTGCGCCCGTGCTACGTCCGCATCCGCAGCGGAGCCGCCGGTTCGGGCTGGAGGGGGATCGAGGGCAGGTAGTCGGCGGTCGCGTCCGGCGCGGGGGCGGGGCTCGGCGCGGGGGCGGCAGCCGGTGCGGGGACGGTTGTCGGTTCGCGGGACTGTTCCGGCCCGCGCGTGGCGGCGGTCTGCGGTGACCGGGTGAGGACCACGACCCCGTACGCGGCGACCAGTGCCCCCGTCGCCGCGAGCAGCACCCCGCCCGCGCCGCCCCGCAGCCGCTCGCCGAGCAGGGCGACGCCGATGGCCGCGGCGGCCACGGGGTTGGCCAGCGTCACCACGGCGAGCGGCGCGCCGAGGCCGCCCCGGTACGCGGTCTGCGAGAGCAGCAGCCCGCCCACCGCGAACGCGGCGACGAGCAGCGCCACCACCACGACCCGCGCGTCGAGGACGGGACCCGAGCGGTCCGTCGCCGCGACCGTCACGGTCTGCGTGAGCGCCGATGCGACACCGGAGGCGAACCCGGACGCCGTCGCGTGCCGCAGTCCGGGGCGGGTGCCGGGCCGCGTGAGGAGGCCGACGACGGCCGTCGTCACACCGGCGACCGCCACGGCCTCCGGCAGCGACAGCGTGTCGTCGGGCTCGGGGCCGGACGCGGTGAGCAGCAGAACGCCGAGGCCGATCAGGGTCAGGCCCGTGCCGCGCCACTCCAACGGGGAGACCCGCCGACCCGCCAGGCGCGCGCCCAGCGGCACCGCCGCCACCAGCGTGAGCGCGCCGAGCGGCTGCACGAGGGTGAGCGGGCCGAACTTCAGCGCCGCGACGTGCAGCAGCGCCGCCGACGCGTTGAGCCCGACCGACGCCCACCACGCGCCACTGCCCAGAAGCCGCGCCACCCGGCCGCCCGCGTCGGCCATGCGCGCGGCCAGGCGCTGCTGGGCGACGGCGGCGGTGGCGTACGCGGCGGCGGAGACGAGGGAGAGGAGGACGGCGAGCAGGGTGGCGCTCATCGGTCGGCTCCGGAGACGGAGGGTATGGGGGCGGAGGTCGTGGCGCTCGCGGCCAGGGCGGTGGCGGGTGCGGGGGCGGAGGTCGCCGTGGTGGACGACGAGGCGGCCGCGGCGACCGGCTCGCGCGTAGGGAGCGGCGGCCGCGCGGGGAGTGCCGGTGCAGTTGCTCCCTCGGTCGCGGGCGCTGCCCCGGCGGACCGGCGCACGATCCGGGAGCGTGCCGGACGCGGCAGCCGGATCACGGCCAGCGCGACGCCGAGCAGCGCCGCCGCAGCGAGCGCGTCGAGCCAGTAGTGGTTGGCGGTGCCGACGATGACGAACAGCGTGAGCAGCGGATGGAGCAGCCACAGCCAGCGCCACCGGGAGCTGGTCGCGACGATCAGGCCGACGGCCACCATCAGCGCCCACCCGAAGTGCAGCGACGGCATGGCGGCGAACTGGTTGGCCATCGAGTCGGTCGCGGGCTTCGCCGCGTACACCGAAGGCCCGTACTTCTGCGCTGTGTCCACGAGGTGCGCCGCGTCGAGCAGGCGCGGCGGCGCGAGCGGGAAGGCGAGGTGCAGGGCGAGCGCGGCGGCGGTGAGCGCGGCGAGGATCCGCCGGGCCCAGACGTAGTACCGGGGGCGGCGCACGTACAGCCACACCAGGAAGAGCAGCGTCGCCGGGAAGTGCACGGTCGCGTAGTACGTGTTCGCGATGTGGACGAGGCTGTCGCCGCGCAGCAGGACGTCCTGCACGGAGCCCTCGCCCGGCAGGCGCAGGAACCGCTCGGCGTCCCAGACGCGGTGGGCGTTGCGGAACGCCTCGCCGGTGTGGCCGTTGGCGAGCTGCCTGCCGAATTTGTAGACGAGGAAGAGTCCGACGACGAGGAGCAGCTCGCGCGCGAGCGGCGGCCGGGCAGGGGTGTCCGGTCGGCCGGAGACTGTCTCCGGCTCCTGTTCTGCAGGCTCGGTGCGGGAATCCATCCGCCGGCCCCTTTGCGTGACGACTGGGTGGTGCGGTGATGAGCGGGTCCCTGTTGTTCCACTCATCGATACGGGAGTGTACCGATACGCCAGTGTACCGATACGGGAGCGTACCGGTACACTGGCGTTTCGGTAGGGTCCGTGAGAAGCGAACCGAGCGGGCCGCCGCACCGAGGAGACGAGAGATGACGTCGCGGGAACGGGTTGAGGAGCACCTCTGCGAGCAGGTCGCGATGTCGCGCCGCTCCAAGATCACCCCTGAGCGTGAGCAGGAGTTCTACGACGCGGTCCTCGACCAGCTCCGCGAGTGCGGCTACGAGGCCGTGACCATGGAGGGCGTCGCCGCGCGCACCCGCTGCAGCAAGTCCACCCTCTACCGCCAGTGGAAGACGAAGCCCCAGTTCGTGGCCGCCGCGCTGCGCGCCAACCGGTGCGTGCGCTTCGCGGGCATCGACACCGGCTCGCTCGCGGGAGACCTGCGCGCGGCGGCGCGCGCCGCCGCCACCTGGGCCGGGCGCGACACCATGATCGTGCAGGCGCTCAGCCACGCGGTCCTGCAGGACGAGGACCTTCAGCACGCGCTGCGCGAGGCCCTGGTGGAGCCGGAGGTGGAGGCCGTCGACGGCTTCGTGCGGCGGGCCGTGGAGCGCGGGGAGATCGCCGCGGGCCACCCGGCGGCGCAGTTCGTCACGGTCCAGCTCTTCGGCGTGCTGCGGGCCCGGCCGCTGGTCGAGGGCAAGGACGCGGACGCGACCTATCTGGAGCGGTTCGTGGAGGCGGTGCTGCTTCCGGTCCTCGGGCTGAGCGAGGGCCCGGGCCGCCCGGACGCGGGGGAGGACCAGACCGCCTCCGCCGGGAAGGATCCGGCCGCCTCCGCCGGGAAGGACCCGGCCGTCTTCGCCGGGGAGAACCCGGCCACCTGAACGTGGGCCCGGTCCGCAGGATGACCGGACGGGGCCCGCAGAGCGCCGCACCGTGGGGACGGGGGCGGCGCGCGACAAGAAGCCGGGCGTACCGATCGCGATCGGTACGCCCGGCTTCTGTCTGCGGGGAGGCCGTCAGACCTGCTGGCCGTCGCCTCCGCCCCCGCCGCGGGACTCCTTGATGCCCTTGGTGATCTCGTCCATGACCGACACCGAAGGCGCGTCGTCGGTGTCGTCTATGCCGAAGCGGACGATCACCATCGTCGTGCCGTCGGCGGGCGACTTGAACGCGAGCGACTGCACATAGCCGTCCGGGCCCTTGCGGTTCACGGCCTTCCAGCGGACCAGATAGCCCTTCTGCCCGGCCACGGTCACCGACTTCGACGCGAGCTGCTTGTGGGACACCAGCTTGCCGCCGTAGATCTTGCCGCCGTACGACTCCTCGGCGTTCTTCTCGATGTCCGCCTTGGCCGCCGCCTCGGGGCTGGTCTTCCTGATCTTGAAGGCGGTCGCGGGGGCGGAGAAGGCGCCGCCGCGCACGCACACCTTCGTGTCGTCGCCCGGGCACGGGTACCTGCCCGTGGTGACGCCCGCGCCGGCGGGGCCGGACTTGCCCTCCCAGCCGTCCGGCACCGGCATGCTGATGCCGCTCGCGGTGTCGGAGGCGAATCCCTCCTCGGCCTCCGGGGCGCCGTCGGACGGACCGGGCGACACGGAGCCGTCGGGCTTCTTCGGTCCCTCGCCGTCGTCCTCGCCGGGCTTCGAAGGCCCGGAGGACGCCGGGGGCTTGGCGCTGTCGTCGTCGCCGTCGTCGTCGCCCGCCGTCAACGCGTACACGCCGCCGACGATGCCCGCGAGCACCGCGACGGCCACGCCGATGACGACGGCCGTGCGCGCCCGGCGCCGGGGCGACTGCGGGGGCTGCGGAGGGAAGGCGGGCGAGCCGCCCGGCGCGCGGACGGCGTCCGTCCACATGGTCCCGTCCCACCATCGCTCGGACGGCGGGGCGCCAGGTATCTGCCCGGGGTCGGGATACCAGCCCGGGGGAGTCGCGTGCGTCATGGGCGTCAGCGTAGGAGCAGCGCCTGAAAGCCGGATGAGAGGGGTCGGCGGAAATCGGCCAAGTGAGCTCGGGGCGGGGCTCAGTGGCCGTCGACGACCAGCCGCGTCGGCATCCGCGCGCCGTCGAGCAGTCCCCGCGGCCAGGGCGCCCCGCGCCCCGGTGTGATGGAGCCGAGCACGCTCGGATGCCGGGCGCCCGTGCTCGTCGCGACGGTGCCCGGCAGGCCGTGCGCCGTCAGGAAGCCGAGCACCGCGAAGGCGTACGCCTCCTTCGCCGCCGCCGCGAGCCCCAGCTCGTCCGAGTCGCGCACCGGCACGCCGGGCCCCAACTCGGCCCGCACCATCGCCATCAGCGTGGGGTTGCGGATCCCGCCGCCCGACGCCACCACCTCGCTCGCCTTCGCCGCGCGCACCGCGTCGGCGACCGTCACCGCCGTGAGCCGGGTGAGCGTCGCGACGACGTCCTCGGCGGCGAGGTCCTCGTACCCGGACAGGGCCTGGCGCAGATAGTCCGGGTGGAAGAGCTCCTTGCCCGTCGTCTTCGGGGCGGGCAGCGCGTAGTACGGCTCGGCGAGCAGCCGGGCGAGCAGGGCCTCGTGCACGGTGCCGCGCGCGGCGATCTCGCCGTCCCTGTCGTACGTCAGGCCCCGCTCGCGGCCCTGCGGCGTCCACGCGCGGACCGCCGCGTCGATCAGGGCGTTGGCCGGACCGGTGTCGAAGGCCGTGCCGTCGGGGGCGGTGATGTTGGCGATGCCGCCGAGGTTCAGGGCGACGGGAGTGCCGGGGCGGCCGCGCAGCCACAGCTGGTCCACGAGGCTGACGAGCGGCGCCCCCTGGCCGCCGGCCGCGACGTCCCGCGGCCGGAAGTCGGCGACCACCGGCAGGCCGGTGGCCTCCGCGATCCACGCGGGCTGGCCGATCTGCAGCGTGCCGCGCACGTGCCCCTCGTCCACCCAGTGGAAGACGGTCTGCCCGTGCGAGGCGATCAACTCGGCGCCTCCGCCGCACAGTTCGCGGTCGGCCTCGGTGGCGGCCGCGGCGAAGGCCCGGCCGATGCGGGTGTCCAGGCGGCACACGGCGGCGAGGGTGGTGGCCGCCGGGGGCAGCGCCCCGGCGAGTTCCGCGCGCAACTCCTCGTCGTACGCGCGGCTGATCAGGCCGAGCGGGGTCAGACGGAGGCATGCGCCGTCGAGGGCCAGGTCGACGGCGCCGGCGTCGATGGCGTCGTGGGAGGTGCCGGACATCAAGCCGATCACTCGCATGCGTCTCAGTCTCTCACTGGCGGGGTGGGGTGCGCCGGAGACGGCGCCAGGGTGCTCTTCCCCTCGGGGGCCCGGTGGCAAAGGTGCCGTGGGGACGGGGCCCGGGTGTCAAAGGTGCCGTGGGGACGGGGCCCGGGTGTCAAAGGTGCCGTGGGCGCGGGGCCCGGTTCCGGCCACCTCCGGTTCCGGTCGGAAATGCGTTTCGCCGTGTCCGGCCGAAGGCTAGTGTTCCGGGGGCGTTCACCGTGAGGAGTCCGGCATGCCCGGTCGTTCCCGCACGCGTTGACCTTGTCCCCGTGAGGCCTGTCATCGCGTGCTGCCCCTGAAGGCGTGGCACAGCGAGCCCTTCCCTGCCTGATTTCTTCCGTGACGCTTGGGGCGCCCGTGCCGTCGTCCGGCTCCTCCGCTGTTCCTGATTCCGCCGGGTCCGAGTCCGTCGCTTCCGCGTCGGCCGACCTGTGGCGGGACCGTGATTTCCGCTGTCTGTGGCTCGGGCAGAGCGCCTCTCAACTCGGCGAGCACCTCAGCCTGGTGGTCCTGCCTCTCGTCGCCGTGCTCACCCTGCACGCGGGCGCCGGTGAACTGGGCGCCCTGCGCGCGGCGGGGCAGGCTCCGATCCTGCTGTTCTCGCTGCTCGCCGGCGCCTGGGTGGACCGGTGGCGGACCCGCACCGTGATGGTCCGCGCGGACGCGGCCCGGGCCCTCGCCCTGGGCGCCCTGGCCGTCGCCTGCCTCCTGGGCGGGGTCGGTCTGCCGGTCCTTTTCGTCGTGGCCTTCGCCGTCGGCACGCTGTCCGTGTTCTTCGACGTGGCCTACCAGGCCTCCCTCGTACGTCTGGTGGCCCGCGATCAACTCGTGCTCGGCAACAGCGCGCTCGAAGGCAGCAGGTCCGCGGCCCAGGTCGGCGGGCCCGCACTCGGCGGGGCACTGGTGTCCGTCCTCGCGGCGCCGTGGGGCATCGCGTGCGGCGCGGTGTTCTTCGCGGTGTCGTTCGTGTCGATCCGGGGGATCCGGCGCCACGAGGGCGTCCCCGGGGACGCTGCTGCGGCGGCACGCGTTCCGCGTGAGTCCGGCGCGGACGTATCCGTTCCGGAGGCGGGTGTTCGGCGTGAGCCCGTCGCGGAGGAATCCGTTCCAGAGGAAGGCCTGCACGTTCCGGAGGCAGGCGTTCAAGCGGAGCCCCTTCCCGAGCACGCGGAGCGTCCCCCGCGCGTCCGGCACCAGATCCTCGACGGCCTGCGCTTCGTCGTCGGCGACGCCGCACTGCGCGCCGTCGGCCTCGCCTCGGCCGCGTTCCAGTTCTCCTTCGCGGCCCTGATGACCGTGTACCTGCTGTTCCTGCCCCGCGAACTGCACCTGTCGGGAACCGCCGTCGGCCTCGCGCTGGCAGCGATCGGGCCGGGCGCGCTCCTCGGCTCGCTGCTCGCGGCCCGCCTGCCGCGCCGGTTCGGCCACGGCACGGTGCTCGTGGCCGCGGCGGCACTCGGCGACGGCGTGCTCCTGTGCGTGCCCGCGCTGCACGGCCCCGCCCCGGTGACCGTCCCCGTGCTCCTGGCCGTCAACTTCGTCTTCGGGGTCTTCGGCCAGCTGGTGAACGTCACGGTCATGGCCGTCCGGCAGGCCCTCACCCCGGACGGCATGCAGGGCCGGGCCGCCGCGACGATCACCTTCGTCGGCATGGGACTCACACCCCTCGGCTCGCTGCTCGGCGGCCGGCTCGCCGAGGTGTACGGGCTGCGGACCGGCCTGCTGGTGGCCGCTTGCGGCATGCTGCTCTCGCCGGTGCTCATGGGGTGCTCGCCGCTGGTCCGGCTGGGGCGGACGCTTCCCGGAGGGCGGTGAGGGGTCCGGTACGTGCCCGTGGCCGATCCCCGCGCGCCGCGGGCCTACCCGCCCGTCACCACCCGCTCCCGCCACCACCCCACCCCGCCCCAGGCCCCGCGCAGGGCACGCGCCTTGAGGAGCCACAGGGACAGGTCGTACTCGGCCGTGTACCCCAGGGCCCCGTGCAGTTGCAGCGCGGCCCGCGCCGCGCCGTACGCCGCCTCCCCGGTGGCCACCTTCGCCGCGGCCAGGTCCACCCGGGCCGCCGCCCGGTCGCCGTCCCGCAGCGACACCGCCGCACCGAACACCAGCGGACGCGCGAACTCCAGCCCCACCAGCACGTCCGCGAGCCGGTGCTTGACGGCCTGGAACGAGCCCACCGGCACACCGAACTGCGTCCGCCCCCGCACGTACGCCACGGTCCGGTCGAGGAGGGCGTACCCGACCCCCAGGCACTGCGCCGCCGTCGCGAGCGCCGCCCAGTCCAGGGCCCGCCCGGCCGCGTCGGCCGCCGCCTCCCCGGCCGCGAGGACCTCGCCGCCCGGCAGGAGCCGGGCGAGCCGCCGCGCCGGGTCGAGGGAGACGCGCGGTTCCGCGTGGCCGGGCGCGAGCCGTATCTCCCCGTCCCCGGCGGCGAGCAGTACCGCCGATGCGTCCGCGTCCAGTGCGTACGGACCGGTGCCGGGGAGGGTCAGCGACGCGCTTGCCCCGCCGCCGACCAGCGCCGGCAGCGACCGCTTCGCGGGCTCCGCGGTCCCGAGCTCGGCAAGGCGGGACAGGAGCGCCACCGTCGCCACCGTCTCGACCAGCGGTCCGGGCACCGCGTGCCGACCCAACTCCACGAACGCGACCGCCGTTTCGACGGGCAGCGGCCCCACCCCTTCGTACGCCTCCGGTGCCGCGAGCGCGAACACCCCGGCCGCGCCGAGCCGCTGGCGCAGGGCGAGGCCCGGTGCGTGCTCGCCTGCGGCCCAGGCCCGTGCTGCCGCCGGGGTGTCCGCCGCCGTCAGCATGCCGTCCAGCGAACGGGCGAAGTCCCGCTGCTCGTCGTCCAGGAGGAACCGCATCACCGGCGTCCCTTCGGCAGGCCGAGCAGCCGCTCGGCGATGATGTCGCGCTGGATCTCGTTGGTGCCCGCGTAGATCGGACCGGCGAGCGCGAAGACGTAGCCCTCGGCCCAGTCGGTCGGGGACGTCGAGGATGTCGGGGGCGCCGGGGCCGAGGAGGCCGGGGGCGGGGACGCCGGGGCCGGAGAGCCCGGGGCCGGGGTCGAGGGCCCCGGGGCGGACGGCCTCAACTCCCCTTCCGCGCCCAGCAGATCGAGCGCCGCCTCGTGCACCCTGATGTCGTACTCCGACCAGAACACCTTGTTCAGGCTCGACCCGGCGCCGATCTGCTCACCGGCCCGGAACCGGGAGGCGTTGGCCCAGGTGAACAGCTGGTAGGCGCGGGCGCCGACGACCGCGTCGGCCACCCGGTCGCGCAGCGCCGTGTCGGCCGGGTCGCCGTGCGCGCGCCACTCGCGCAGCAGCCGGTCAGCCGTCGCCAGGAAGCGGCCGGGGGAGCGCAGCGTCAGGCCGCGCTCCTCGCCCGTCGTCGCCATCGCGATCCGCCAACCCTGGCCCGGCTCGCCGATGACGTCCTCGTCGGGCACGAACACGTCGTCCAGGAACAGCTCGGCGAACGCGGGCTTGCCGTCGACGCGGCCGATGGGGCGCACCGTGACGCCCGGAGCGTCGAGCGGGAACATCAGATACGTCAGTCCGCGGTGCGGCCGGTCCGCGTCCGCGTCGCTGCGGAACATGCCGAACGCGCGGTCGGCGAACGCGGCCCGGGACGACCACGTCTTCTGCCCGTTCAGGACCCAACCACCGGACACCCGGCGGGCGGTGGAGCGCAGCGAGGCCAGGTCCGAACCCGCCTCCGGCTCCGACCAGGCCTGTGCCCAGATCACCTCGCCGCGCGCCATCGGGGGCAGCACCCGCGCGCGCTGCTCCGGCGTGCCGAAGTCGAAGAGGGTCGGCGCGAGCAGGCTGATGCCGTTCTGGGAGACCCGGCCCGGGGCGCCCGCCGCGTAGTACTCCTCCTCGAACACCAGCCACTCGACGATACCGACGCCCCGCCCGCCGTACTCCTCGGGCCACGACACCACCGACCAGCGGTCCGCGGCCAGCTCGCCCTCCCAGGCGCGGTGGGCCGCGAACCCCTCCTCGGTCTCCAGCGAGGGCAGCGGCCGCGACGGCACATGCGCGGCGAGCCAGGTGCGCGCCCGCTGCCTGAACTCCTCCTGCGCCGCGCTGAATCCGAGGTCCATTCCGGGTCCGCCTCCCGCTCGGGCATCGTCCCTAACAAGTGTTTGGTAGATTATCGTGAGGGGCAGACAGTCGTCGAGAGGCGTCGAGGCATCGGCGAGCGGGTGCGGTCGGGCCCGGTGCGGCGGAGGGGGCAGCGGATGTCAGGAGGGGGCATGGCGGCGGTTCCGTACGTGTCCGGGCACGGCCTGCTCGACGGCCGTGCGGCCGTCGTCACGGCGGCGGCCGGAGCGGGCATCGGCGGCGCCACCGCGCGCCGCTTCCTGGAGGAGGGCGCCCGCGTCGTCCTCGGCGACGCGCACGCGCGCCGCACCGAGGAGACGGTCGAGCGGCTCGCCGAGGAGTTCGGCGCCGAGCGTGTGCACGGGACGCCTTGCGACGTGACGGACGAGGCCCAGGTGCAGGCGCTCTTCGACCTGGCGGAGCGACAGCACGGCCGCCTCGACATCGTGGTGAACAACGCGGGACTCGGTGGCACCGCCGAGCTCACCGACATGACCGACGAGCAGTGGGACCAGGTCATCGACGTCACGTTGAACGGCACCTTCCGCTGCACCAGAGCAGCCCTGCGCCGCTTGCGCGCCACCGGCTCCGGGGGCGTCGTCGTGAACAACGCCTCGGTGCTCGGCTGGCGCGCCCAGGCGGGCCAGGCGCACTACGCGGCCGCGAAGGCCGGAGTCATGGCCCTCACCCGCTGCGCCGCCCTGGAGGCCGCGCCCCACAGGGTCCGGATCAACGCCGTCGCCCCCAGCCTCGCCCTGCACCCGCACCTGGCGAAGGTCACCTCCGCCGAGCTGCTCGACGAGCTGACCGCGCGCGAGGCGTTCGGACGCCCCGCCGAGCCCTGGGAGATAGCCAACGTCATCGTCTTCCTCGCCAGCGGCTACTCCTCGTACATGACGGGGGAGACGGTGTCGGTCAGCAGCCAGCACGCCTAGGCGGAGAATGACCGTGTGCCGAAACAGAAGCAGTCCAGCGACACCCGTACCAGCGAGAAGCCGAGCGACACCCGTACCGCCGAGAAGCCGAGCGACACGCGTACCAGCAAGAGGTCGACCGGCGGCGAGCGGACGGCCGGCGGCAGGAAGAAGCCCCCGGTGACCCCCTCGCCCGAGCGCCGTGGCGAGCTGCTCAGGATCGCCGCGGACGTCTTCGCCGAGCAGGGCTACAACGCCACCACCGTCCGCAAGATCGCGGACGCCGCGGGCATGCTCGCGGGCAGCCTCTACTACCACTTCGACTCCAAGGAGTCGATGCTCGAAGAGATCCTGCGGACGTTCCTGACCGAGCTGTGGGACGGCTACGACAGCGTCCTCTCCGCGCCCCTCGGCCCCCGCGAGACCCTGGAAGCCCTCGTCACCGAGTCCTTCCGGGAGATCGACCGGCACCGCTCCGCCGTCGCGATCTACCAGAAGGAGTCCAAGCACCTGGTCACCCAGACCCGGTTCGAGTACCTGGTCGAGTCCCAGCAGCGGTTCGAGAAGGCCTGGCTGACGACGCTGGAGCGCGGCGTCACCGACGGCGTCTTCCGCGCCGACCTGGACATCCGCCTGGCCTACCGCTTCGTGCGCGACACCGTCTGGGTCGCCGCTTCCTGGTACCGCCCGGGCGGGGGCCACAGCCCCGAGGAGATCGCCCGCCAGTATCTGTCGATGGTCCTGGACGGCATCTCCGTACGCACCTGAGACCGCGCCGTCGCCGCACGGCGCCAGACCGCGAGGAGTACGCAGCCATGGCCGAGGCCTACATCGTCGAGGCGGTCCGCACCCCCGTCGGCAAGCGCGGCGGCGGCCTCGCCGCCGTGCACCCCGCCGACCTGGGCGCCCACGTCCTCGCGGCGCTCGTCGAGCGCTGCGGCATCGACCCGGCAGCCGTGGACGACGTCGTCTTCGGCTGCCTGGACGCCGTCGGACCGCAGGCCGGGGACATCGCGCGCACCAGCTGGCTGGCGGCCGGACTCCCCGAGGAAGTGCCCGGCGTGACCGTCGACCGGCAGTGCGGATCCTCGCAGCAGGCCCTGCACTTCGCCGCCCAGGGCATCCTCTCCGGCACCCAGGACCTCGTCGTCGCGGGCGGCACCCAGAACATGTCCATGGTTCCCATCGCCTTCGCGTCCCGGCAGGCCGCCGCCCCGCTCGGCCTCACCGAAGGCCCCTTCGCGGGCAGCGAGGGCTGGCGCGCCCGCTACGGGGACCGGCCCGTCGACCAGTTCCACGGCGCCGAGCTGATCGCCGGGAAATGGGGCATCTCCCGTACGGACATGGAGGAGTTCGCGCTCGGCTCGCACCAGCGGGCGCTGCGCGCCATCGACGAGGGCCGCTTCGACCGCGAAACCGTCCCCCTCGCGGGCGTCACCGCCGACGAGGGCCCGCGCCGCGACACGACAGCGGAGAAGATGGCGTCCCTCAAGCCCGTCATGGACGGCGGCAGCATCACCGCCGCGTGCTCCTCCCAGGTCTCCGACGGCGCCGCCGCCCTGCTCCTCGCCGGTGAACAGGCCGTCCGCGACCACGGGTTGACGCCCCGCGCGCGGATCCACCACCTGTCCGTACGCGGCGAGGACCCCATCCGGATGCTCTCCGCACCCATCCCCGCCACCGCGCACGCCCTGAAGAAGACCGGCCTGACCCTCGACGACATCGACCTCGTCGAGATCAACGAAGCCTTCGCGCCCGTGGTCCTCGCCTGGCTGAAAGAGACCGGTGCCGACCCGGACCGCGTCAACGTCAACGGCGGAGCCATCGCCCTGGGTCACCCCCTGGGTGCCACCGGCGCCCGCCTGATGACGACACTCCTGCACGAACTGGAGCGCACCGGCGGCCGGTTCGGCCTCCAGACGATGTGCGAAGGAGGCGGGCAGGCCAACGTCACCGTGATCGAACGCCTGTGAAGACCACACCGTCCGTCCGCCCATGCGTCCCGGCGCCACCGCGCCGCGCCCCGCCCCCGAAAGCCCGGCAGCCTGGCATATGACCGTCTGTCACCCGTGCGGGAGTAGCTGCGCGGACCGTGCTCCGCGAGGGCCCCGACCCGGCTAGGCTCGACTTCTGTACGTCGATTGAGCGACCCCGGGAGGTAGCGCGATGACGCAGGGACGGCCCGGAGGTGGTGGCGCCTGGGCCCCGCTGTGGGAGCGCGACGCGGAACTCGCCGCAGCCGAGGGCGCGGTGTCCGCACTGTGCTCGGACCTGGCGACCGAGGGCGGCCTGCTCGTCTACAGCGGTGAGGCCGGCATCGGCAAGACCGCGCTGCTGTCCGAAGTGCGCCGCATCGCCCAGGGCCGTGCCACGGTCCTGGCGGCCCGCGGTGGCGAGACCGTGGCCGAGGTGCCCTTCAACGTCGTACGACAGCTCCTCCAGCCCGTCCTCGTCCAGCTCAGTCCCGAAGAGGGCCGCGAGTATCTGGGCGACTGGTACGAGATCGCCGGACCCGCCCTCGGCATCACCGAGCCGGGCAGCGGCCGCCCCGACCCGCAGGCCGTCTGCGACGGCCTCGTCGACGTGGTCGCCCGCCTCTCCCGGCTGTACTGGCCACTGGTCCTGATCATCGACGACGCGCACTGGGCCGACCAGGAGACGCTGCGCTGGCTCGCCGCGTTCGTCGAGCGCCTCGACGACCTGCCCGCCCTCGTCGTGGTCGCGCACCGGCCCGGCGAGGCCACCGGCGAAGGCGCCCGCCACCTCGCCCGGATCGGCGCGTCGGCCCTGCCCACGACCCCGCTGCGCGCCCTCACCCCGGACGCCACGGCGGGCCTGACCCGCGCCACCCTCGGCGAGCACGCCGACGCCCCGTTCTGCCGCGAGGTCTGGGCGGTCACCGGCGGCAATCCGTACGAGTCCGTGGAACTGCTCGCCAAGGTGCAGGACAGCGAGCTGGAACCGGTCGAGAGCTCCGCCGCCGAACTGCGGGACCTCAACCGCTCCGCACGCGGCCGCGGCCTCGTCGCCCGCCTCGAGGACCTCGGCACCGACGTGACCCGGTTCGCCTGGGCCGCCGCGATCCTCGGCCCCGGGATCTCCACCGAACTCGCCGCGTCGCTCGCCGGGATGCGGCACGACGACGCCGTCCGGTGCGCCGAGCGGCTCCGCGCCGCCCGCATCGTCACCAGCGGCGAAGCCGGCCTGGAGTTCGTGCACCCGCTCATCGCCACGGCCGTCTACGAATCGATCCCGAACGCCACCCGCACCGCGATGCACGGCCGGGCCGCCTGGGCCGTCACCCGCTCCGGACGCGGCGCCGCCGCGGCCTCCCGGCACCTCCTCGAAGTCCACCCGGACGACGACCCGGAGCTGGTCCAGCACCTGCGCGACGCCGCCACCGAACACCTCGCCGTCGGCGCGCCCGACGCGGCCCGCCGCTGCCTGGAGCGGGCCCTGCGCGAGCCGCCCCGTCCCGACGTTCACGCCCACGTGCTCTACGAACTGGGCTGCGCCACCCTGCTGACCTCGCCCGTCACCACCATCGGGCATCTGCGCGAGGCCCTGTCGATGTCCGGACTCAGCCAGCAACTGCGCGTCGACGCCGTGTGCAGGCTCTCCCAGGCCCTGGTCCACAACGACCAGCTCGGCGAAGGCCTGCGCGTCATCGACGAGGAGGCCTCGCGGCTTCCGGACGGCCCCGCCCGGCTGCGGCTCCAAGCCGTGCACTACATGTGGGAGGGCATCCACGCGGGCGAGGAGGACTCACCCGGTCGCTCCCGGCGCCTCGCCGTGCTCGCCGGTCCGCTCACCGGACGCGACAACGCCGAGCGCGCCCTGCTCATCCTGCGCGCCTTCGACGCCATGACGCGCGGCGAGAACGCCGAAGAGGTCGTCGAGCTGTGCGACCGCGCGCTCGTCAACGGCCGGCTCGCACCCGGGCTCGGCTGGACCGACGCCGAGTGGAGCTTCGAACTGCGCCTGATGCTCGGCAGCTCCTATGCCTTCGCCGACCGGCTCGACCGCGCGGAGAGCCTGTTCACCGAAGCCGTGAAGGCGTACGAGACCGCGGGCTGGAGCGGCGGTCACCTCGCGCTCGCGCATGCCTTCCTCGGCTATGTGCACCGCAGGCGCGGACGGCTCAGGGACGCCGAGAAGTCGCTCCGCGAGAGCCTGCGGCTCGCCGACCGCGTGGGCCAGGGCGGACTCCCCATGCACTGGGAGGCCGCCAGCATGCTCATCGACACCCTGCTCGCCCGTGGTCACGCCCTGGAGGCCAAGGCCGTCGCCGACCGCTACGGCTTCGCACCGCCGTCCGCGTCCACGATCTACGTCCCCGACGCCATGTCCGTGCGCGGACGGCTGCTCCTCGCGCTCGGCCACACCGAGGAAGGCCTCAACGAACTGGAGGCCACCGCCAAGGCGCTGACGGCCCGCGGCCAGTACAACACCGTGCTCGCTCCCTGGGCGTACGACCTCGCTCGCGCGCTCGCCGTCGAGGACCCGCGGCGTGCGGGCGACCTCGTCGCGGACGCGCGCGTGCAGGCCGAGCGGTTCGGCACGGACACCGCGATCGGCGAAGCGGTGCGGTGTGCGGCGGCGCTGGAGACCGGGACGAAGGCCGTCGCCCTGTACGCCAAGGCCGTGACGTATCTGGAGGCCTCGCCCTGCCAGTACGAACACGCCGTGGCCCGCGTCGAGTACGGGATCGCCTCGGGCGCCGTGGAGGAACTGGAGCGGGGGCTCGCACTCGCTCGGGCCTGCGGGGCGGATGGGCTGGTGGCGCTGGCCGAGCGGGAGCTGGCCGGGGTGTTGTAGGGCTGGGCGGCGTGCGGCGTGCGGCGAGCTGCGTGCGGCTGGGCGTGGCACCGGCTGGTCGCGCCCTGGACGTGGTCCGGGGCGAGGCCACGGGGGGCTGCCGCCCCCGGACCCCCGCCATCGGCCTGAACGGCCTCGTCCTCAAACGCCGGACGGGCTGAAACGCCCCCCCCGGAGCCGAACCAGCAGGGGTGCGCGGGCGGTGGCGGTCGGTGCCGGGGCGGGGCGCGCCCTCGCGTCCGCGGCCGCGAGTCCAGTGCCGCCGCGACCCGATCACCCCACGGCCGCCTCATCCCCCCACCCGACCCGCAAGCCCCGTGCCGTCTCCTCCGCCTCCCGAACCACCCTCGACACCAGCTCCGCGCATGTCGGGGTGTCCCCGAGGAGGCCCACCACCTGGCCCGATGCCATCAGGCCGGTTTCCGGGTCGCCGTCCACCAGGGCGGACTTGAGCATCATGGGGGTGTTCGCGGCGAGGAGGACCTGGCTCCAGGTCAGGTCCTTGCCGCGTTTCATCGTCAGGCCGTCGCGGATCAGGCCGGGCCACGTCGTGCCGGAGACACGGCGGAACGCCGCCGCGTGGCGCGCCGCGCGGGTCAGGGCGCGCAGGGGGCCCGCGCGCTCCAGGGCGGCCACAAGGTCCGTGCGGAGCATGCGATGGGGGAGGCCGTCGACGCGGGTGGTGACCGTGACGTCCTTGACCGTCGCCGCGAGATAGCGGGCCTTCACCGCGTCCGGCACCGTCGACTCCGCCGTGAGGAGGAACCGCGTGCCCATCGCGACGCCCGCCGCGCCGTAGGCCAGCGCCGCGACCAGGCCCCGACCGTCGTGGAAGCCGCCCGCGGCGATCACCGGGATGTCCACGGCGTCCACGACCTGAGGCAGAAGCACGGTCGTGGCGACCTCGCCGGTGTGGCCGCCGCCCTCCCCGCCCTGCACGAGGACCGCGTCCGCGCCCCACGCCGCGACCTTCTCGGCATGCCGCCGCGCCCCGACGGACGGGATCACCACGACACCGCCGTCCTTCAGCTCGGCCATCAGATCCCTGGACGGGGCGAGGGCGAACGACGCCACACGGACACCCTCCTCGACGATGATCCGCACCCGCTCGCGCGCGTCCCCCGCGTCGGCCCGCAAGTTCACGCCGAACGGCTCGTCCGTGCGGGACCTGACCTCCCGGACGGCCGCCCGCAGCCGCTCGGGCGCCATCGTCGCGGAGGCGAGCACGCCGAGCGCGCCCGCGTTCGCCACCGCGGAGACCAGGCGTGGGCCCGCCACCCACCCCATACCGGTCTGCACGATCGGATGCCGCACCCCGGTGAGCCGGGTCAGGGCCGTCCGCGGGCCGGGCGCCGTCACCGGGCCCGCACCTCCCGGTCGCGCAGGGCGGAGGGGTCCACCACGTCGCGGATCAGCCGGAGTTCGCCGGCGGAGGGGGCGCGGGTGCGGGGGACCTCGGCCGGCAGGGGGAGCGGGAAGCCCGTGGCGTCGTGGAGTTCCTCGACCGTCACCCCGGGGTGCAGGCTCACCACCCGCATCGAGCGATCCGCCGTCGCGAAGTCGAAGACACCCAGGTCCGACACCACGCGACGCAGCTCGTGGAAGCGTGTCGCCGACAGGCCCGCCGCCGCGGCGCTGTCGTACCCGACCCCGCAGATCATGTCGACCCGCTCGACGAAAACGCGCGGGGAGTGCCGCGGGATCCAGTAACTCACCGGGTTGTTCAGGGTGTTGACGGGGGCGCCGCGGACGCCTAGGAGCTGACGGTCCGGCCGGCGCCAGTCGCCGACACAGCTGATGTTCTGGTTGCCGAAGCGGTCGATCTGACTCGCGCCCATCATCACGTGCCTGCGGCCGCCCATCACCATCGTCAGATGGCGGCGGTACGGCAGCCAGCCCTCCGTCAACCGGGACCGCGCCCCGATCGCGGGAACGTCCCCGATCAGCAGGGCCTCACCGTCCGTGAGGAGCAGCTCGGGCGCGAACGTCAGTTTCGCGAGGCGTGCCCCGATCGACGGGATCGTGCCCATGGGGGAGGCGAGCACCTCGCCGTCGCCGCGCCAGGCCTCGGCGCAGGCCACAACGCAGTACTCGGCGCGCGTCACCGTCGCGGTCCCGGTCGTCGTGGTCATCGCTGCTCCTTGTGCCAGGCCTCGACGGCCAGGTGATAGTCCTCCTCGCCGGTGCCGGCGAGGAAGCGGGCGCTGAAGTCGCCCCAGGTCTCCGGGGTGCGGGCGGCGGTCGCGTACTCCTTCTGGAACGCCTCGTCGCGGTCGTAGTCCGGCACACACGACGTGAAGTGCGCGCCCCGGGGCGTCTCGGCCACGCCCGTGACCGCGTGCCGCGAGACCAGGAGCGTCTGCGGAGCCGCGTCCCGGGTCAGCTCGGCCGTGCCGACGAGGCGCTCGCACGCCACGTACGCAGAGTCGGCCGCCTCGCAGAACAGGTCGTCGAAGTACGGATCGGGGCCCAGGTACTGGGCGTTGCCGAGGGCGTCCGCGCGGTTCAGGTGGACCAGGGCGGCGTCCATGCGCAGGGCGGGCACCGCCACGAGCTCCTCCCCGTCCGCGTACGGCGAAGTGACCGTCCGCAGCGAGGGGTTGACCCGCAGGACGTCCGAGCCGAGGCCCGCGCGGACGGGCAGGAACGGCAGTCGCTGGGCGCCCGCCGTCAGGCCCTGCATGAACATCGCCTCGTCCAGCTCGACCAGTTCGAAGGCGCCGCGCTCGCGGGCCGCGCGGAAGTGCGGCTCCAGCGGGATCGAGTCGAGCGTCACGAACGCCGTGACCAGCTTGCGGATGCGGCCCGCCGCGGCCAGAAGCCCCACGTCCGGACCGCCGTACGCCACCACCGTCAGGTCCGTGACGGCCGAGCGGAGCAGTGCCCGCACCAGCGCCATCGGCTTGCGGCGCGAGCCCCAGCCGCCGATGCCGAGGGTCATGCCGCTCTCCAGGCGCCCCACGATCGCGTCGGGCGTCATCACCTTGCCGCTCATGACTGCTTCCCCTCCTTGCCGCCGAAGTCGGCGCGGATCCGGTCGGCCAGGCCGCTGAGGTTCGCCTCGAAGGTGAAGCCCTGCTCGAAGCGGTAGCTGCGGTGCACGTCGACCGGGTCGATGCCGTTGATCGCGGCCTTGGCCAGACGCAGCAGCGCCCCGTCCTTGCGGGCGATCTCGTGGGCCAGCTCCAGGGCCGCCGCGTGCAGCTCCGCGCGCGGGACCACCCGCCACACCGAGCCGTGGGCGTGCAGTTCGGCGGCGGTCGCCGTGCGCGAGGTGTAGTACAGCGCGCGCATCAGGTGCTGGGGCACCAGGCGGGCCAGGTGCGTCGCCGCGCCGAGCGCGCCGCGGTCCAGCTCCGGCAGTCCGAACGTGGCGTCGTCGCTCGCCACGATCGCGTCCGCGTTGCCCACCAGGCCGATGCCGCCGCCCAGACAGAACCCTTGCACGGCGGCGACGACCGGGACCGCGCAGCCGTACACCGCGGAGAACGCCTCGTAGCACCCGTGGTTGGCGCCGAGCAGCGCTTCGTGGCCGGGGTCGCGCTGCATCTCCTTGATGTCCACGCCCGCGTTGAAACCCCGGCCCGCCGCGGCGAGCACCACGCAGCGCACGCCCGGGTCGCGGCCCGCGGCGCGCACTGCGTCCGCGAGGTCGAACCACCCCCGCACGGGCAGGGCGTTGACCGGTGCGTAGTCGACGGTGACGACTGCGACGCCGCCGTCCGCAGCCGAGGTGGAGACAGGCATCAGAGGATCCGCTACCTTTCGACCAGAGCCTCAACCAAACATTTGTTAGTTGCCTTCGAAAGGTAGCAGCCATGACTGACAAGGGACAGACGGTCGTGGTCACCGGCGGCACCCGCGGCGTCGGCGCCGGGATCGCCCGGCGCTTCCTCGCCGCCGGGGCGCGCGTCGTGATCTGCGCCCGCAGGCCCCCCGCCGCCCCCGTCGATGTGGCGGGCGTCGCCGCGGAGTTCCGCCCCCTCGACGTACGGGACGCCGCGGCGGCCACCGACTTCTTCGCCGAGGTGGCGGCCGACCACGGCGGGATCGACGTCCTCGTGAACAACGCGGGCGGCACGCCGTTCGGGCTGCTCGCCGAGACGACCGCGGCCCGCCAGACGAAGATCGTCGAGCTGAACCTGCTGGCACCGCTCTACGCCTCCCTCGCCGCGTACGAGGTGATGCGCCGTCAAGGAAGCGGCGGCGCCATCGTGATGATCGGCAGCGTCAGCGGCACCCGCCCCTCACCCGGCTCCGGTGCCTATGGCGCCGCCAAGGCGGGCCTGGAGAACCTGGCGCGCACCATGGCTGTCGAGTGGGCTCCGCACGTGCGCGTGAACACCGTCGTCCTCGGCCTGACCCGCACCGAGAGTTCCCACCTGCACTACGGCGACGAGGAGGGCGTCGCGGCGGTCGGGCGCACGGTCCCGCTCGGCCGCCTCGCCGACCCGGCCGACGTCGGCGACGCCTGCGTGTTCCTCGCCTCCGACGCCGCACGGTACGTCAGCGGGGCGGCGCTGCATCTGCACGGGGGCGGCGAGCGGCCCGCGTTCCTCGACGCGGCTTCCGTGAACCACTGACGGGAGACCGATGGGAGAGAACGCCGCCTACGGATGCGTCGCAGGCGCCACCTACGAAGCAGGCGCCACCTACGAAAGCGCCGCCGACGAAAGAGCCAACGACGAAGAGCCACCAACAAAAGGGAGTTCCCCATGAACGCTGCCACCGGGTCCGGCCCCGGACCCACGACCGGCATCTGCGCGGGGCGCGTCGTGATCGTCACCGGCGCGGGGCGGGGCCTGGGGCGCGCGCACGCACGTGCGTACGCCGCCGAGGGCGCGCGGGTCGTCGTCAACGACCTGGGGGCGGGCCTCGACGGCTCCGGCTCCTCCGGAGGACCCGCGCAGGCCGTCGTCGAGGAGATCCGCGCGGCGGGCGGCGCGGCGGTCGCGCACTACGGGGACATCGCCACGCCGGACGGCGCGGCCTCGCTCGTCGACGCCGCCCTGGAGACGTACGGGCGCCTGGACACCCTCGTGAACAACGCGGGGTTCCTGCGCGACCGGATGCTCGTGAACCTCGACGAGGACGACTGGGACGCTGTCGTACGCGTCCACCTGAAGGGACACTTCCTGCCCCTGAAGCACGCGGCCGCGCACTGGCGCGCCGAGTCCAAGGCGGGGCGCGAACCCCGCGCGGGAGTCATCAACACCTCCTCCGGGGCGGGCCTGTCGGGCAGCGTCGGGCAGGGCTGCTACAGCGCCGCCAAGGCCGGGATCCTCGGGCTCACCCTGGTCGCGGCCGCGGAACTCGCCGCCTACGGAGTGCGCGTGAACGCCATAGCGCCCGCCGCGCGGACCCGCATGACCGAGCGGACGTTCGCCGACACGATGGCCGCCCCCGTGGACGGCGGTTTCGACGCGATGGCTCCGGAGAACGTGTCCCCGCTGGTCGTCTGGCTCGGCTCGGACGCCGCCTCCGGGGTCACCGGCCGCGTCTTCGAGGCGGAGGCGGGCCGTATCACCGTCATGGACGGCTGGCGGCCGGGGCCGAGCGCCGACAAAGGCGCCCGCTGGAGCGCCGCCGAGGCGGGCGAAGCGGCTCTGAAGCTGCTCTCCAGGGCCGAGACGCCGCAGCCGGTGTACGGGGCACGGTGACCCGTACACCGGCCCCGGGGACGGGCGCCCGGCGCCCGGACCAGGAGGAGCGCCCCCGTCCAGGAACGCCGCCCCAGGGGACGAACTCTCAGGGGACGAACGCCGCCCTCAGGAGACGAACGCCGCCCCCAAGCGATCTCACACCTCCGAAGCCACCCGCACCGGTTCCGTGCCCTCCGCGCTGTGCCGCAGCGCCCAGTTCTCCAGGGAGGTGCGGCAGGCGTGGTCGAGATGGCGCAGGTTCGTCAGGTCCAGCTCGATCGGGCGGTCCTGGGGGAGTGCCTCCAGGGCGTCGAGGATCTTCGGGAGCCGCAGGAAGGTGGCGTTGCCCGACAGGTGGGCGCGGATGGGGCCCACGCCCTTGTCGACGACCTCGATGTGCACGTGGGACGTCTCCCACGCCGTCTTGACGACCGCGAGCGCGAGACCGATGAGCACGCCCTCGAACATGCTCACCGACACGATCGCGAGGGCCGTCACCACCAGCACGACCGCCTCGCCCCGGTGCTCGCGCCACAGCCCGGCCAACTGCCGCGCGGGCACCAGCTTGCAGCCCGCGTGCACGAGGACGCCCGCGAGCGCGGCGACGGGGATGAGGCCGAGCGCGGCGGGCAGCAGCGCGGCGAAGAGGAGCAGCCACACGCCGTGCAGGACGCGGGACGCCTTCGTACGGGCACCGGCCTGCACGTTGGCGGCGCTGCGGACGATCACCGCGGTCATCGGGAGCGCGCCGAGGAGCCCGCACACCGTGTTGCCCGCGCCCTGGGCGACCAGCTCCTTGTCGTAGTCGGTGCGCGGGCCGTCGTGCAGCCGGTCCACGGCGGCCGCGCTGAACAGGCTCTCCGCGGACGCGATCAGTGCGAACGCGAGGACCGTGCCGATGGCGCCGAGGCCGAGGAGTTCACCGAAGGCACCGCTGCCGGGCGGCTGCACGGCCTCGACGAGGCCCTGCACCTCGACGGTGGCGACCGGCATCGAGAACAGCAGTGACACGGCCGTCGCCAGGGCGACGGCGGCGAGCGGCGCGGGGACCGTGCGGAACACGGCCGGCAGCCTGCGCCACAGCAGCAGCACCGCGACGGTGCCGGAACCGAGGGCGAGCGCGGCCAGCGCGCGGCCGGAGCCGAAGGTGTCGGCGATCAGCTCGGGCAGGCCCCCGATCTTCGCGAGCCCGCTCGCGGGGGCCTTCTGGTCCGCCATCGCGTAGAGCTGTCCGGCGATCAGGACGAGCCCGATCCCGGCGAGCATGCCCTCGACGACGGCGACGGAGATCGCGCGGAAGAAGCGGCCGAGCCGCAGCGCGCCCATGGCCAGTTGGAGCAGGCCCGCGGCGAGCACGAGCGCGCCGAGCGCGGGGAGCCCGAACTCCTGGACGGCTTCGTACACGAGGACGGTCATGCCGGCTGCCGGGCCGCTGACCTGGAGGCTGCTGCCGGGCAGCAGGCCGGTGACGATACCGCCGACGATGCCGGTGATCAGGCCGAGTTCGGCGGGTACGCCGGACGCGACGGCGACACCGACGCACAGGGGGAGTGCGACGAGGAAGACCACTACGGAGGCGGTGAGGTCGTGCCGCCGGTCTCCGGAGACCTTTAACAGCGAACGGGCACGGTGAAGGGAACGGTCGAGGAAGGGCTGCATGGGGGAATGACTCCTGAGCGCCACGGGGGGCGTGTAGGTGCTCGGTGTGACATGGGATCGGTACGGACCGGCACGGCGACGTGTGTGTGGGGGTCGCGGGTGCCGGTGCGGTGGCACCGATCAGCAGCGGAAGACCTGGAGCAGGGACGGTAGCTCACGGCCCGCGGGTCTGCTCTCGTCGTACGCGACGAGGCGTGGCAGCGACGGCCGCGCGGGCGGGGCGTCGGACGCCACCGTGACCGGGGCGGCCACGTGCCCGTCGGTGACGGGGCACGCGTGCGGCCGGGCCCGGACCCGCATGTGCTCGGACGCGGCCCGGGCTCCCGCGGGACCGTCGCACGCCGACGAGACGACGGGCTCCCTGGCCTCGACGGCGAGCCCCACGGACGCGCCACCGCCCGGGCCGGGCCCGAAGCACTGGAGGACGACGAACAGCACGGCGGCCAGCGCGGTGAACACCCAGGGGCGTCCGCCGAGTCGGGGCACGTGCTCACCTCCGTGCGTGAAGTTCCACGATCACCTCGAAATCTAAGGCACGGATGTGTCACGGCGGTGACTTGACGGTGACGTGTGCTGCTTCTCACGTGCGTGGCGCTGCAGGTCACGGGCGGCGGAGGGGTGCGTGCGACCCATGCCGGGGTCCGGCCGAGTCCGTGTGGTGCTCATCGTCGTTTCAGCGCGCGGTCCGTGAGGGTTCCCGCGCAGCCGGTCCAGTGGGTGGGGTCGGTGAGTGCGGTGAGTGCGGTGAGCGTGGGGAGGTCGGGTACGGGGGGTGGGGGGTCGTCGGGCGGGTGGAGGCGGGGCTGGAGCGCTGTCAGTTCTGCCGACACTGCCTCCGCCAGGGTTCTCTCGCCCGCCTTGACCCTTCGAGCCGCCGCGGACACCAGTTCCGTGGCGCGGGCACGGCCCAGGTGGGGGGTCAGTTCCACGACGAGGCGTTCGGAGGTGAGGAGGCCCGCCGTGAGGTCCAGGTGGGCGCGCATCGTGGCCGGGTGGACCTGGAGATGGGCGCACAGGTCGACCGCGTCGCGGGCCGCGCCGCCGACCAGGCGCAGGAGGTCCCGCAGGGGCTCCCACTCGGCGTGCCAGGCGCCGGGCGGGCGTTCGTCGGCGGCGGGCAGCGAGGCGTACAGCGTGGCGGCGAGCGCGGGGGCGCGCTGGGCCGCGGCGGCGATCAGGGTGGCGCGGACCGGGTTCGCCTTGTGCGGCATCGCGGACGAGCCGCCCGCCGCGCCTTCGGAGAGTTCGCCGATCTCCGTGCGGGAGAGCGTGA